>CAYYDT010000091.1:0-1527 GCA_964470705.1 uncultured Gammaproteobacteria bacterium | reverse complement strand
TACCATAAATTAAAACATGAAGTGTTTTGAAAAAAGCAAAACTTACCCAGTAGTTCCCGCCGCCGCCAATTCTCTGTCTGGAAGAAGCAAAAAAAATCAGCCCCATCCAAATCAGCGGCGGTAAAAACGGTATAAATCTTTTAACTTTCTTCACTACTGACTATTTTAGCAAATAAGTTTTGAATCTGGGGAGCAATTCCAGCACCGGCAATAAAAAGACCGCCGGTTACAACAAACCCGCCGGCAATAAGTTTGTCTTTTTTGTTTTGATTGTTCTCATCTTCTTCTGTCTCTTCACCCAAAACTTCACCCTGTTGATTTTTTTGCAGCGTCGACACAAGAATCGGCTCCGAGGTAGTTTTGGGTGTTGGAGTTAAAATTTCTGTTGGAGAAGGAGTCAAATCACCGGTCGGCGTGGGAGTTATTTTTTCGGTTACCGTCGGTGTAGCGGTTGGATTAGACATGGACTTGACCGTCGGCGTCGGTTTGTCTTCCGACAAACAATCTTCATTCGGCTCACCTTTAGTCGGAAAAGTCTGACACCAACTGCCATGAACTCTTGACCAACTAATTCCTTTCTTTGATGACTGATATGTTTGAAAATCTTTTTCTTGCTGATTGTGGTTTAAAAGCCGGACATCGTCCCCGCTGTTATTGAAAATATTGGAACTGATCGAAATTACATAGTAACTTTCTGGCTTTATCAAAGCGGTAAACTTTCTTGGCGAACTGCCGCCTTCTTCGTCATCAATAAACCAGTCAACCAAATCTACTTCGAAAGTATTATCATTGTACAGTTCAATCCATTCACTGCCTTCATCCGGGTCGGGCATAACTTCTGAGATATAGATATTGTCATAATCCTTTTTTGCTGGCTCTTCAGTCGGCGTATTTTTCGGTATACTGGTCGGTGTTGATATACTTGTCGGCTTTGGCGTGTTTGTCGGCTTTGGCGTGTCTGTTGGTGTGTCTACCGGCTGACTTGTTGGTGTATTGGTCGGTATAAAACCATAAGTTAATTCCTTAAAATTATCTGATCCGCTATTACTACCACAAGTTGAAGTAAATCTATGTGCACGAACAAAATAATTGCCACTATCTACGTTTTCGCCCATTTTAATTGTCAATGTTACTTCTTCGATTCCCTTTTCAACTTTAAAATAATTACTACAATTTTTACTCGATAATGCCTCTATGTCAACCCATTGGTTTCTGTCATTTAGCAATTTGCCAAAATAAGCGGGTTTAGAATCAGATTGAGTAAAAGCGGCTCTAAAATAGGAATCAGAAGGTAAATCCTCAATTTTCAACTTAACTTCAACTTCCTCATCCACAGAGTTTATAACTTCGGGAATTAACTCAGTTATCGTAAAATTAAAACTTGCTTTACTGTTAATAGGAGTTATTAAACAAATCAATACAAGCGAAAGTAGGAAGGTGAAAAACTTTGGCATTAAAAAAATAATAACAGTAAAAAACTATTTATTGCAAGAGGAGAAATTTAGATGCGGGTGTAGTTGATGTGGA
>CAYYDT010000090.1:0-1574 GCA_964470705.1 uncultured Gammaproteobacteria bacterium | reverse complement strand
TTTTTTGGTACAACTTCCCATCTTTAAATCCGAGTTGACGGTAATATCCACGTGTCCCAACCGCTGAAATAACCGACATTTTTTTATACCCGGCTTGTCTGGAAATTTTTTCTGCCTGGTCAATCAATTTTTTCCCCAAACCCAAGTGTTGAGGTGTTTTTTTATCTTTCTTGCCGATATTCAGCGCCGGGCCGTAGACATGGACTTCCCGGATGATTGACGAGCTGGCCAATTCTTTCTGCCAGTTTTTCCTTTTCGGCAGGCTAAGGCGTAAAAACCCGACTAATCGGTTTGGTAAATGATTTTTTGTTGCCGGAATAATATATTGGAGAAAAACCTCATTGGTTGTTTTTGTTTGGTATTCAATTTTATCCAGATGGAGGTCGGCTGGCTTAAAATCTCGGCGCCTGATTTCTCTTGCCCGGATATCTTTTAAAATCTCCCCTTTATTTTTAATTTCTTTTTCAACTTTTTCTCTAAAATTTGTTTTTAAATTGCCGGCAGCAATTTCAGTCGACGGAATGTCGCGGACAACTCTTGTCAGCCGGCAGTATTCAGGTGTATTGGTCAGACAGAATTTAAGCAGGTCAGATAAGTCTTTCTCGGTGTATGGCTGCCATTTTTCTTGCTGGTAAAGTTCGAATAAATCAGTGTTTTCAATTAAAGAACAGGGGTAAATTTTAACCTCATCCGGTTTAAAATTAGGTGAACTAAAAAGTTTAAGATAATCCTCTTTGTCTTTGTCAACAGTTGATCCAAAAAGATTAGGCATCCAATGAGCATGGATTTTAAATCCGGCCTGCCGTAAAAGTTTTACTGCTTTAATATTTTCTTTTAGACCATGGCCGCGCTGGTTGAGTTTTAGAATTTTGTCATCTAAAAATTGCAGGCCGACTTGAACTTTGGTGGACCCGAGTTTTCTCATCCGGATAACTTCATCTTTATCAATCAAATCCGGCCGGGTTTCAACAACCAAACCAACGCACCGGCTGTCAGCCTTTTCATTTTTTTTCTGCTCTTTGTTGACGGCCTGCCAATCAGCTTTTTGATTAGATTTCTGGTCATCTAATTCACTGATTAGATCAGTCTTTTTGGGTTTAATATCATTTAATCCTCGAAAGCATTCTTTAATAAACCAGCGCTGGTAGTTTTTGGGATAAGCCGACCAACTGCCGCCCAAAATAATCAGTTCAACTTTGTCAACCGGGTGCCCCATGTTGGACAAGGTTTGGGTTCGGTTGTAGGTCTGCAGATAAGGGTGGTATTTGTTGCGCTGGGCCCGTTGAACGCCGGGCTCAGAGGATAAATAACTTTTCGGCACCTGGTCTTCAGTTGGGCAAAAAATACAATTACCTGGGCAGGGAAACGGTTTGGTGAAAACAGTTACTGGAGCAACACCAGAGTGGGTTCTAGTTGGTTTTTTTCTGATTTTCCTGACCAGGGTCGGGTCATATTTTCCCAAACCATAACTGCCGGCATATTTTTTATATCCGGTAATCATGTCAACCTTGGAAAACAATTCGCCGTTTTCTTTGGTATACTTTCGTTGAAGTTGATAAAGCTTTTTTTTATCA
>CAYYDT010000089.1:0-1636 GCA_964470705.1 uncultured Gammaproteobacteria bacterium | reverse complement strand
ACTTTTCATTAAACTGCTCTTTAACACAACTAGTTACTTTTTGGCCGGTTTCACTGGGTTGAGCTTGTGAAGTGGGTTCGGGCTGAGTTTCAACTGGAGATTGAGACGCTTCGCCTTCCTGTGTCTTGAAAGAATAAGGTATCCCGTTATTATCAAATATTTCATCTCCAACTCTAATTCTAAAATAGTATGTAGTTCCCTCTTTTAGAGGAGACAAAACCACTCGGTGGCTGGTACTCGGCTGATTTTCCAGGGCTCTTAAAAGCAGACTGGCCGGGGTGGTTCCATATTCAACCGTCCCTTGAACTTCAGTATCTGTCTGCCAGGTTACTGTAGCTGACTTAACATCCGCTTCGGCACGGACATTTTGAGGCTCTTTCCCCCCAGAAGCGCCGCTTAAATAAGTTCTGGCAGTGCGAACACCGACGGCTGCCAAAACTCCGCTGAGAAGTAAAATAACAATAATTATCACTGTCTTTATATTCTTTTTCATAAAGCTAACAACCAACTGAATAATAACATAATTCCCCCGCCTAAAGCAACCATAACCAACGGAGTTTCTACGCCGGCATCAGGCAGGGCTTCCGGCGCGGGTGTCGGCGCTTCTGGGGGCGACTCCTCTGGTACCGGTGTAGCAGTTGGCGCATCAGGTTCTGGTGCCGACGTTGGTTCCGGTGCCGATGTTGGTTCTGGTGCCGACGTTGGTTCTGGTGCCTGACCCCCAATTGTGTAACTACCGCTGCCGCAAGCACCACAGTTGACTATATCGTTACCACCCTGATCCCAAATACCAGTATCTGTATCATTGCCCGCTTCACATAAAAAAGACATTGCCGCAGTACCTTCAGCTGTTGCTTCAAAACTCACCGTAGCAATATCGCCAACCCCGCTTCGGGTAACTAAGGCTTGTTCTGAATAAGAATAGATTGTTAATCTTCCGTTGGAGTTTTCAATATTATAATTAAACCCTGAAAAAAACTGGCCGGATGTAACCTGATTTACTTTTAATTTATTTTGGTCAAAACTGATTAGAGCATCAGTGGCCATTGCTTCTTCATCTGAGGTATCTATTTTAACAACGATGTTAAAAGCATCCCCGGTATTATAACTGCCGGTAGCCGGTTCGAAATAAAGACGAGGATTGGCCCGAGCTGACACAGTACTTCCGTACCATAAAAAAATAAAAACGGTTAAAGGAAAAATAAACTTTCTTAAAATTCTATTCATCTAAAACTCTCTTAGTCAATGTTTAAAGTAAAATCATTCTTGGTAAAACCAATTTCGCCTCCCTGACCGGCAAGAACTGTTCCCGGTGCTTCTGACGGGTTATAAATCTCAAATTTGGCCTGACCTGAAGTAATCGGCCTAAAAATTACTTCAGCTAAAACTGCTTGGCTGCCGGAATCAAAATCAACAGTTGTTGACAAGTCTGACTCAACCATTGATACCAATATTCTTTCTTTTTCTGGTTCAACCCAGTTGCGGCCGACAAACGAAAACCTGTCTGTCGGTTCAACACTAATCACTTCTACTCTGTTGGGATCATACTTCAAATAAACATCAACGCCATCTAAGTTAAGATTTTCTAAGGCAGTCAAAACAACACTTAAACTGCCCTCTTCCCCGAGCAATAATT
>CAYYDT010000088.1:0-1665 GCA_964470705.1 uncultured Gammaproteobacteria bacterium | reverse complement strand
TCTCCTCTCCAACTGACATACAGTTATAATAGAAAATAAAATGCCAAAACTCAAATGACGCGGGCTGAAGCCCGCTATTACAAGACGTAGCAGCCAGGCTCGTGCTATGTATGTAGTAGCAGATTTGTGCCACGTAACCCCATGTAGTAGCAGACTTTAGTCTGCCTTCTGTATTGTTCAAATCCTAATTTCTAAATCCTAAATATGTCCCAAAACTTAAATGACGGGGTCATCCTGAATTTATTTCAGGATCGAAAAGCTAATGATTTTGAAACTAGCTCATAATGACCAAGAGCGATGTATAAACCCAGTTGAATTTTGGTTGAATCAAATTCGCTATCGTTGCATTGTTAGAATATTAATATATTCAACAATCTAGCAATCTAACAATCTAACAATGACAATGTTAATATATAAACATGCGTAAGAAAGTCTTGTTAGCTTTGATTCTACTATGTGGTCTGGGAATGCGTTTATACGGCCTTAACTGGGACCAGGGCCACCACCTCCACCCCGACGAACGATTTTTGACAATGGTTGGGACAGCAATCGAATGGCCGGATTCAATCAGCCAATATTTTAATACTTCCCAGTCTCCGTTAAATCCGCGCAACAAAGATTTCGGTTTTTTTGTTTACGGCCCACTGCCGGTATTTTTAACCAAAGCGGTTTCCGAGGCGGTAAATATGTATGATTACGCTAATTATAATCTTGTCGGTCGAGCATTGGCCGCTTTTGCTGATGCCGGGGTGATTATTTTGCTTTATGCCATCTCCAAAAAAATCTGGCCGAGTTTGGTTTATTCGCTAATGGTTTTGCCGATACAGCTTTCACACTTCTTTGCCGTTGACCCGTTTTTAAATTTCTTTTTAGTTTTATCATTTTATGCCGCCTTAAAATGGTCGCCGCTTTTGGTTGGCTTGTTTATGGGTATGGCTTTGTCTTGCAAAATAACCGCTGTCTTATTCTTCCCAATTATCGGTTTAGTTTTTCTCAAACGCTATTGCACCGGAAAGAAATTTCCGGACTGCCTGCCCCGAGTATTTTTTTTCGGGGGCTGCTTATTACTAATTACCAGCGTTACCACGCGAATCTTCAACCCTTATTCCTTCGTCGGCTTTTTCAGGCCCAATCCCAGATTTATTGACAATATTCGGGAATTAGAAGGTTTTAACCAGCCGGACAGCTGGTTTCCGCCGGCGGTACAGTGGAACAATACCAAACCATTAATTTTTCCAGCGAGGAATATTTTCCTTTGGGGGCTAGGAGTTCCGATGGGGATAGTAACAACGATTGGTCTATTGCTATATGGTTATATTGCTATAAGAGAATTTATTAAAAATATTAAGAAAAAAACAATATGGCAACCCGCCTCCAGCAGCTTGAGCGCAGCGATTGCGGGCAGGTTTAACAATTTAACATTATATTTGATTTGGATTTTTATATTATTTATTTACCAAGGCACTCAATTTACAAAATCAATGCGTTATTTCCTCCCGATTTATCCATTTATGGCGCTAGTTGGCGGCAACTTTTTATCAAAATATTTTAAAAAAATTCCCCGAATCCCTCGGTTCCTGGTTCTCGGTTCTTTGTTCATTTATCCATTGATGTTTGTAAATATTTACTCTCAACCGCATTCTCGCGTTCAAGCGTCTCAATGGA
>CAYYDT010000087.1:0-1666 GCA_964470705.1 uncultured Gammaproteobacteria bacterium | reverse complement strand
ATTCATTTTTTTTGGGGAGAAGGGTGCCCGCATTGTGTTAAAGAAAAAGAATTTTTAAAAAAGCTGGAGAGTAAATATCCGCAAATTGAAATTAAAGAATATGAAGTTAGCAAAGCAGATAATTCAGCTTTATTGCAAGAGGCAGCTGAAAAACTAAATGCAGCCGTTCCAGGTGTTCCTTTTACCATTATTGGTGAGCACTACGTTGTTGGTTATCGGGATGACCAATCCACGGGTAAAAGAATTGAGGAGCATGTTCAGTGCGCCATTGAAACCGGTTGTAGAGACATATTTGGCCAAGAATCTGGTTCTGTTTTACCTAATTCCGTTGTTATTCCAGAAAAATTAGAATTGCCGATTATCGGTAATTTAAATACCAAAGAACTATCTTTGCCCCTTTTATCGATAGTTATTGGTATTTTAGATGGATTTAACCCTTGTGCAATGTGGACACTCCTTTTTTTAATTTCTTTGCTTTTAGGAATGAAAGATAAAAAAAGAATGTGGATTTTAGGTGTTGCCTTTATTATCACCTCAGGATTGGTTTATTTTATGATTATGTCTGCTTGGCTTAATTTCTTCTTGCTTCTGGGCATGGTTTTTTTTGTTCGTCTAGTAATTGGCTTGGTAGCCTTGGTAGCAGGCGGATATAATTTGCGCGAATTTTGGCTTAATCAAAACGGAGGCTGTAAAGTTACTGATAATGAAAAGCGGCGCCGTATTTTTGATAAAATCAAAGATGTTACTCACCAAAGAAGTTTTCTTCTTGCTTTAGGTGGTATAGTTTTGTTGGCTTTAGCTGTTAATGTTGTTGAATTAATTTGTTCAGCTGGATTACCAGCAGTTTTTACCCAGGTTTTGGCTCTTAATGATTTGCCAAAATATAGATATTATTTATACATTGCGATTTACATTTTCTTTTTTATGATTGATGATTTGTTTGTATTTTTTGCGGCAATGATTACTATGCAAATGACTGGTATGTCGACTAAGTATTCTCGTTATTCAAACTTAATTGGAGGGATATTAATGTTTGTTTTAGGAGTTTTGCTTCTTTTTAAACCTTCCTGGTTAATGTTTGGTTGATTTTTTCATCCCCTTTGCCGCAATTATGCCGGTTATTGCTGCACCGACAATATTGCCGGAAACGCCAGCGCCGTCGCCGGCAACAAAAAGATTATTGATTTCCGTCTGCATCATTGAGTTAACCTGGATTCTATTGCCGCGGAGTTTAATTTCAGGTGCGTAAAGCAAAGTTGATCCACAGTTTAGCCCGGGTAAAACCTGGTCAAGTTTAGTTAAACCTTCTTTTAAATTAGTGACCAGTCGGTGAGGCAGTGCCATTGAGATATCACCTGGAGTGACGTCTTTTAAAGAAGGAGTGACATAACTTTTATTGATTCTTTTCCAGGTGCTTCTTCTACCTGCCCTTAAATCAGCCAGTCTTTGTATTAAAGGTTTACTGCCGCCGATTATTGTCGCTGTTTTAGCAATTGAAATTGCGTAATCAAGCGTGTTTTCAACTGGTTCAGTTAATTGTATTTCAGTGGTCAGATTAAAATTTGAATTAGGCGAATTGTTGTCATTAGCGTTTGAATAGCCGTTAATCGAAACGTAGTCTCCATAGTCTTCTTTAGCAACTTTGCCGTTTGGGCAGGGGCAAAAA
>CAYYDT010000086.1:0-1677 GCA_964470705.1 uncultured Gammaproteobacteria bacterium | reverse complement strand
GTACTAGCACGCTTTAGTTTCCCCCCCTTGTACTAGCACGCTTTAGCGTGCGTTATACATCTTTGGTAAAATTAAAGAGTGAAAAAGTCAACAGTAAAAAAGTTAAACCAAATCAACCGGGAATTTTACCACCAAACTGCCGAGGAATTCAGCCGGTCGCGGTCATATTACTGGTCAGGATGGAAAAAGATCCTTCCCCACCTCAACACAATCACCGCTCAAAAAAAGGAAATCAATGTTTTGGATGTCGGCTGCGGCAACGGCCGGTTCGGTTTATTTTTATCAGCCAACTCTTCGGAAATCAAAATAAATTATTGGGGAATAGATTTCAGTGAACGATTACTCGCTTCAGCAGAAAAAAGACTGGCAGCAGCCAAAATTAATTATCACTTAAAAAAAACAGACATTACCGAGGGATTAAACTTAAAACCGCTGAAATTTGATCTAATTGTTTGTTTTGGTTTATTTCATCACCTGCCGTCATTTTATCTCCGCCAAAAATTATTAAAAGACCTTGCCGACCGCCTTAACGTCAACGGTTTGTTGGCAGTAACTTTTTGGCAGTTTGCCGATAAACCAAGATTTAAACAAAAAATTGTTCAACCAGAAAAAGTCGGTATCCAACCAAAAGAAATTGATGACAAGGATTACATTTTAGACTGGAAACGGGGTAAAAAAGCGTACCGTTACTGCCGCCAGATTGATTACCCGGAAGCAGAAAAATTAAGCCAGGGTTTAAATTTAAAACAAATTGACCAATACTTAGCCGATGGCAAAACCAGCGACTTAAACCTCTATCTGGTCTTTAAAAAAACTTAACTTGACAATTTTGTTTATTTTTCATATATTAAGATTACTAATGAAAAAAATATTTATTCCCGCTTTAGGTTTATTCCTTTTTATCTTTATCCCTGGCATTGTTTTCAGCCAGCCGCCGGAGAATCCCGGGCCGGATATTGGTCTGGAAAAAAAAGAATCAGTTGTCCAGCAGGGACAAGAGATTAAACTCGACCAGGTAGAAGTTGTTGAGTTAGACGAAGATTTTATTCAGAATGAAAAGGAAGAATACGAAAGAAAACCGCAATTAAGAGAACAGTTGGAAAATGATATAACTCCCGGCCGAGGAGAAAGCCAAGGCCGTCAGGGAATGGAGGCGATTCAGACAAGAGCAAGCGAGGTTGCCCAGTACGTCCAGGAATTATTAAATGACCCGGATGTAGAAAATACAGAAATCGGCCAGCGGGTAAGCCAGTTTGCAATGGAACAAAATCAAGCCGAGGAGCAAATCAGGCAAAGAGTTCAATCAATAGAATCGCGCGGCCGCATTATGAGATTCTTTTTTGGCGCTGACCGCCAGGCGGTTCAGGGTTTAGAAAATGAACTAGAACAAGCGAGACAAAGATTAGCTGACCTAGAAGAGATTGGTGACCAGGCGCCGACAGAAGAAATCCAAGCCCAAGTTCAAGGAGCGGAAATTGCTTTACAAGAACAGATCGAGGCTTTGGATCAAACGATTGCTGCTCAAAGACGGGTAAGGGGAATTTTCAGTTTCTTATCCAACATCTTCGGAAGATAAATACTTTATCTGATTTGTTTCATTCCTTCATCAACTGCCAGTCTAATCAATTCTGCAAATATATTCGGGTCAAGGATATAAACAATGGCAAAAGCGCCGGC
>CAYYDT010000085.1:0-1678 GCA_964470705.1 uncultured Gammaproteobacteria bacterium | reverse complement strand
AGGGTTGGTCTGTTCGCCCATTAAAGCGCTGCGTTAGTTGGGTTCAGAACGTCGTAAGACAGTTCGGTCCATATCCGCCGTCACCGTACGATTCTTGAGAGGAGCTCACTACAGTACGAGAGGACCTAGTGGGAGGAACCTCTGGTGTGCCTGTTGTTCTGTCAAGAGCATTGCAGGGTAGCCATGTTCCTTCGGGATAACCGCTGAAAGCATCTCAAGCGGGAAGCCCACCTCAAGATTAGGAATCGAGTGTCGATTCGTCGACACACAGGCCTCCAGGAGACTACTGGTTATAGGTAGGAGGTGGAAGACCAGCAATGGTTTAAGCTGACCTATTCTTATCGGCCGACCTAGAATTTAAATAAAATTTACCCCTCTAAATTGAGCTTTGCTCATTTTGTCGGGTCTGGCTCTGATGCACTGTATACTATGTCATCAATAACTTGTCGAATCTGAATCATGATTTATGAATAAATTTGAAAGGAGAAATTTTTAATATATGCCAAAGAAAAAAAATGAAAAAATAAAGAAAAAGACAAAGAGGCTAAAGGCTAAAATCTCAAAACCGAAAGCTGAAAAGGCCATGTCCTCTCCACAGACAATGGAAGAACTTCTAGCTCAAACAGAAGAAAAAATCACTGGGTTGAAAAGGAAAGAGTTTATTACTGGAACTGTAGCTGACAAGCGTAAAAACACAATTTATTTTGATATTGGGGCAAAAACTGAAGGGATTGTTACTGGTAAAGAGTTAAAACGAGTTCAAGATTTTGCCAATCAATTAGAAATTGGTGATGAAGTTGATGTTCAGGTTCGTGTTCCAGAAAATGACCGCGGCCAAACACTTCTTTCACTTCGGAAAGCAGCAGGAGATTATGCTTGGGATTTTTTCCGAGAAAAAAAAGAGACTGGAGAGGTTTTACAAGTTTATGGAAAAGAAGAAAGCCACGGTGGTTTAGTGGTTAGGGCTCCATTTGGTCGGTTGGGATTTATTCCTGGCTCTCAAATTGGGGAAAAATTTAATCAAGATGCACAAAATATGGTGGGGAAAAATATTAAAGTTAAAGTTTTGGAAGTTAACCGTGATAAAAACCGGTTAGTTTTTAGTGAACGTTTGGTGAGTGAACCAGATATTGTTAAAGAAGAAAAAGAATTAATTGAAAATATTAACCAGGGTGATAAATTTAAGGCGGAAGTTGTTCGGGTTGAGCCTTTTGGCCTTTTTGTAGAAATTCAAAAAGACGATACTACCCTAGAAGGATTGATTCATATTTCAGAAATTTCGTGGGAAAAAGTTAATAAACTTCAGGAGAAATATTCACCAGGTGATAAAGTTGAAGTTGTCTTGTTAAATAAAAAAGGAGATCGGCTTCAATTTTCTATTAAACGACTTAATCCAGATCCTTGGGAGGAAATAGAAGAAAAATATCCAGAAGAAGAACAATTTAAAGGTGAAGTTGTCCGCAAAGCCAGTTTCGGTGCTTTGGTTCAGCTCGAGCCGGGAATTGAGGGGCTGATTCATATCAGTAAAATACCGCCGGACGTTGAATTGGAAGTCGGCCAGGAAGTTCAGTGTTATGTAGAGACATTAGACAAAGAAAACCGCCGTTTGAGTCTTGGGCTTGTCCTCACCGGCGAAAAGATTCCAATATACAAGTAATAAGTAATAGGTAATAAGTAA
>CAYYDT010000084.1:0-1717 GCA_964470705.1 uncultured Gammaproteobacteria bacterium | reverse complement strand
AAAATGGTTTTAACGAAGACATTTTTCAGCAATCACTACATCTGGTAGATTCCTGTATCACCAGAGTTGAGGAAACAGGCCTAGACGACGCTGATAATCAATTGGTCGCCGGCTTCTGCCACTTACATTTAATTGAATCGACAATCCACCAATCAAGAGCAAAACACACACTAACAAGTAAAAAAGACCAGATTATTGCCTTGGACCAAGCCGCTGGCAGTTTAAATAAAGCAAATGAATTAGGCAAAAGATTAGTTGACCGCGATTATTTCCAAACAATTGATAAAACTCCTTTTATTTGGCCGGCAGAAATTAATCGAGGTATGGGGAGAATAAAAATGCGCCACCCGTTGTCTGGTGAAGAAGAAATTTCCCAGGCAGAAGAACATTTCCGCCAAGCAGAAGAAACCGCCTTGGAAGTATACAGCCAAAACGAAAGTTCCCCCCAGCCTGATCGGCAGTTATGCGGTGCCGGATTAATGACTGCCGCTGTTGCCCAGGTAGAGAAGCTCACCGTCCAAAAGAGATTAGATGAGATAAAAAATGACCAGTGGCAGGAAGACAGCCAGGTTAAATCTGAAATTGCAGCAGCAATTATAAAAATGCATGAAGCCGAAAACTACGGCTATTTTAATCCCAATAGAAAAAATGCTTTTCGGACTTTGATTGAAAAAGAGCTTGGGTCAAGAGTCAAATATACAGAAAATAAAAACGGCCTCCAAATAAACTGGTAAGTTATTGTATAATTAACAATGGAACAGTTACGCAAAACAAGTGAATGGCTGCCGCAGCCGTCACGGTCAAAAGACGTTGACTATTACCGAAAGAATCATTTTCCGGTTATTGAAATAAGCAGGCAGGAAGCAAAATCAGTTCCTGATGGTTTATCTGCCGGACATCAAACGTTATTTCAATTTGCCGGCCACCGCGGTCTGGCACCCAGAGATATTATGACTGTTTATGATATTGACTTTGTTTTACGCAACCCGTTTGTTGAAATTTCCAAGCTTACACCCGGCAATATGCCTGATAAGTCGATCGATATTTTAAAGGATGCTCAAAAAAAAGGTGTTCAAATAGGTGGTTTTGCCACTAACCAGCCGTTAGAAGGCCACCAGGCAGCCAAAGCCGTTGGCTGGTTGAGAAATTACCCAACGATACTAGACCGTCTAGAAGAAAACTTTCCTGATACGCCAATAATCTCGGCCGGCAAAGATTGGCGCTTTTTATGGAGAAGACCAAAAACAAGTGCTGAATCAGTTGTAAAACTAACTGAAGTAATTGACCGCCGCCCATCCGGACTTTACGCTTTTTTTGGCGACCGTTACGAAGTTGACGCAGAATTTTGGACCAAGGTCCAGCAATTAGCCCCGGACAAAAAAAATAAATTTGTTTTTGTTAAAATGCCTGACCCGCAAATAAAATTACCCGGTATGTCGCACTACAGCTACTTAATCCCCTAATTTTCAAACACTTCTATCTTGTCCGCGATTTTATAATTCGTCCCTTTCGGTCAATCTCGACTTGTTCAGCATCGCACCGAAAATCATCGGCGGTCAACCTTGATCCAGGTCTCCTTGCTTCTGCAACGGCTCTTGCCCGCCCAAAACCCATTTGTCTGGCAGTTTCATCTGATAAACCGCCATACTCTTTGTTATTTCTCTTCTTTCCAAACATTCGAATATTTTAACATATTTAACAAAAACATCCAAAAAAC
>CAYYDT010000083.1:0-1752 GCA_964470705.1 uncultured Gammaproteobacteria bacterium | reverse complement strand
CCGCCGACAACTCCGGCAACAACCGCTGTCCAGGGATAATAATCCTGCCAAAAATTAAGTCCGCGGTAATAAACAGCTGCTAATATGTTTGCCGGCTTAACCGTAAAATAAAGTTTTGCCGCAGCCGCAACTCCAACCGAAGTGCTGCTGTCTACGCTTTTAATCAACGGCTCTCCAAGCAAAAAAGCAAAATAATCTCCCGGCTCAACTCCCTTTAAAGGCAAAGTTAATCTAACCTGAACACTTTCAGCCTTACCTGGTTCCAAATAAAACTCCTCTGGTGAAAAATCAAACCAGGCTTTATCCGGCCGAATTTGATCCTGGCCATCCCGGAAATCAACATCAACATGATAATAGCTTGGTTCATCACCAGTGTTAAAAACTGTCAAGTTTGGCAGTTTATAAACCATTCCTGGCTTTAGAATTTCGTCAACCTTAATTGTTCCTGTGCCAACACCAACTCCAAGTTTGGCATAAGTATTAGAAAATAAGAAACTAAAAGTGGAAGAAATAATTATTAACCAAAAAAATATTTTTTTCATCTGGAGTAAGTTTATCATATTAAACTAAATTTATAAAAGGGAAGATTTATCAAGAACCACTGCT
Source organism: uncultured Gammaproteobacteria bacterium (assembly GCA_964470705.1). Classification (GTDB taxonomy): domain Bacteria; phylum Patescibacteriota; class Microgenomatia; order UBA12405; family JAHJSD01; genus CAYSLZ01. The sequence goes on along the minus strand of CAYYDT010000083.1, from coordinate 1,146 downwards.
ACTACAAAGAATAGTAACATCAACATTTTGCGTTTCACTAGCCGTAGTTGCTGACGGCATATGAATTTGAAAATCAAATGGGGTTGTAGTTCCTGCAGCCACAGTTGATATTGCAGCTGTATAACCGGTTCCCAACGCATACCAGGTTGCGGTTCCACTACAATCTTCATAACAATATTCATGAACATAAACATCTTCAGCAGCAGTATCTGATAAACCCCATTCTGCAGAAGTCTGTCCCTTTAATTCTAGGTCAATGTCAACATTGCTTGTATTTATCACAGCCTGACTTTGACCAAGACCAACAGTATTCTCAGTTGTGCCAACTGATAAAGTGCCGTAAGAAATAGTGCCGGGGTCAACACTAAGAGAAACTTGTTCTGCAGTAACAGTTGCAGTTACTGTATCTTCAGCTGCTTTCACACCTAAATGCATTACAACACCGACTAAGCCAAGAAAAAGTATTAAAGTTAACTCTTTTAGCATAGCTGGCTGAGAATTGTCTTTTTTCTTAAACTTAATTTTCATCTTTTTTTATCTGTAATCAATTTAGCACAGTATAAAAAGATTTGTCAAGTGGGAATTTTTATGGGGCGGAAGCAACAACAGTTACTGTTGAATCATGCTGGTTGTATGAACTGGTGGAAGTCGGCATGGTTAGGCGTAAGTAAAGGTCTCGAGTTGAACCCTCACCAACATTGGTGTCAAAAGTATAAAGCGTATTGGCAGCGTCAAAACCCGACCAAGCCGAACCGTCTTTTGAAAATTCCCAATACACTTGGTCAGCACCGTTAGAGGTTGATAAAGTCCAAGTATTTGTTCCATCGGAAAAATTGGTGCTTTCAACATTTAAATCCGCCGGGCCGGTATCAATACTGATTGTTTGAACATCATTAACGCCGCTGGAAGTAGAGTCAACTGTTGAATCTAAGGGCTGGTAGCCAAAAGCCACATTTCCGTCGGTAGTTATGCTGATTGCGACCGCCGGAGCTTCAGTATAAGTAACTTCGGCATACATAGCGTAAACGGTAACATCGTTCGGCGCGCCACCGCCACTACGGTCTTTCCAAAGAGCAACCGTCAAACTATCCAGCTGAGCTTGGGTGAGAGAAAGTCCTGAAAAAGTCACTGAATGCCAAGCATCAG
>CAYYDT010000082.1:0-1778 GCA_964470705.1 uncultured Gammaproteobacteria bacterium | reverse complement strand
AATTCTGATAACAATCGAGCAATTAAGCAATCGAACAATTTTTCTGTAATTTACATTTGCGGCGAAGAATCCCCGGAACAAATTAAACTACGTTTAAATCGAATATCCCCGGACACTGTCGGCCAAACCAATTTACTCCTTTACCCGGAAACCGACGTCGACAATATTATCTCTAAAAGCTCAAAGCTAAAAGCTAATTCTCTGATTATAGTTGATTCTATACAAACTTTGTCAACTGATGACCTTAGTGGCGTAGCAGGTTCTATAAGTCAAATTAGAGAGTCCACTCACCGGTTAGTTCATTTGGCAAAGACCAGTCAAATACCAGTATTTTTAGTCGGCCATGTAACCAAAAAAGGCAATATTGCCGGTCCAAAAGCAATTGAACACGCAATTGATACAGTATTATATTTTGAAGGGGAAAGAACGGGAAATTATCGTTTGTTAAGAAGTCAAAAAAATCGTTTTGGGCCGACAGACGAAGTCGGTGTTTTCCAGATGACGGATAAAGGTTTGGTTGAAGTCACCGACCCCTCTTTTATAAACCGGGAAGATCAAAAAACAAAAAAAACTGGATCATCCTATACAATAATCTTTGAAGGGACACGACCGATGTTAATAGAAATTCAGGCATTGGTTGCTAAGTCTTATACGCCGATGCCGAAAAGAGTTGTCAACGGTTTGGACCGCCGGCGTTCAGAAATGCTTTTGGCGGTTGTTCAAAAACACTTGAATCTTCCTCTTTGGGAATACGATGTTTTTTTAAATGTCACCGGCGGCATTCGGGTGCATGAGCCGGCCGCTGATTTGGCGGTCTGCGCCGCTATTTATTCTTCATATAAAAACAAGCCTTTGCCAACAGATTCTGGATTTATCGGTGAAGTATCTCTTTTAGGCGGTGTCAGCAGTGTCAGCCGGCTGGATAAGCGCAAAAAACAGGCAAAAGTTGTTGGTTTAACCAATGTTTTCGCCCATCCAAAAATGACAAAAATTACACAAATCAAGAATATATTTAAATAATCACCACGAAAGTGTCTCGTACCGGGTTGGTAATCTTTCAGACTGCCTCTGTTTATATTTTTCGCCTTGGTTTGGGCAGTTGACCTGGCAGGTTTCGCATCTCGACCGGGGGACAACTATGCCGTCTTGTCTTTCTTTTAGTCCGGCTTTCTGGAGCCAGTCACGCTCGATGATCGCAGACGAACAGATTGCAAAATCTTCTTTGTAGAGCATTTCTCCCATATTTGTTCGGGAGATGGGGATTAACTTGGATGACCCTTTTCCAAATTACCAAACAGTTTCTTTGTTGTCAAGATTTGCCCATTTCAAAAGCTTGATAGGTGTCCACAAAAGTTTTCCACATAATGTTAACTTGCGTCAAAAAGCGTTAATTTTATACCTAAATTACAACGTATTAAATACTATAAGGTATTAAAATTAAAAGCCAAAAATAACTATAAGACTTGACAACTGCTTAGACTGGTGGTAAATTTATTCTAGGTTATCCTGGTATGAAAAAAATAGTTAAAGCGATTAGATCGATTTTAAGAAGTTTGTTTACAAAAGAAGACCAAGAGGATTGGGCGAGAGATCAAATTTTGAAAATGGCAGAGTTGGGAGGAAAACTAATCCTCTAGAGGATTAGGAATTTGCGAATTTAGGAATTTGGGATTTTATGTTTTCCAGATTCGTAGATTCATAGATTCCTAGATTCGTATTTATGAAAAAAAGAGCATCGTTACCGTCATTCCGGGCAAGTAAAATATTGTGGAACGCGA
>CAYYDT010000081.1:0-1822 GCA_964470705.1 uncultured Gammaproteobacteria bacterium | reverse complement strand
GGCCGGCGCTGGCGGTTGTCGGCAGCCGGCGGCCGTCAGATTACGGCCGTCAGGCGGCTAAAAAAATTGTCGGTCAATTGGTCAAACGCGGGTTTGTTATTGTCTCCGGCATGGCCAGAGGTATAGATTCTATCGCCCACCGGATTACACTCAGCGGCGGCGGCCGGACAATCGCAGTTTTAGGCAGCGGCTTGGATATTATCTATCCGCCGGAAAACAAAAATTTATTTCATCAAATCCAGATGGTTGTTTCTGAATTTCCGCCATCAACTCCACCGAAAGGAGAAAATTTTCTTTCCCGCAACCGGATAATATCCGGTTTGGCTGACGGCGTAATTGTTATTGAAGCCACCCGCCGGTCAGGTACATTGAACACTGCCCGGCATGCGGCTGAACAGGGCAAAGAGGTTTTTGCCGTCCCCGGGCCGATTACGTCGCCGACCTCCGAAGGTACTGCCTGGCTGATTAAACAAGGAGCAAAACTGGTATATGATATAGAAGATATAATAGAAGAATTGTAGGGGTAGGGCTTGTCCCTACCCACAAGGGGTACCCCTACATAAAAAAACGTCTGATATAATACCAATCATGGCAAAAATAAAATTAATAATTGTTGAATCACCGACCAAGGCAAAGACAATCGGCAAATATGTCGGCAAGGATTTTGAGATCGTTGCCACCATGGGCCATCTGCGTGATCTGCCGAAAAGCAAGTTCGGCGTAGAAATTAAAGAAAAAAACGGCGGGTATCAATTTGAACCGGATTACACTGTCGCTAAAAACAAACAAAAATACGCTTCTAAGCTGAAGAAGGCGGCGGAAAAAGCAAAAGAAATTTATCTTGCCCCTGACCCCGACCGCGAAGGAGAAGCGATCGCGTATCACACGGCTAATATCTTAAAGCTAAAAGCTAAAAGCTATAAACGGGTTACTTTTCATGAAATTACCAAAAACGCGATAAGCAAAGCAATGGAGAATCCAGGTAAAATTGACATGGACCTGGTTGACGCCCAACAGGCAAGAAGAGTGCTCGACCGTTTAGTCGGCTACACACTCTCTCCCCTGCTTTGGAAAAAAATCCGCCGCGGCCTGTCTGCCGGCCGGGTGCAGTCAGTTGCTGTCCGGTTGATAGTTGAGCGCGAAAAAGAAATTGAAAAATTTAAACAGGAAAAGTTTTATAAAATCTGGGCTGGTTTTCAATCAGAGTTTACCGCCCAACTGGTTAAAGTCAGCGGAAAAACGGTTTCTGTCCGTGAAAAAACAGACCTCTTTACCGGCACTCATACTTCGACTAAAACTATTTTTGACAAACCGGAAAAAGCAGAATCAGTAATCGCTGATTTGGAACCAGGGTTCGAAATCACCAGCGTTGCTAAAGAAGATAAATTAAACCATCCTTTTGCCCCCTACACCACCTCTTCTCTTCAGCAGGACGCCGCTTACAAATTCGGCTGGTCAGCGAAATACACAATGAGTATCGCCCAATCTTTATTTGAAAACGGCCATATTACTTATCACCGGACAGACTCGATAAGTTTAAGCAAAGAAGCTGTTTCTGAAAGCCGGAATGTAATCAAAGAAAAATACGGCGATAAATATCTGCCTGAAAAACCAAAGTTTTATAAAACAAAGTCAAAAGTCGCCCAAGAGGCGCATGAGGCAATCCGGCCGACAGACATAAAAAAATCCAATGTTCAAAAGGTTAAAAAGTCAAAATTAAACCAGAAGGAAGAAAAACTTTATGATTTGATTTGGAAACGGACGGTCGCCTGTCAGATGGTGCCGGCAAGGGTGGCCAAAACCAAAGTTGAGTTGAAAAACG
>CAYYDT010000080.1:0-1843 GCA_964470705.1 uncultured Gammaproteobacteria bacterium | reverse complement strand
CTTGTCTAGAAATTTTTTTCGCTTGGTCAATCAACTTCTTTCCCAAACCTAAATGCTGAGGCGATTTTTTGTTTTTTTTGCCGATAGCCAGTGCTGGTCCGTAAACGTGGACCTCACGAATAATTGTTGAATCAACCAGTTCTTTCTGCCAGTTTTTCATTTTAGGCAGACTAAGACGCAAAAAGCCGACCAATCGGTTTGGTAAATGGTTTTCAGCCGATGGAATAATATATTGAAGAAAAACCTCGTTGCTGACTTTGGTTTGATAGTTAACCTTTTTCAGCTGGAGATCAGCAGGATCGAAATTTCGGCGTTTGATTTCTCTTGCCCGGATATCTTTTAAAATTTCACCTTTATTTTTAATCTCTTCTTCTACTTTTTCTCTAAAATTTGTTTTTAAATTGCCGGCAATAATTTTATTTGACGGGATATCGCGGACAACTCTTGTCAGCCGGCAGTATTCCGGAGTGTTGGTCAAACAAAACTTAAGGATATCGGTTAATTCCTTTTCAGTATACGGCCGCCATTTTCCTTGCTGGTAAAGTTTAAATAAATCAGTGTTTTCAATTAAAGAACAGGGGTAAATTTTAACCTCATCCGGTTTAAAATTAGGTGAACTAAAAAGTTTAAGATAATCCTCTTTGTCTTTGTCAACAGTTGATCCAAAAAGATTAGGCATCCAATGAGCATGGATTTTAAATCCGGCCTGCCGTAAAAGTTTTACTGCTTTAATATTTTCTTTTAGACCATGGCCGCGCTGGTTGAGTTTTAGAATTTTGTCATCTAAAAATTGCAGGCCGACTTGAACTTTGGTGGACCCGAGTTTTCTCATCCGGATAACTTCATCTTTATCAATCAAATCCGGCCGGGTTTCAACAACCAAACCAACGCACCGGCTGTCAGCCTTTTCATTTTTTTTCTGCTCTTTGTTGACGGCCTGCCAATCAGCTTTTTGATTAGATTTCTGGTCATCTAATTCACTGATTAGATCAGTCTTTTTGGGTTTAATATCATTTAATCCTCGAAAGCATTCTTTAATAAACCAGCGTTGGTAATCTTTAGGATAAGCCGACCAGCTGCCGCCCAAAACAATCAGTTCAACCTTGTCAACAGCATGGCCCATATTGGCCAAAGTTTGAGTTCGGTTGTAGGTCTGCAGATAAGGATGGTATTTATTGCGCATCGCCCGCTGAACGCCCGGTTCAGAAGATAAGTAGCTTTTCGGCACCTGGTCTTCACTCGGACAAAAAATACAATTGCCCGGGCAGGGAAATGGTTTGGTAAAGACGGTAACCGGGGCAACACCAGAGTGGGTTCGGGTTGGCTTTTTTCTGATTTTCCTGATTAAAGTCGGATCATATTCACCTAGACCGTCACTGCCGGAGTATTTTTTATATCCGGTAATAATATCGACTTTAGAAAAAAGTTCGCCGTTTTCTTTGGTATACTTTCGTTGAAGTTGATAAAGCTTTTTTTTATCAACCGGCCGGTTTTTTTCCAGTGCCTTTAGTAATGAAATCAGGTTTTTGTCCATAATGCTGGCGTCATTCTGAGGAACATAGTGACGAAGAATCCCATGGGATCCTTCGCTTCACTCAGGATGACGGGTCCCTACATTATACCAATAACCCTGTGTCATCCCTGCACTGGTTTATGAAATGTGTTCCACCTCCGCGGCGTTCCCAAAAATTAACCAAAATAATTTAACCGCAAAACACTACAATGATTCGTTTCATTGTAGTGTTTTAAATCGTAGGTTGTATTTGGACCGTACTTAGTGTTTCCTTTTTTTGTACTAGCACGCTTTAGCGTGCGTCAAAGAAAACGCGGACTAAAGTCCGCT
>CAYYDT010000079.1:0-1875 GCA_964470705.1 uncultured Gammaproteobacteria bacterium | reverse complement strand
CGCCGGTGATTTCTAAAACCGATAAAGCGATTTGGCCGCCGTTGGAATGCCCCCAGAGAAAAATTTCGTCTGTAGCCGCGACCTTGTGTCGCGGAACATTTTTTACCGCTGCCAGTAAATTAAGCACCGTAATCGGCCGAGTAAATCTTGCTTTTAAAACATCTTTATCTGGGTAATCAGATTGGCCGAATCCTAAAAAATCTGGAGCCAAAGTGATAAATCCGTTTTCAGCAAAAACACCGGCCGCTTTGTGTGTACCCAAACCAGTAAAATAAAATTCATGGTCAGCGTAACCGCGGACCATAACCACGACCGGGCAGGGGTTTTCTTCAGTGCATTGATCAGGAATATTGGCCATGCCGGAAATGGTTTTCCCGTCTGACTGGTAACTAAACAGCCAGGTATTAACATTATCAACCGGTTGAAAATGAACTGACGGCGGCAGGTACTCTTTTTCCAGGTTTATTTCACTGCCGGCAAAATCAGTTTCCGCCAAATTATCAAAATAATATTTTTCCATTGGTCTAGGGCTGGGCATAGGTAGTTTACCTTTGGTTAACGGCGATATTAAGATACTTGACTGGGTATGAATCTTGGTAGCAAAAAATAAAATTAAGCCAAGGATGAAAAGAATACCACTTATAAGGCTAAGTATTTTTTTCGGCATACCTAAGATATTAGCAAATTTTTTGCTGTTGGCAAAAAATTTTAAAATCCGTAGTGGTACCCCTTGTGGGTACCCGATGGATGCGGACAATTGTCCGCATCCAAGGACAGGCACAAGGCCTATCCCTACATTTACAACCAACCATCTAACCATTTAACCATTTAAAATATGCTATATTTTATATATGAAAAAGATTCTTTTTATTGTTCTTGACGGGTTAGGTGATGAACCGATACCTGAATTGGACAATAAAACACCTTTGGAGGCCGCTCAGACACCCTTTATGGACAAATTATCCAGTCAAGGTATGTTGGGCCTAATTAATACAAAATTTGGCGGGGCGCTGCCGACGTCGGAAGAAGGCCACCTATGTTTATTCGGCTATGACCCGGAGGAGCTAACCATTAGGCGGGGATTGTTTACTGCTCGGGGTGCCGGGATTGATCTTCAGCCGGGCGATGTTGCTTTGCGGGCAAATTTTGCTTATGTTAAAAACGGCCAAGCAGTTGACCGCCGAGCCGGCCGGATAACGGATACGGGAACTTTAATTAATGACTTAAACAAAATTAATATTCCCGGTGCAGAGTTTATTATTAAATCGGCCAAAGAGCACCGGTTGGGAATTGTTATCCGAGGAAAAGACCTCAGTCCTCAGATTTCAGACAGCGACTGCTGGTATTCACATTTAGATAATGAAGTTCGGCAGATTAAACCATTGGATGATACTCCGGAGGCAGAAAAAACCGCTGCCCTTTTAAATGATTTTTTAACCCAAGCCGGTTATTTGTTAAAAGATCATTCTGTAAATAACCAGCGTCAGGCTGAGGGTTTACCGCCGGCTAATGCGATTATTACCCGCGGGGCTTCTTCCTTGGAAAAACTAGTTTTGTTTAAAGACAAGTATGGTTTAACCGCTGGGTGTATTGCCGGTAAATTTCTTTACCAGCAGGTGGCAGACTTAATCGGCATGGAGATAATTAAAGTGGAAGGTGCCGACGGCTCGCCGGATACCAATTTAGCCGGTAAATTCCAAACTGCTTTGGAGGCACTGCAGACCAAAGATTTTATTTTTCTGCATATTAAAGCAACCGACAGCTTGGCAGAAGACGGCAAATATCTTGAAAAGCGGGATTTTATTCAACAGATTGATCAGGAAATGCAGGTTGTCAACCATCCGGAAAATTTTTTGATCGTCATCACTGCTGATC
>CAYYDT010000078.1:0-1898 GCA_964470705.1 uncultured Gammaproteobacteria bacterium | reverse complement strand
ATTTTACGTAGAGATACTACGATCGTAGGTGCTCTACGTAATTTGTATAAGATATAACTAGGAGTAAGGAAATTACTTATAAGTAAATCATGTATAAGTAAATTATGTATGTAGGTTTATTATGTGTATTACAAAAGCTTGAGGGGCTTGTCGGAAAGAACTTCGTTGGCGGCAGCGCGGTATTGACAATATTCACACTCTGAATCGGGCTCGGGTATTTCCTCGGAATCCAAACAGTCTTTAATTTTGAAGATAGTTTCTTCAACCCAAGTATCATCCGCCTCGTAGGGAATAATTGACATCTCAAACTCCAAACGCCCGTCGAATTTAGGACGGTTCCGACCGGCATTTGCATACACAAAATAAGCGGTGTCGTCAACATCAAAACCCATCTCGCGAAAAATCCATTGGTAAACCTCGGCCTGCTTTTTAAAACCCTTTTTATACTTACTGTCTAGATCAATTTTCTGCGTCGTGCTGGTCGATTTATAATCAACAATAATCAATCTCTCTTCGGGGGTAATCCAAAGGTCATCCACAGCTCCGTAAATTTCCAAGTTTGTTGGCTCGTGCAATGCCCTACCCCCCGTAAAATTATCACGCCATTCGTCAAGTTTAGGATGCTGATAGGGAAGTGCATTAATTTTATATTTTTCCATCAGTTCATGGCGCTCACCGTTTTTTCTAAGCAAATCAAATTCGTTTTTAAGTAACTCGTCAACTGCCGAGTTCAAGGTAAACGCCGGCCAACCGGGCCTTTTTACCCACAAACGGCGATCGAGATAAAAACAACGCGGGCATTCCAAAAACAAGTCAATCTTGGATCGACTGAGGGCATAGGATTCATTTCGATTTGGTTTGTAGGTTGTCCAACCTTTTTCGTATTTTGATTTTTCTTCGTTCATGAAATTAGTTGACCGCAGGCAGCTTGAATATCTTCACCAAAAGATTCTCGCACTGCTACGGTTACCCTGGCATCCTCCAAAACTTCTTTGAACTTATTAACTTGCGCCGGCAAAGAAGGTTTGAATTCAGCCCCAGTAGAATTATACGCTATCAAGTTTACCATTGCCAAGCGGTGCTTTAAAAGAGCCGCTAATTGCCTTGCCTGCTCCAATGAATCATTAACATCCCTTAGCAGTATGTACTCAAACATAACTTTCCGATTGGTTTCATTTATATAAAAATCGATTGCCTGCATAACCGCTTGGATTGGATACCTGCGGTTAGCAGGTACCAACTCCGAACGCAGTTTGTTGGTTGCCGCATGTAAGGAAACCGCCAAATTAAACTGTTCTTCTTCCCCAGCCAGTGCCCTAATTCCTTCGGGGATACCTGCCGTAGAAATGGATATTTTACGTGCGCCAATGTTAAAAGCAGTACCATCGTTAAAAACTCTAGCTGCCCCAATAACATTTCCGTAATTAAGAAAGGGCTCGCCCATACCCATAAAAACAATGTTTGTTACTTTATTAGTCTCTTCTTTCAGCTGTCGCCCAAAAAGCAGAGCTTGGTTATAAATTTCATGAGACTCAAGATTCCGCTCAAATCCCATCTGACCAGTGGCACAAAAAGTACACCCAACAGGGCAACCCACTTGTGAAGATACGCAAATTGTATTTCTGCCGTCGCGGTACTGCATAAGAACAGACTCAATTTTTCTTCCATCATCAAGCTCAACTGCCGCTTTTACAGTTTTCCCGTCTTTAGATTCAAACAAGTCATTTTTTATCTCAAGAGAAATATTTTCGGCCAGCTTTTGCTGTAAATTTTTTGGCAATCCTTGTGCCTCTTCCCAGTCGGTAATCTGCTGTTGAAAAACTGCTCTCTTTACTTGCTCCAGACGATAATCCGGTTCATCCTCTAAAACCTGTTTTGCTTTTTGAATAGAAAACATA
>CAYYDT010000077.1:0-1903 GCA_964470705.1 uncultured Gammaproteobacteria bacterium | reverse complement strand
CCGCCTGGTCAAAAGACATTTCCAACTTGAATCCGGCGGCGGCGGCGTGGCCGCCTCCCCCTAATTCAGAAGCAATTTTTGAGACGTCAAAATCCCGTCTTGACCGAATTGAACCGCTTAACCTGCCTTTTTTTTCCTCAACCATAATAATCCCGAAGTCGGTATCTTCAATCCCGGCCATAAACATACTTGCCGCCCCTGATTTATACTCCCGGGGGTAATTATCATCAAAATATTTGCTTGCCTGATTATAAGGAATAAATGAATATGCAAACTGATGTTTTTCATCAACTTCTAAGTTTTCTAAAACTACCCCCCAAAATCTCAACTTGTCAGGTTTATTTCGGCGAAGATAATTAAAAACAATAACCTCTAAATCCGCCCCGCGTTCCATTAACTCCGCTGCTTTTTTTAGCGTTTCAGAACTTACATTAGTGTACCGAAAAACACCGGTATCAGTAACAAAGCCAACCAATAGGTACTGGGCTATTTCCTGACTGATTTCAACCTGCCAATATTTAAACAAATCATATACAATTTCCGCTGTCGAAGCACTATTTGGAATAACGAGGTTCAGACCAGCGAACTTTTTGTTGGTTGGGTGGTGATCAATATTGATTACTTTTTCTTTTTCCGGAAGTTTGGTTTCTTCATCTATATCCTGGTGGACCATTTGCCAAGAAGCCGAGTCGAGAAATATAAATAAATCATATTGGTTAAGATCTAAATCGAGAAATTGGAAGTGGTCAATTTCGTCTGTCGGCAAATAGTCATAAGATGGCGGGATTGGACTCGAACTTATCAGACGAACTTTTTTCCCTTGACTTTCCAGATATCTCTTCATCGCCAGGCATGAACCAATGCTGTCGCCGTCCGGCCCACGGTGAAGTGACAACAAAACCCTCTCTGCTTTGTCTGTTTTTTCTTTTATCTGATCAGCCGATTGTTTAAAAAACATGTTTGATTTAATAAAAAAGACTAACGAATTCTCATTCGCTTTTGCACTCGCTTCTCCCTTGCTTGACGCATAACCTTAATGTTTTTGGGGTGCCTTATAAACTCCTTACAACCGAGTAAATTATTACATCTAAGTAAAGTTCGAGCAAAAACAACCCGATCACACTCTCCGCGATTTATATCCCTGGAATTTTCATATTCAACTGCAAGAACTTCCGAATAAGCCAAACCGGCTCTCTCTGTAAAACTTTTAACAATACTTTCAGTTGATTTCTTAACCGGCATTTTGTTGCCTAAGTAAATATATAATGTTAAAATTGTACCACGTTTGGTCCGGTGGCGAAGTCGGCTAACGCGGCGGTCTGCAAAACCGCTATTCAGGGGTTCGAGTCCCCTCCGGACCTCAATAAATTACGAATTTACGAAGTTAGGAATATACGAATCTGGAGACATTATTCCTAGATTCCCAAATTCCCAGATTCCTGAATTCTTAGTATGCGCCCGTAGCTCAGCCAGGCAGAGCACCGGCCTTTTAAGCCGTGGGTCGGGGGTTCGATTCCTCCCGGGCGCACATCTGATGTACTTCGTTTATATTTTAAAAAGCAAAAAAGACGGTAGATTTTATACTGGAATAACAAACAATCTTCAGCGACGGATTAGGGAGCACAATCAAGGGAAATCTAGTACCCCTTCAACAAAAAACAGGGGACCCTTTGAACTTGTTTACTTTGAGAAGGTTAGAAACAGAAAAATGGCTCGTAAAAGAGAAATCTTTCTTAAAAGCGGCCAAGGGAGAGAACAAAGACTTAAACTAATCGCTAATTTTAAAAAAAACCGCTAGTACTTTCTCTCAGGCAGACCTGCCCGACGGCAGGCGGGCCTGCCCGACGGCAGGCGGGCCTGCCCGACGGCAGGCGGGGCACCGACCTTTTAAGCCGTGGGTCGG
>CAYYDT010000076.1:0-1992 GCA_964470705.1 uncultured Gammaproteobacteria bacterium | reverse complement strand
CATTGACATTGGTAGCCCGGGTAGATAACCCGATTTATTTTTTTATGGCAGTAGGGGCACTCTTTTACATAAACACCTTTCTTGTTTTCCGCAGAAACCAAACCATGGGGTGAATTTAATACCCGGTGGGGAGAAAATGAAATTAAGTCTTTATTCAGTAAGCCGCAGCCGCTTTTTACCGTATTAATCCGATGTCCCAACGCCTCCATGCCTCTCTCTAGGTAAGCCCCCCGGCTTACTGGCGTCTGCCTATTTAGAAAAACAGGCATTGAACTGACAACTTTTTGGGCATCGCGGATTACTTTCTGTTTTTTAATCTCTGCTTGCTTTGTTTCAATTGACTGCCAGATTGCTCCCAATGGTAAAGTATCCTTAACCAACTGCCAGGAACTAGATGTCTCTGACGACAAAATAAAGACCCGGCTTCTTAAATTTATTTCCGGCGGGGACTGATCAAACCGGCTTAATTTTTCGGCAAAGTTAAGAAAATCACTTTTAGAGAAATCCACTGCTAAGCCGTAACACTGCATAATTTTTTGGTTATTCTGCCAAGATATGCTGCCAAAAGTAATCCTCCCCTCTGAATAAGTTTTATTTGGCGGTGAGAGCCAAACAATCAAGGTGCCGGCCGGCTGGTCAATCAATGCTTGCCTGATTTTAAGGCCTGCTTCTGTTTCCTCTTGGTCAAGGTCGGTTGCTGTCGAAAAAAATTTTTCAACATCCTCTTCACCCATTTCCGGACAGATAACTTTTTTGCCGCGAAGTTCGTATTTATACGGCCAAATCCGTTCCTCAAGCCGGTTTTCTCCTGCCTCTACAGTTAAAGCGGCCAAATCAAGAGCGACTATGTCCAAGTTGGGTTTTTCAGAAGTAATGTATCTGGAATAATCAAACGCTAGTCTTTCAGCCATAATTTCTCCTGCTCGGGATACTTTGAGGCTGCTAGTTTTCTGGCTATTACAGTTGCGGCACAGCTCCGGATTTTAACCGGATTCCTTAAACACAACCTCTTTTTAAAGACTAACCGTCGAAACAAAAATTGTCAAACCGGCATGTTAAAATTAATTAAGATGGCCGAGTTTAAACTGAAGCGTGAACAGATGGTTGAACAACAACTCCGGGCGCGCGACATTACTGATGAAAAAGTTTTAAAGGCAATGGCAAAAGTCCCCCGCCACTTGTTCGTGCCGGAGAAACACCGCCACCGGGCTTATGAAGACCACCCTTTAGACATCGGCAACAACCAAACAATTTCCCAGCCTTATGTCGTCGGCTTGATGTGCCAAATGCTGGAACTGACCGGGAAGGAAAAAGTTCTTGATGTCGGCACCGGGTCGGGTTATCAGGCGGCGGTCCTTTCACACCTAGCTGAAAAAGTAATTTCTGTTGAGATTATCCCGGAGTTAGCCGAATCCGCCCGCCGAATTCTTGACCAGCTAGACTATGAAAATGTCAAAGTAATTACCGGCGACGGCCGGAAAGGAGCGCCGGATGAATCCCCGTTTAACGGTATTATTTCCGCAGCGGCAACCAAAGATGCTCCCCAATCCTGGAAAGATCAACTTAAAATCGGCGGGAGAATTGTTTATCCAAAAGGCAGGGGCTGGCATCAAAACATTGTCCGGCTGACCAAAAACCAAACAGGGTTTTCCAAAGAAACTTCAATCAGCGTTATGTTTGTTCCCTTAGTTGAAAAATAACTATTTCTCGAAAATAATTTCGTCGGTAGAAGCACCGAGGTTGGACAAAATATCTTTCAAATCTTTGACCATCGCCGGCGGACCGCAAAGATAAAATTTTTGGTTGAAATCATCTACTTTTTCTTTTAGAAATTGTTCACCGACCCGGCCGTATTGGTAACAAGGATTTTTTTCACCGGTCAAAGTTAAAATTAATTTCCCCTGATCTTCAAAGATTTGTTTAAATTCTTTTTCTAAAATAACATCTTTTTCGGTTTTATTTGAAAAAATCAATGTATTACCATCAATATTA
>CAYYDT010000075.1:0-1992 GCA_964470705.1 uncultured Gammaproteobacteria bacterium | reverse complement strand
CAAAGGGAGATATTCCAAAGGGAGAAGACGAATGCCAGGTTAATTCAGATTGTCCTTCAATTTGGGATAAGGGTATTCCGACAAAAGAGCCTGGAAAAACGTTCGAGATCGTGGAAGTTGACGATGTTGACATTATTTATAATTATAATTATGACCCAAATGATTACCAAAAAGACAGTTCACTTCACTGCATAGCCCTTTTTAATTCTGCTGGTGAAAATGTAACTGAACGCTGTATCGACTGGGCAGGTGGTATCGACCATGTGACTATTTTTACGGATAGTCAAACTCCTCGCTATAACGGTCATGTATATGAACATCCGGATGGATATGTCTGTTTCCCAAGTTTGCGAAGTGTTTATGATCGTTATCCGAGAGTGGAATATGAGTTTAGAGCAAATTGTGGCGCCGGATATGGCACCTTTAAACACTCTTTTTTTGTTAGCGATGTGCCGGATGTAGAAAAAATAGTTTCCGATCGTTATCAATGCATAGATGATTCTACTAAGGATGCTTGTGTGACAAGTATAAAAGCAAGAGAATATCTTTCCTACAAGCAGTGGTTTGAAAAATTTCAACAGGCCGGTGGACTTGAGGAGGTCCCGGCTGATCAAAGAAGCTGGCCGTACCCCAATAGATCGTCAGAAAACAAGGGAGACTTAGAATGGCTGTGGGAAGAAAAAATTGTAAAAGAGGCAGCGGAAATTGTTAATTGGAACGAAAACGGCGAGCCGGTTCTGGACTTTATGATTTTGGTTAGGTCAAGAAGACCGCTTGCTTATGGTGATTCGCTCGGCGCAAGCCAATATCCCTGTGTTCTCGATGAGAAATCAGGCGGTCCGGATGTTTTACCGGAAAAACTAAGAAGAGAATGTTCTGCAAGGCAAGGGATTGGTTGGGCTCTTTCGAGTACAGAGCCGGTTGTCGAGGAAAAAACTGGAAGATTAAACCGTAATGACTATCTTTATGCAGTTTTTGTTAGTCCACCATCTTATTCTAGACAAACATTACCGGATTTTCTGAAATGGAAACCGGACGGGGCAGGTGGGGGTAGTTTTGTTATTCCTTTTCTTTATAACTGTTGGTCAAATTCTGAACAACCACCAATTTGCGAAAAAGTAGCCGAGAATTACGAGGTTGTAAGAATTACCCCTGGTGGAACATCTCCCCCGGCAACTGAATGCCTCCAGGGCGGCGAAACCCCGTGTATTACCAGGGCAGAAATTGATTTGGATGGTGTGTGGTACCCCCTGCCGTTGTCAAGTGATCAAGCAGACTTATTAGAAGAAGCAGATCCAATTACAAACTATTGGGCTCCAGGCGGTCGTCATATATATAAATATAAATCTAGGTTCTTAGTCGATCCTGGTAAAATAAAAAAAGGAATAGGATATAATATGCCAAGGGCAGCTAAGGAAGGAAATAATTATACTCGATACTTTGAATTAATTGAACCAACTTGGTTTTATGGCACAGTAAGTCTAGACCAGGAATCATTGGAAGAAGGTATTTATCCGGGAACAATTTTGAAAGAAGGAACTTATTGGAAAAACGCTGAGATAGTCCACCGCCTATATAATCTTCCCTTGATTGAAGGAGAGGGAGGCGAAGGAGGTCAGGGGGGAGGGCAATGGTCTCCTACCACATACCCAACAAGTTATCCAACATCGACACCGATATTTGATGAACCGACATCAGTGCCTGGTCAGCCAACACCAACAGTTTGGCCGTTGCGGCCTACATTAATTTCAACTCCGAGAGCTAATTGCCCGATGTTCAATAAGGGTGACGCCAATTGCGACGGCGTTGTTAATGATTTAGATTTTTCTCTTTGGCGGCGGGAAAAATACGATCAGGTGGCGGACGAGACCAAGGGTGACTGGCAGGCGGATTTCAACAATGACGGGTTTGTCAGAAACGATGATTTTAGTATTTGGTTGCATAATTTGAATTAATAGGTTATTTTTAAAGTATGAAGATAAAAACAAAAAA
>CAYYDT010000074.1:0-2020 GCA_964470705.1 uncultured Gammaproteobacteria bacterium | reverse complement strand
CTGGCCGGAGGTGAAAGAGAAAGCAATTAATGAGGGACTGGAGGGTAAAATGGCAGTTGTCCGGGAAATTGTTGGCCAGGGACATGCAATTAGGAAAGAAAAAGGGATAAGGGTTAGACAACCCTTATCCAAGCTGAAGGCTGAAGGCCCAATGCTGAAGGCTGAAGAATTAAAAGATTTAATAAAGCAGGAGTTGAATGTCAAGGAGGTTGAAATTGAAGAAGGCAAAGGCGATCTAAAAGTTGAATTAGATACTCAAATCACACCTAATTTGGAGGCTGAAGGTCAAGCCCGAGATTTAATCCGCGATATTCAGCGGGCCCGGCGGAAAGCAGGATTAAACCTAAATGACGAAGTCGTTGTTTATGCCCCCGACTGGCCGAAAAAGTTTGAAGAAAAAATTCTTGCCGCTACCAACGCCAAGGAAATCAAACCGGCAGAGGAATTAAAAGTAGAAAAAATCTAGCGGGTATGGTGGTCAAACCGTTTTGCACACTCACCAAGAAGGCTTCTTTCTTTTCCAGAAAAATGTGTATCTCTTCCTTGTCCAAAAACAACTAGTCCGTAAAACCGCTGTCTTTCTTCTTTTGCGCCCAGTCCACCTCCGCAAGCAATCTCTATTGCATCTTCAGGCAATCCTATATTTCCAAACTGATCTATAATTCTGGTAGTTAATTTGTTTCCAGGAAATTTTGTTCTACTCAAGTATGTTTTTAAATCCCTTAAATTCTCTATTCCCATAACTTAAGTATTATACAAAGTTAGAGCAAACAATCAACCCTTTCCGCTTGTACAATTAAAAAACTATTGATCTAAACTACCCGCAGACCCAGCACCGAAAGAAAACCAATTAAAGAGCAAGTCAGTTAGTCAATAATCGAGGCAACGGCGTCGGCGATCTTCTGACAGAAAAGTTCACCGCCTGGACCGGAGGGATGCAAATTGTCGCTGGCGTTAATATAATAAGCCTTTCCTTCTCCGTAACGATCAAGCGAAGGCCGGTAAGCATCGGCCAACGGGTAACCCTGGGAAGCAGAAAAGTTAATTATATTTTGCAAATATTCTTTGACTGTTTCCGACCGGACTAGGCGCTCTGCTTGGTTCCAGTCAATCCCGTCAATCCCCCGGCCATACACGGTGGAATTAGGAGCAATAGTCGCTGCCAAAACAATCTCGGTGTCCGGCGACAGCGACTCAGTTTGAGTAATAATGTCGCCGATCAGCAACCACTGTTTATCCAATCCTTCCTGGCCGTAGCCGAAATTATTGTAAGCAAAAGATTCAATAACTAAAACATCGGGCTCGACTGACAAAACGGCTGGATATTTGCTCCCCAAATACTCATAATCTTCTGTCAACCGCTCAATTGCATATTCCAAATCAGAAGCACCAACACCAAAGTTAAATAATTGAAAATCTGTCTTGGGATAATAACTCTGCAGGGCAGAACGTAATTGTGGCAGATCCGGCTGAAGGACATCGACCATTGAATCACCCAAAATGGCAATAGTTAGTTTTTTCGAATGGTTATTGATGAACTTATCACCCAAAACCTGCCCAGTGCTTTCCGAAACCGGCGTAGGTTCCGGCGCTGGTTTGTTTTCCAACAACCGGCGGAATTGGCTTATTTGCTCAGTTGATAATAAATCGCCAAACCGGCTTTCGGCTTTAACTACCAACGGCAGACCAACTACTAACCCTACAAGAAAAACAATAATATATATAGACTTTTTCACAAATTCAGTGTAAAGAGATTTATTGACAAAGTCAATAAATCCCAATTGCTCGGCTCGGTTAAAATAATAACCTCGCCTCATTGCTAAATTGCTCAATTGCTAGAATATTTAACAATTTAACAATTGAACAATGAGCCTTGCAACCGCGAGGCGCTAACAATGTTTGTCGGGTATAAGAAAAATTTTTGATTGCAGCAGGAACTAAACCAAACTCTGTTGCTGAAAAATTAACTTTTGTACAGACTTCCATTTCTGGCGGACTATCGGCGGGAAATTCTTGTCTT
>CAYYDT010000073.1:0-2079 GCA_964470705.1 uncultured Gammaproteobacteria bacterium | reverse complement strand
ATTAATTTTTCTTTGCCAGCAACAAAAACATTTTCTTTTGATCTCATTTTATGTAGATGTCATTATAAATAAAATAGATTTTTAGTCAAGGTCTTGCCAGTATTTGGAGGCAGTTGGGCCTTTCTGGCCCTGGTATTTACTTTTTAACTTTTTTGAACCATAGGGGTTTTTTACCTTACTTGTCATTTGGTAAAAAACAATCTGGGCGATACGCATACCGGCATACATTCTAATCGGCAAGCGGGAAATATTGGCAATTTCAAAAGTCAACCAGCCGGAAAAACCAGGATCAACATAGCCGGCAGTAGCATGAACAATTAAACCCAGCCGACCCAATGAGCTTCTTCCTTCCAACTTAGCAGCCACATCCAAAGGCAAAGTAAATTCTTCACGAGTTGAGCCAAGAATAAATTCCCCAGGGTGTAAAACAAACCCGGTTTTTTTAATTTTAATTACCCGTGAGGGGTCAATTTTTTGACGAACATCAATTTCACCCTGCTGCCAATTATCAAAAACACGAACTTTTTTACTTAACTCCAAATCAAGACTTGAGGGCTGAAGATTCTCTATTTTAAATGGGTCAATAATTATCTCTTTATTTTTTACCCTTTTAATAATATCTCTGTCCGAAAGAATCATCTCTTTAATTTACCAAAGACAAGTAACCGTTTCAATATTGTCCCTGGCGGCCAACATGTTTGAAGAACCAACTCCTCTCTACCCGGGTTATAGTTAATTAAGTAGGAAACATCCCTCGGCCCAACCACCTTTTTGTCAAAAACCTGATAAGTATAAGGTCTGTCTTGATAAACCAAATGTACTTCATCACCAGGTTCAAGTTTATTAAGTAAAAAGAAAACAGCGTTATAACGAACTACATTCCAGTCAGCATTAGTAGAATGAGCAAAAAGAAAGACCGGTTTAATCTCCCCCGGCAAACCACTTCCAGACGCGTGGGCAACTCCCTTTTTCAACACTTCCTGGTAAATTTCCGGATTGGCCGGATCAATGTTAGCAAACACCTCGGCAGTCGTTTCCAATTTAGGAATGAAAATTGAAAATTCTTTATTGGGAACTAGCCAATCTTCAGGGACTCTTGGCTTTGGGATTGGAGTTGGTGAAGGAGTTGCAGTCGACACTGGCCTTATTCGTGAGGACAATTCGCGACTTGTAGCTACCACAGTTTGACGCCAATGATAACCAAACATTGCCCTAACTAAAGGCAACCAAAGATAAATCAAATAGACTAAGCATAGAATTACCCCACCTGTCCCTAAACCAAAAATAAATGTCCTAATCTTATTTGGGTTATAAAAAATAATTTGTTTACTTCCTTTTTTTGGCTTAATTGTTTTTTTCAGTTTCGGGTCAAAAAAATTCTTCATGATACTATTATATATGTTAACAAAGAATAATCACTAGTGATCATCTTTTGATTTACTCAAACACAGATCCTTCGAACTGCCTCACGGCAAAACAGGCAAACTCAGGATCCCACTGCTGCGGGACTTGACAATCCCATAATACAGTTATATAATACTTTTATTATGAAAAAGGTCATTTCGGGCAAGACTATTATTGCGGTAGCAATAACTATTCTTTTAGGCTTTGCAATTAAGCCAACTCCAACTATGGCTTATATGTATGTTGATGAAAAACCAACTGCCCAGTTGATAATTGACAAGCAAATAACTATACCCAATATCAGCGGCTGGCAAGATAACCTGCCTACTTCACAAACAGTCCTTACTGAAGGTGATTTAGTTCGGTTTCAAATAACAATAAAAAATAGCGGAGACAAAGATTTAAATAAGATTCAAATCATTGATACTCTGCCCAACTATCTTTCGATTATTTTTAACCCTGGCGATTATGACCAGGAAAACAACCAAATTAAATGGCAAATAGATAAGCTCAAAGCTGGTGATAAAAAAACATTTGAAATCAGGGCGCATATTGATTTAAGTAAAGAAAACATAGTTGATGGAACTTTATGCTTAATCAATAAAGTAGAAGCCAAAGCTGAAACCGGCGAATCTGACCAAGACACAGTATCTTTTTGTATTATTGTTCCCCAAG
>CAYYDT010000072.1:0-2088 GCA_964470705.1 uncultured Gammaproteobacteria bacterium | reverse complement strand
TCGGTTTCTTTAAACCAAAGTTTGCGTTCGAACTGTGCTTCTTCAAGTGATCCTGAAGCGTGAATTAGGTTGTGAATTGACCGGCCCTGGCTGTTTGCAACATCAGGAGCATCAAAACTGTAATCCCCTCTAATAGTTCCTGGCGGTGCCTCCTGAGGAAAGGTTGATCCGACAATTTTTCTGATAATTTTAATCGCGTGCGGCCCCTGCCAAATCATGGCAATAACTTTACCCTCAGTCAGGTAATCTACATTCCACTGCTGAACCATTTTACCGATTTCCTTTGGTTTTTTAGTGCCAATTTCCTCTTCCGGATCTTTTCCGTGCTCTTGATAAAATTCAAGCAGTTTTTTACCGACGCTCTCAAACCATTCTTCGGTCTGACCATAATGCTTCATTGCCATTTCCGGAGGGATTTTTACTAATTTAGAAGCAATTAATTCCAAACCTGTTTTCTCAAACCGGGAAATGATTTCACCGATTAAATGGCGCTTAACTCCGTCTGGTTTAATTAAAACAACAGATATTTGATTCATAAGTTGATGATTGATAGTTGATGATTAATGGCTAAATTGTAAAATTGTCTATTGGTCCTATTGCCGCTAGATACAACTTACCGGATTGAAAATATTCTTCAGCCAAATCTCTAACTTGTTCTATTTTAACAGAGTCTATCAATTCCAACGTTTCTTTTACAGTCCTTATTTTGCCCTCCCTTAACCAAGTATCAGCCGCCCATTCAGCCAGATTGTTTGTTGATTCCAAAGAAAGCAATATTCTCCCTCTTATTCCTTCCTTGGCATCTTGAAACTCTTCATTAGTCATCGTTTCGCCAATATTGGTTAGTTCCTTTTTTATTACCCCAACCGCTTCTTGAACCTGATCATTGCGGACACCTGCTTTTATTGCAAATAAACCTGCTTCCTGGAAATAACTAACCATACTATAAACATAATAAGCCAAACCTCTTTTTTCCCGAATTTCATTCCACATACGTGAACTCATTCCAGTTGCTAAAACCGTTTTTAACACAGACATTGGCCACCGACGGCTGTCCTTCAAACCAAAAATCGGGCAGCCTAAAACCAAATGTGTTTGCTCTGTATCTTTTTGTTCAATAAAAATTTTCTCGGGTTCTGACCGCCAAGAAATTCTTTCTTCACTAGCTTGAAAAGACCTAAAATCGCCAAACCATTTTTCTGACAGATCAAATATTTCTTGTTTATCGGATTTTCCGGCAAAAGCCAAAACCATATTCTTGGGTGAATAAAGACGCTGTTTGTAATTTAAAAAGTCATCTCGGTCAAACGACTGAACGCTTTTTTTTGTTCCTAAAAGTGACCGGCCAAGGAGATTATTTCCCATAACTTGTTGAAAAAATAAATCGTCAACTTTTTCAACCGGTGTATCTTCATACATATTAATCTCTTCTAAAATTACCCCCTTTTCCCGTCCAATCTCTTTTTCCTTTAATTGGGAATTAAAAACAATATCGGAAACAATGTCTGTCATTAAATTTAAATGCCTGGATGTGTTTTTTATCCAATAGGTAGTTTTTTCTTTCGAAGTTGAGGCATTATAAATAGCGCCTATTTTATCCAACTCTTTTGCCATCGCCATCTTGTCTGGTCTTTTTTTAGTACCTTTAAAAGCCATGTGTTCGAGAAAATGTGCTAAGCCATGCTCGTTTTTCTTCTCATTTTTCCCGCCGGCGCCGACAGAAAGGCTGACGACAACTGAAGTTAAATCCATCGGGACAAAAACAACCCGCAGACCGTTTTCTAAAATTTTTTGGTTATATTCAAACATAGACTCTAGTATATCGTATCTAGTATTTAGTATCTAGTAGGAAATTGCTTAACTTCTTCCAAGTGTGATAAAATAATCTATGGTCAACAAACTAGAAACAATAGACCGAAAACAAACTGATCACTCAGATAATCAGAGCAAAAATAACAATATTAAAGAAAGAGAAAGAGATATTGAAAAAGTTGCAGAAAAAACTGCAGAATTAGCAGAGGAAGTATTGCGTAATCGATTTAAAATAATTGTTTAAATTTGCGGGAGTAGCTCAGTGGTTTAGAGCGT
>CAYYDT010000071.1:0-2164 GCA_964470705.1 uncultured Gammaproteobacteria bacterium | reverse complement strand
AACAGTTGTTGTAAAATAAGATATGTTCTCAATTGTTATCCCGCATTGGAATAATCTTCAAATATTGAAAAATTGTCTTGAATCGATTTTTCAATCGATGAGTCACACCGTCCGAGATAAAAGTTACACCTCGGATGGTGTAACTCCTTTTGAGATTATTGTTGTTGATAATGGGAGTACAGACGGGAGTAGGGAATTCCTAGAACAGCTATCAACTAAAAGCTATCAGTTAAAAGCTATCTTTAATGACCGAAATTTTGGCTTCGCTAAGGCGGTAAATCAGGGGATAGAAGCGGCAAAAAACGACTGGGTGGTGGTAATGAACAATGACTTAAAAATCGACAAAAACTGGTTTGAGGAAATATTTAACAAAATTCAAAAACTCGAAAACTTGAAAACTCAAATCGGTTGTATTTTCGGCAAGGTGTTGAATTGGGAAGGGACGGAAGTTGAAAGCACCGGCTTGGAATTTTGGCTGAAAGGCAAGGCCTTTAACCGCGGCAACGGCGAACCGGCTGATACCAATAAATACGACTCGCCGGAGTTTATTTTTGGAGCGTCGGCATCGATTGCCGCCTATTACAAGCCGGCTTTGGAAGAGGTCGGCTCTTTTGATAATGATTTTTTTGCCTATGAAGAGGATGTTGATTTAGCCCTTAGACTGCACTCGGCGGGCTGGAAAACATATTATGTCCCGACAGCAGTCAGCTACCATATCGGCGGCAAGACAAGCAGACAAATGGGTAATTTCCGCAACCGGATGGACGCCAAAAACTGGTGGTTTATAATTATTAAAAATTATCCGCTGAATTTAATTATTAAACATGGACCGGAAATTTTTGTTGAACGGTTAAGAAATCTAAGCGGGTTAATAAAGAATACTCAATGGTATAAAATACCAACAGCGGTATTAGCAACTTATGGAGAATTGTTGTTAAAATTACCGAAGATAATTAGAAAAAGAAAACCAATTTCTAGCGATAAATTATATGAAATTTCCAAAGATAAACATCCGGCTTAAAATTCTCATCTTTTCTTTTTTAGGAATCTTATTTATATTAATTGCCGCCGGTACAGCCGGCGCTTTTTGGTACATCAACTCTTTTTGCAGAACTATAGATGAAAAGCCCGCCGGACTTATAAACCAGCTAACCGATGGGATCCGAAATCCATATACTGATAAATACTTAAACATTCTTGTTTTAGGTTTGGACAAGCGGCCGGGTGAGAACAGCCTGCTTACTGATACAATATTGGTCGTTTCATTTGACGTCAAAACCGGAGATTATCTGCTTTTTTCAATTCCGCGCGATCTATGGCTGCCGGATCTGCAGACAAAAATTAATGCTTTGTATTATTACGGCCAGCAGGCCGATCCGGATGACGGCACTGACTTGATGGTTGATCAAATTGAACAGCTGATTGATATCAGCATTGATTACGCACTTGTTTTGGAAATGGCGGACATTAAAAATTTGGTTGATCTGGTCGGTGGGATTACGGTTAATGTTGAACGCAGTTTTGTTGACAATTTTTTTCCGCGTGACGACGGCAGTCATCAGGTAATGACGATCAGTTTTGATCAGGGCGAACAATTGTTTGACGGCGAAAAAGCGCTTCAATATATGCGGTCAAGACAAAGCGACGATGAAATAGAAGGAACCGATCAGGCCCGGCAGGCGCGTCAGAAAAAAGTTATTTTAGCAATTAGAGATAAACTTGTTAATGACAAACAATTATTGAGATCACCGAAAAAGTTAGGTGAACTTTATAATTTTTTAATGGAAGAAGTAAAAATAAAGCCAAAACTATCGCTTCGGGACATCAGCTCGTTTTGGCCGCTGGCAAAAAATCTGCCCCACGGCCAAGCGGTTGATGCTGAAATGGCCTGGCGGCCGGAAGATAAAAACAGAATTTTAGAATATGGCTTTATTGATTTTAACGGCCGCTATCTTTGGGTAATGAAGCCGATTGATAACAATTGGGATTTAATTAGTGATTTTTATCGTGAAAGAATTTTCTAATAGAAAATTTTACCGAGGTGTCAATAGTAATACACTTCGGAGGTGTACTAATCGGAGGTGTACTAATTCTAAAAGAATTTTGTTTTTATCCCATATTTATCCGCCGGGGATTGACGGCGGCAGTCAAATAATCGACAAAA
>CAYYDT010000070.1:0-2243 GCA_964470705.1 uncultured Gammaproteobacteria bacterium | reverse complement strand
AATTTTTCTGGCATGAATTTTGCGATGTCTATTTGGAAAAATGTAAAGACCGGCGGGAAGAGGCCCTACCAACCTTAATTCATGTTTTAATTACCAGTTTAAAATTACTCCACCCATACGCCCCTTTTGTTACCGAAGCAATTTACCAGGAATTTAAAAAAGAACTGCCGGACCACCCGCTGTTAAAACCTGAAATGTTAATTATCGCCCCGTGGCCTGCCTCGCCGACTCAAGGCGGGCCCGCCTAACCACGGCGGCAAATTTTTACAGTTCCATTTCATTCCACGGAACAAGGTCAAAATTTGTACGGGTTTGACGAACTTCTCCGGTGTAAATAATTTTATTTTCGGTTTTTACCCCGGAAACATCACTAAAATAATCAAAGATTTTACTGAATTCCTGTTGATAAGTCTGTGAGGATTTTATTTCTGTTAAGTTTATCCGTCCTTTTTTTTCATATAAGACATCTATTTCGTTTCCCTGCTGATCACGGAAATAATATAAGTCCAAGCCCAAACCCTGGTGAATTATCCGCTTTTTAAGTTCCCCAACAACAAAGGTCTCAAAAATGTTCCCTATTAGAGGGTGCTTTTCCAATTCTTTTTTTTGACGTATTTTTAAAAGTGAACAGACCAGTCCAACATCATAAAAATACAATTTCGGTGATTTGATTAACCGCTTATTGTAATTTTTGTAGAAAGGTTGCAGACGGAAAACAACATAACTCGCTTCCAAAACAGAAAGCCATTCTTTAATTGTCGGGACAGATACACCAGTATCATTTGCCAGTGATGACAGATTTAAAACTTGGCCGATTCTGCCGGCACATAAACCTAAGAAGTTTTGGAAAGTGGAAAGCTCCTTGATAGATTTAATACTCCGAACATCGCGCTCAAGATAAGTTTGAATGTAATTGGGATACCAGTCGTTTGGTTCCAAATTCCGGTCGTAGATCCGCGGATAACCACCAGTAAATAAAACCTGATAAATGTCTTCTGTGTTAATTTCATTTTCCTGAATTTCTTTAAGTGTAAACGGCAAAAGTTTAAAAATCGCTACCCTGCCAGCCAAAGACTGCGATACTCCTTCTGTAATTAAAAAATTCTGGGAGCCAGTAATTACAAATTTTCTTGACTTATCCTCATCAACAATTACCTGCAAATACGAAAATAAATCCGGCACCCGTTGAATTTCATCAATTATCAACTTTTTCTCTTGGTTTAAAAATGCCTTCGGATCATTTTGGGCAAATTCTCTGGTCAGCGGATTTTCCAAGTTAAAATAGCCGTAATTTGGAAAGACTTTTTTAGTCAAAGTGGTTTTACCTGACTGCCGAGGACCGGTAATTGAAATAATTTGGTATTTATCCTCCGCCTTTTTAACCTGTCTAGACAAACTTCGTTTAAACATACTTTATTATAGCAAATTCTTGACAGTTTTCAAGTTCAACTTTAAAATTGTCAAAAATAATCCCGGCGCTTTTTTTCCCAGAACTCGCCGCGGCGGCAAAGCAATTTTTCGGCCTGTGAAGGATCTGCCATCAACTCTTGAACAACTATTTCTAAAAATATTGTGTTTTGTGAACCTTTAACCAAAATCAATTCCCCGCCTTCCAGATTCTTTTTTAAATATTTTGCCGCTTCCCCAGCAGTGTCAAAATTTAACGTCTGAGGAGGAAAATATTTTTTTGTCTCTGGACCAACGGTTATAACTTGATCAGCTGCGACTGCCGCCTTTTCAGCTAGTTCTTGGTGCTCCAGCTGAGAAGACCTTCCAAGTTCACGCATATCACCTAAAAGAGCGATTTTCTTTTTTCCGGTTTTTTTACCCAGGTCGGTTAATAAATTAAGCATTGTTTCCATTGCCGCTGGTGAAGCATTGTATGAGGAATCAATAAGATAAGTTTCTTTAATTCCTTTTATTAAAGTTGACCGCCCAGGGGGCAGATAAAAATTCCTGCTTATTTCACTCAAGGTTTCTTCGGCATCTAAACCCATACAATTGGCAACGCCAAGAGCCAACCCAATATTAATTCCATAAACTTTCGGTAATATAAGTGATTGGAGATTTAGGGAATATTTTTTTTTGGCAATCACATATTTAAATTTTGTACTTTTTAAACTAACCTGGTAATCAACCAATTTGACCTTGCTTTCCTTGTCTTCACCGACACCAACCACCTCTGCCAAAGTTAGTTTTTTCCGCTCCTTAACCAACGGGTCATCAAAGTTTAATATTGCATA
>CAYYDT010000069.1:0-2324 GCA_964470705.1 uncultured Gammaproteobacteria bacterium | reverse complement strand
CCGATAATTTAAATAATAGTTCAATAGTTTTGCATTTGAATTTTGGTCAGTTTGACGCTCTTTTAACCGGTGATATTGATTCAGAAATCGAAAGAATTTTGGTTTGGCGAAAAAAAATTGAGCCGGTTGAAGTTTTAAAAATTGCTCACCACGGATCAAAATCTTCAACAAGTAGAGAAATATTATCTGCCGCTCAACCGCAGTTGGCGGTTATTTCTGTCGGCAAAAATTCTTTTGGCCACCCAGCAAAAGAAGTTCTTGATCGACTAGATGAACTTGGTATCCGCTATCTTCGAACCGACAAAGAGGGGAGAATAAGTATTGTTTCTGACGGTCAAAAATGGTGGGTAAAGTGAACTAGTGGCGTTTTTGGTATAATTCCATAATCAGGGCGTCTGAGGAGTCACTTTGTAACATCCCGGAGGTGTAATGGTTGCCTATGAATTTTAAAAAAATTGAAACCAAATGGCAGAAATTCTGGCGGGAAAATGGCTGGTATCCAGCTGAAGATTTATTGGATAACAATGAACCAAAATATATTTTGGTTGAGTTTCCTTACCCTTCGGGTGAGGGATTGCATATCGGCCACGCTTTCACGATGACTGGTGCCGATGTTTACGCCCGCTATTACCGAATGTTGGGATACAATGTTTTATTTCCGATGGGGTGGGACGCTTTTGGTCTGCCGACAGAAAATTATGCCATAAAAACTGGTATTCCTCCTCAAAAGGCGACTGAGGAAAACACCAAAAACTTTAAACGGCAGATGCAGAAAATGGCTTTTTCGTTTGATTGGGATCGGGAAATTAATACTACTCACCCTGATTATTACCGGTGGACGCAGTGGATTTTTATCCAGCTTTATAAACAGGGCTTGGCTTACAAAGAAGAAAAACCAATTAATTGGTGTCCCTCATGCAAAATTGGTTTGGCCAATGAAGAGGTTATTGATAACAAGTGCGAACGCTGTGGAGCAGAAGTAACCCGTAGAAATATTAGCCAATGGATTGTCAAGATAACCGAGTATGCTGACCAATTGATTGAAGGTTTGAAAAAAACCGATTTTGTCAAGAAAGTAGAAGCTGCCCAGCTTAATTGGATTGGCCGGTCAAAAGGAGCGAATATAAAGTTTAAAATCATAAATCATGATTCACGATTCATGAATCAGGAGTTAGAGGTTTTTACCACTCGGCCGGATACTCTTTGGGGAGCGACCTTTATGGTTGTGGCACCGGAGCATGGCTTAGTAGCCAAGCTGCTAGAAAATTTTCAAAAATCCAATATTCAAAAGTTCAAAGAAATAAAAGAGTATGTAGAACAGGCGAGGAAGAAGTCAGAGCTGGAGCGGTCAGAATTGCAAAAAGAAAAAACCGGCGTTTTTACTGGTCTTTATGCAATAAATCCGGTTAATGACAAAAAAATTCCAATTTGGATTTCCGACTTTGTTTTAGCTACCTACGGCACCGGAGCGATTATGGGAGTGCCGGCTCATGATCAACGCGATTATGAATTTGCCAAAAAGTTTGATTTAGATATTGTTCCGGTTATTACACCTGAAAATGAAAAATGGGATTTTGACCAGGAAGCTTATATTGAGGTTAATAATGGAAAAGTAATTAATTCCGGTCCAATTAATGGTTTAGAACCAAAAATAGCAATTACTAAGGCAATTGAAATATTGGAAAAAATGGGTGTTGGAAAAGAGGCAGTTGATTATCATTTAAGGGACTGGATTTTTTCCCGCCAGCATTATTGGGGTGAGCCGATCCCAATGATTTTTTGCCAAAAATGTGGTTGGCAGCCAGTGGATGAAAAAGATTTGCCAATAGAGCTGCCACAAGTTGAGAAATATCAACCAACAGATAGCGGAGAATCGCCGTTAGCTAAACTTGATGAATGGGTTAAAACTGAGTGCCCTCAATGCGGCGGTTCAGCCCGTCGCGAAACCGATACCATGCCTAATTGGGCTGGGAGTAATTGGTATTACCTCGCTTATCTTGTTAAAGATATGCTCGGAGTTCAAAGTTCAAAGTTCAAAATTCAAAGTATCTTTGAAGCGAATAAAGATAAACTAAACTACTGGCTTCCGGTCAACGTATATATTGGTGGAGATGAACACAATACTTTACACTTGCTTTATTCACGATTTATTTATCAATTTCTCCATAATATTGGCCAAGTACCTAGGAATATTCCAGAGCCCTATTACCGACGGATTTCTCACGGTGTCATTTTAGGTGAGGATAATCAGCGAATGAGCAAGTCAAGAGGCAACGTAATTATTCCTGATCGGGTTTGGAAAAAGCATGGAGTTGATGCATTAA
>CAYYDT010000068.1:0-2355 GCA_964470705.1 uncultured Gammaproteobacteria bacterium | reverse complement strand
TGTTTTACCGGTTTTCACTGGGATTTTCATATAATCGATATTTTAGCATTAAATTAACACCAAGTCACACCGTCCGAGGAGTCCATTCGAACACCTCGGAGGTGTACTGCTTCGAACACCTCGGTCAGAATAGAGATTTAGGTTACATCAAAACTCAGTCACACCGTCCGAGGAGTCCACTCAAACACCTCGGAGGTGTAACTTCTAGTCTTGCTATTGACACCTTAGTCAGTTTCTTTGAATGAGGCGGTGATAACGGCGAGGCTGATCAGCAGACTAAGAAAGATGTTGTTTAATGTCTGCAGGCTGGTTATTTGGCCACCAGCTATTCTAATTATTTGATTGACGATCTCAATTCCAATAAAGAAAATCAGGCATAAAGACAGATAATCCTTAATAGTTGAATAGGCACCGCTAATTTTTCTGCCGATAATAAGATAGAAAAGATAAGTGAAAAAAGGAATTAAATAAAGAATGTTTGATGTCCAAAAATCAATCATGCCTAAATTGTAAAAAATCTTTTTGGCGAAAAATCTTAACAATAAAATTGGGTTGGAGGCGATTTCCTGCAGTGCAAATTGGTAGCGTGACTCGATTATCGGAGTTTTTTTGCTTAAACTAACGGCATTGTCCTCTGTTCCCTGGAGGGATTCAATTTCAAAAAGGTAAACTGTGCCCTTAGAATCTGGAATTTTCGGAAAACCGAAAGGAAAGAATTTGTTGTTCTGGAATTGGTCGGTTTTGTATTCGTTTACGTAAATCCAGTCTGTTTTTGCTTCTTCTTTTAACCGAAACTCAAGTATATCGTCGTTTATCCGGTTGTCGGTATTAAATTTCACCCCTACTGATCCGAGGTTGTTTTCATCGGCGGTAAAAACCACAGAGGCGACCTTGCCTGGCAAAAGTTCATCCAGCTGATAAGCAGCAAAAGCATCTTTTGGATGACGTTTAATCAAAACCGATTGCATTTCATTTTGCAAAACGTTGAATAATGTAGATAAAAACAATCCGCCAATAAACAAGACCAAGGGCAGAAAAAAATATTTGAATATTTTCAATCTGAATAAACTGCGGAGACGAAAGACTGTTTTTTTGGCTGATTTTGAAATCGCTAATTGGCAGGTTTTATAGTACTCAGGGCCGTTGACAATTAAACAGCCGAAGAAATAAAAATAAAGAATCAGGCCGAGTGCCGCCGCCGGCCAGATTAAATATTTATTTTCAATGCCAAGATTGATGTTGAAGAAAACAAGCAGGTAATTTAATCCAATAAGGATTGTTAGAGTTAGAAATAGTTTTAAAAGCGTGTCCCTTATTCTTTCCATGCCAGCTCAATCGGGTCTTTAAACGTAAAGGGAACTTTTTCTGTTTTACGACCGTCATGGCGGATAACTTGAAGCTGGTGGACGCCGAAATTACCGGTCAGCGGGCCGGAAGCAACGATTCGGTTTGGCTCCCAGACGTCGATCATAAACTTCTCCCCGCCGGCAACAACCATTGAATTTTCATGCGGCCAGCCAAAAGCCCTGCCTTCAATAACTATTCTTTTTGCCTGTATTGTCCAATCAGAACTAATCGAGTAAATTTTCGGCTGACGGCGGATTTCAGCATAAAAGTCCTGGTATTTTTTATAACCAAAAATTAAGCCGATTAAAATTACCGCCATAAAAGGCAGTGCTTTTTTACCCAAACTTTTGATTTGAGGAAAAAAATAATTAAGGGCGAAAAAAACGACCATAGCAATTAAAAAAATTTGTGTTTTTACAGCGGCTGACATATAAGGAGTAAGAAGAAAAACCTCGGTTATAAAAAACTCGCCGACGGTAATTGCGATGATTGAGAAAATTAATGTTTGTAGAACAATTATAATTGGAAACAACATGTAAATTTCATTTTAACAAAGAAGCGAAAAATGCCAATCACTCCCCTCGCCCTCCCAAGGTTGCGTACCTGTTTAACCTCTAGAGTTGACGGCTATTGGTTTAAGCACCTTAGAGGTGTTTTTATACCTGCACCTTGGGAGAAAATATTTTTAGTTAAGTGAAAAATTTTTTATCTGTTTTTCAAAGAAGGCTTTAATTTCTTCTTTAGTTATCGGTTGGTTAAGAAATTTAATTTTCTGTTCTTCAATATCTTCAAAATAAACCAACTGCTCAAGAAACAGGCGGTCATTGAACACCGAACCGAAAATTTGATTAGTTTTTTCAATAATTTCTCTTAGGTTTATAATCTCCGATTTAATTAAATAATAAAGATCAACATAATCTTTAAAAGTCGCTCTTCTTCCAATTGTGTAAGCCTTCATTGCCGCAATTGACTTTGGTGATAATATTTTTAATCCTTGCCATTTTTTAA
>CAYYDT010000067.1:0-2396 GCA_964470705.1 uncultured Gammaproteobacteria bacterium | reverse complement strand
CCAAGAATATTGAAATTTGCTAGAGAAGTATTCTTACTGATTTTTTTCAGCGGCAATTTACGGGTAAGGCCGCAAATTTCTAGTTTGTAAAAATCAGCCATAACGTCATTATAGTACATAATGAAAACTTTTAATCCGAATACCTGCCTGCCATCGCTATTTTCAGAAATTGCAAACGGTTCGGAATCCGAAACAAATTTCGAATTTTGTTGACAAGTTTAAATAAGTTAAATGTTAAAATAGAATACACAATGATTCAACAATTTGTCCTCGGTTTCATTCAGGGTGTTGGTGAGTGGCTGCCGGTGAGTTCTTCGGGTTTGTTAGTTTTAGCACAAACCCAACTTTTTGGCCAAACAGGTTTACCGGAAATGATGAGAATCGCCCTTTTTCTGCATTTTGGAACATTTTTAGCGGCGGTGATTTATTTCCGCCTGGAAATTATAGATTTATTTAGAAAAAGTGGAAATAAACTGCGGCGGTTTTTGACAGTTACGACTTTTATCAGCGGCGGATTGGGATTTGGTTTACTTCAGTTGGTAACAAATTTGGAGTCGACGACAGTATTACCTGGTAAATTAATTACGGTTGCTGTTGGCATATTTTTAATCATTACCGGTGTTTTGCAGATAAAAACCGACGGCAGAGGAAAGAGAGTCTTTAATGATTTAAATCATTTAGATGCGGTGATTTTTGGTGTTGTTCAGGGCTTGGCGGTTTTGCCGGGGTTTTCCCGGTCCGGGCTGACGGTGGCGGTTTTGCTTCTTCGGGGCGTTGACAAACTGACCGCCTTGAAGGTAAGTTTTCTCGGCGGTCTGCCGATAATTTTAGCCGGAAATATTCTATTGAATATCAATAAATTTAGTTTGGATTATGGCTATTTTGGGGGAATGGTAACCGCATTTGCTTTTGGTATTATGACGATCCACGGCCTGATAAAACTCGCCCAAAAAATAAACTTCGGTTACTTTGTCACTGCCTTTGGTTTAATAACGATTATTTCAAGTGTGGTTTAGCGCAGACTAAAGTCTGCTAATACGTAATAGCGCACTTTAGTGGGCGTTACCATTGACTTCTTAATGTAGTTTTACTATTCTTAAGATAAGATGGCAGATAGAAAAGTTCGGGTGGCAGTGACTGGTTTTGGCCGGATCGGCCGGACTGTAGTCCGTGCCTGGTGGGACAACTATCGCCACTTAGTTGATTTGGCCGCAATAAACACTTCTGGTTCAATGGAAGTTGAGGATTGGGCTCATTTGCTTAAATATGACACTGTCTACGGTCGGTTTCCAGCGATAATTCGGGTGGAAGAACCTGAGAAAAGCAATGAAATTGGCCGGATAAACATTGATGGGAAAGAAATCCCAATTTTAGCCGAACGCGAACCCCCAAAAATTCCCTGGAAGAATTATGATGTTGACGTTGTTTTGGAATGCACTGGTGCTTTTCGTGATCGCCGGGCAGAGGACCACTTTAAAGGCAGGGCAAAGAAGGTGATTATTTCAGCGCCGTCAAAAGATATTCCAATTTTTTTGTTTGGAGTAAATGAGGATAAATACAAAGGTGAGAATTTAATAGAAATGGGTTCTTGCACAACTAACTGTGTTGCCCCGATAATTAAGTTGATTGACCAGAATTTTGGTTTTGATGAATGTATTATGACAACCATCCACGCTTTAACTTCCAGTCAGAATATTGTTGATGGTTCCCACCGGGATTTAAGACGGGCCAGGGCCGGATCGGAAAATATTGTCCCTACCGGCACCGGGGCGGCAAAATCAGTTGTTAATGCTTACCCCGAAGTATCAGGGCGGTTTGCCGCCAGCGCCATACGGGTTCCGGTTATTTGCGGCTCATATTCAGATATGGTTTTTAAAACCCACAAACATACAACTAAAGATGAAGTTAACGCTGTTTTGGAAAACGCCGCTTCCGGAGATTTGGTGGAAATCGTAAAAGTTTCCTACGAACCCCTGGTTTCCAGGGACATTATCGGCAATAGCGGATCGTCAATTGTTGACCTTCCCTTAACCGAAGTTTTGTCTGATGATATGATAAAAATATCTGCATGGTACGACAACGAATACGGCTACTCCTGCCGGCTGGTTGAAATGGCAAATTATATAATGAGGAGTTAAAAATTGTGAATTATTAATTATAACTTATAATTTATAATTTATAACTCTAGACTCTAAACTCTTCATATTGTTGGATTTATCTTGAAAGCACCGTCAAACGGGTTGTAGTTTATTTTTTCTTTGGTAACAACATCAACTTTTTCAACGGTTGCCGCTGAAGGGCCTTTTTTAAACCAGTCAAGAATTTCTTCTATTTTATCTGATTTGCCGACAATTAAAGTTTCCACCCGGCCGTCGGCCCGGTTGCGTATCCAGCCG
>CAYYDT010000066.1:0-2407 GCA_964470705.1 uncultured Gammaproteobacteria bacterium | reverse complement strand
CCAAAAAACCGGCTTAGTCAGATAGCAGAAAATAAAAACAGGGTAGTCAAATTGGCTGATGGAGGGTTGACAATTTCTAAAAAATATTCTTTTTCAGAAACAGCCTTGATGTTTGGAATACCGGGAAGAGTTTTAGAAAAATCAGTAGTTAGTTTAACACCGAGAAGTGAAGGAGTAGAAGTGACTATTGGCCCAGACTCAAACCGGCATTTGGATAATCTAGCCGGTTGGTTAAAAGAAAACAGAAGTGAAAGCCAGAGGTTGATGAAAGAAGGATACACCTTTTTATTTTTAGCGATTCAGTCATCAGTTAGCCCCTCAGTAGATTTTAAAAATTATATAGACTCTATGGGTTTGCGGATGGATGTGTTGGAAAAGGTTTTTCCTGAAATAGAAGAGTTGTCCGGTCACTTGGAACAGGGCGGCAGAGTTCAAGATTTAATAAGAGAAGATAAAGATTATTGGGGAGGCTTTGTTCATGCTTGTTATCAAGCTCTTAGTTCAAGCCAGCAAGAAGAATTGAAAAACCAAGGGATGAGTCCGGAGTATCTGTTTCAAACTTCTGATTAGTGAATAATTTCTGCTAAAATTAAATAGGATGAATGCTGGTAATTGGCTGATTATTATTTTGTATCTTCTTTTACCTTTAGGTCAGTTTCAGCGGTTACCCTTGGGAATAGCCGGGGCCTCAATTTATGTCCATGATTTGGTTTTGATGGCAATATGGGCCTGGGTTCTTTGGCAGAGAATTCGTCATCCTGAGGTCGAAGTCTCGACCGAAGGATCCGAAAATGACGGAGAAGTTAAAATATTTTGGATTTTCACTGCAATTGCCTTGTTGTCCTGGTTAATTAACCTCCCCCGCTGGGGTCAAGAAAGTATAATTGGTTTTGGTTATTTAATTCGTTGGGTGTTACTTTCCGCTCCACTATTTTTATTACTGATTACTGATTACCGATTACCGATTACTGAGCTAATAAAAAAGTCCATTTTTTTATTAGCTGTTCTCGGTTGGCTGCAGTATTTTATTTTCCCTGACTTGACTAGAATGAAATATTTTGGCTGGGACGACCATTATTTTCGATTGATTGGAACATTACTCGACCCAAACTTTATGGGAATATTAATAGTGATAGGGCTATCACTAGAATTTTCAGCCTTTAGCTTTAAGCCTTTAGCATTTGGCCGAAAGCTCTTTTACCTGATAACTTTGGCCTTTACATATTCACGGGCTTCTTATTTAAGCTGGCTGGTATTCCTTTTTGGCTGGGGAATCAATAGGGTTTTTAGAAAACCAATAAAAGGGGGGATATTAAAATTAGGAAGAATATTTTTTCGGTCATTGACTGCCTATTCGGTTTATTTTTGGCTGGCGGTGTCAGCAATAATTTTTGTTTTAATGCCTCGACCGGCTGGAGAAGGGGGCGATTTTAGCCGGACGGCGTCAATTTCAGGTCGGTTGCAGTCGTATCGGCAAGTGTGGGAGATTATAAAAGACAACCCCGTTTTCGGTGTTGGTTTCAATAACTATCGTTTGACGCAGAATAAGGGGATTACTGATCATGCTGCCGCAGGAGCCGACAATTCTTTTCTTTTTGTTTGGGCGACAACCGGGGTTTTTGGCCTGATAGCTTTTCTTTGGCTGATTTTTTCGCTGCAGCCGTGGTGGCTGGTTTTGCCGATAGTTATTCATAGTTTTTTCAACAATACTTTATTTTTTCCCTGGGTATTAATTTACCTTTGGGGTATTCAGGTTGCAGATGAAAATTAATAGAGACTTTTCCTTGCAAAACTATAACCAGTTTGGGGTTGATGTTCAGGCAAAATATTTTGTCCAGCCAAAATCAGTTAAAGATCTTCAGGAATTAGTTAAAGATACAAAATTTACTAATCAAAAAAAATTAATTCTTGGTGGAGGTAATAATGTTTTGTTTGTTAATAGTTTTAACGGCTTGGTGATTAAGCCGGAGATAAAAGGTAAAGAAATTGTAGAGCAAAGCGGTGATTATGTTTTGGTTAAGGTTGGAGCAGGAGAAGATTGGGATAAATTTGTTCATTGGGCAGTTAAACAGGGCTGGGGTGGGATAGAAAATCTTGTTATGATTCCGGCTGTGGTTGGTGGGGCAGTCAGCCAGAATATCGGCGCTTACGGTCAAGAGATTTGCGATGTTGTAGAAAAAATCGAGGCGGTTAATTTGGATACTGGCGATGAAAAAATATTTTATAAAAATGACTGCCAATTTGAATATCGATCGAGCATCTTCAAGGAAAAGTTAAAAAATAAATATTTGATAACTTACGTTTGGTTTAAATTAACTCTAGTTTCAGCTGGGTATAAATTGAATTATGATTATGCTTCGCTGAAGAAAGAACTCGAGAAAGTGAATAAGCCGTATACTTTGAAAGA
>CAYYDT010000065.1:0-2454 GCA_964470705.1 uncultured Gammaproteobacteria bacterium | reverse complement strand
TTGTCCCAATCCTACAATGTTAAAGAAAAAGGTTTGGGAATGGGCAAATATGCTGATAAGATAGTTTCGCCTTGGCGGGAAAAAGTGACTAAATCGCGTTTGGAAGGTCAGACTTTTAATTTAACCCCTCTTAATTTAAATAAGTTTAAAAAATGGTGGCGGTTAGTTACCAAGGAGCATTTGATTGTCTTTTGGGGTTTAGGGTTAGCAAGCATTATTTTGTTATCTGTTTTAGCTAAAAGTTTAGTTTTTGGCCAAGTTGACGTACAGGGAATTAACTTTGTTTATCAAGAAGCAGCTGTGATCAAACAAGTTTTAGCGCCTTGGGTTAGCACTCTATTTTTAATTATTGCTGCCCTTATGCTTTATGCCACCCAACTGGGTGTTCTTGAGTCTTCTTCAAGAATAATCTCCGAAAATTTTATTTTAGTCGGTTGGGAAGAGGGGGAAAAGGCTAATCCGTCAAAGTGGTTTTACTTTGCCTTATGGGGTCAAATTGGAGTTGGAATTGTTACTCTTTTGCTTGGAGTTAGTGAACCAAGGTTTTTGTTAACACTATCTGCAATACTTAATGCTTTGGCAATGACCGTTTTATTCCCGTTGATTTGGGTTTTGAACAAAAAGAGATTAAAAAAAGAACTTCAGCCGTCAATTCTCCGCCAAATAGTTATCTTTTTCGGCTTTCTTTTCTTCCTTATATTTTCCTCTATTACATTGCTTGGCTGATAAAAAATTCAATTTCATCCGTCTCTATTCGTGTTATAATTGTCAATGCCAAGATACATTTTTATTTCCGGTGGAGTAATTTCTGGCTTAGGTAAAGGGATTACTACCGCTTCATTAGCCCTCCTCCTGAAATCTTCCGGATTCAAAGTAACTGTTGCCAAACTTGATATGTACCTTAATCAGGATGCGGGAACAATGAACCCTTTAGAACACGGTGAGGTTTTTGTTACTAAAGATGGTAAAGAAACCGACCAGGACATTGGTCATTATGAACGTTTTTTGGATTTAGAATTAACCAAAAAAAATTATTTGACTGCTGGGCAGGTTTTTCAAACTTTATTGAACAGGGAGAGACAACTGCACTATAACGGGAAATGCGTTCAGCCCTATAATCACATACCACCGATTGTTATTAATAAGTGGAAAGAACTGGGCAAAGAAAACGACTTTGTTTTAATTGAATTAGGCGGTACGGTTGGTGAATATGAAGGGATGCTTTTTTATGAATCGGCCAGGCGCTTGATGGCCGAACTGCCGGAGTCAGTCTACTTTATACATGTTGTTTATTTGTTAACGCCAAAGTTTTTAGGCGAAATGAAAACAAAGCCTGCCCAGCAGTCTATTTCTGAACTAAACAAACTCGGTATTCGGCCGGATTTTATTGTTTGCCGAAGCGAAAAATGCCCTGACCAGGTGAGGTTAAACAAAATATCTTTGGCTGCAGGTTTAGATAAAAAGTATATTTTTTCTGCCCCAAACGTTGATTCAATTTATAAAGTTCCAATAGTTTTAAAAAAACAAGGTTTTGTTTCTACTTTTTTAAAAAAAGCCGGTCTAGGGGCGAAAAAAATTCACTTAAAGCGTTGGCAGAACAAAATCCAGAAAGCTGATTGCGCAAATGAAAAAGTTACCATTGGAATTGGCGGCAAATATTATGCCAGCGGTAATTTTTGTTTGGAAGACGCCTATGTTTCTGTTGTTGAATCAATAAAAATAGCCGCTTGGCATCAGGGGTTAAACCCGGAAATTATTTGGATTGATGCTGAAGAAGTTGAAAAAAATGGCCTTAACCACCAGTTGAAAAAAGTAGACGGGGTAATTATTCCCGGTGGTTTTGGGTTAAGAGGCGTTGAGGGTAAAATAGATATTATTAAATCGGCTCGCGAGAAGGGAATAGCTTTTTTAGGTCTTTGCTATGGGATGCAGTTAGCAGTCGTTGAGTTTTCTAGAAATGTAGCTGGTTTAAAAAATGCTCACACAACTGAAGTTGATCCAGATACTCCTTATCCGGTTATCCATATTATGCCTGACCAAGAGAAAAAAATGTTGGAGAGAAACTATGGCGGAACAATGCGTTTGGGCAGTTGGAAGTGCCAATTAAAGGAAAACAGCCACGCTTACCAGGCTTACAATCAGAGTTTAATTACCGAGCGCCATCGTCATCGATACGAACTAAACAATAAGTACCGCAAGAAGTTGGAAAAATCAGGATTATTACTTTCCGGAATGTCTCCAGATAAAAGTTTAGTAGAGATAATTGAATTGCCCAAAAAGGTTCATCCTTTTTTTGTTGGTACCCAATTCCACCCGGAATTTACTTCCCGGTTTTTAAAACCCAATCCACTCTTCTCGGCATTTATAACAGCGGCCAGATATTAGCGTTTCTCTCTTTCTGTTAAAATAGGTTATGACGAAAAAATCAACTATTTATGTATGCCAGAACTGCGG
>CAYYDT010000064.1:0-2464 GCA_964470705.1 uncultured Gammaproteobacteria bacterium | reverse complement strand
TCGAGCGGAGCGAGATCCTGAGCTGGTCGAAGGAATCGAGCCATCTCCATAATATATAATAGTCTAGTGAAAAAATTTCTTGACCCAAAACTAAGAAAAACAGTCAAGCCGAAAAAAGGAAAACCAGAAATTGTTTTTTATAATCCAAATAAATTAAGGACTTTTATTTTTGGTCTGGGGACGGGAGCGGTTGTTTTGTGTTTAAGTTATTTGGTTTATCTTTGGCTGCCTTTGGCCGGGGCGATGGCCGGATACCACTGGCGGGACTTGTCGTCACAGTTGGCAGTAGAGACAGGCCGGGGCTTGTCCCCAAAAAGAAAACCAACGCCAACGCCGGCAATAGCGCCGACGCCCCTGCCGATACCGGAAGTTCCGGAAGATTGGCCGGTGCCCAATAAAAAGTTTTCAATTTTCATTCCCAAACTGGAAACAACTGCCGAGGTGTTTGCTAACATCGATCCGGCCAATCCGGAAATTTATCAAGAGGTGTTAAAGCAGGGGGTTGCCCACGCGGCTGGAAGCGGTTTGCCTGGATCGTCAAAACCGGTTTATCTTTTTGCCCACTCGACAAACGCTGAATGGAACGTTGTCCGCCAGAACGCTATTTTCTTTTTGCTGAACAAACTAGAGACCGGCGATGAAGTGCATTTGGCTTTTGAAAACCGGCCTTACACTTATCAGGTTTTTGATAAAAAAATTGTTGAAGCCGATGATATTTCTTATTTAACTGACTATAATCCGGGCAGAGAAGAGCTGGTTCTTCAGACCTGCTGGCCGCCG
This sequence comes from uncultured Gammaproteobacteria bacterium, assembly GCA_964470705.1. Lineage (GTDB taxonomy): Bacteria > Patescibacteriota > Microgenomatia > UBA12405 > JAHJSD01 > CAYSLZ01. The sequence continues at coordinate 1,684 of CAYYDT010000064.1, read as the reverse complement.
GGAACGATATTGAAACGGCTGATTGTCTTTGGTAAATTAAGAGAATGATTATTTCAGACAGAGATATTGAAAAAAGAATTAAAAGCGGAGAGATTATCATTGAACCTTTTAAAACAAATAACCTTCAGCCCTCAAGTTTGGATTTGGAGTTGAGCAGGGAAGTCCGGGTTTTTGATAATTGGAATCAGGGGGAGATTGATGTTCGTCAAAAAGAAGATGTCTCCCGGGTGGTAAACATAAAAAAAACTGGTTTTGTTTTACATCCAGGTGAGTTTATTTTGGGTTCAACAGCAGAAAAAATTACTCTGCCTTTTGATGTCGCAGGTAAATTAGAGGGGAGAAGCTCATTAGGCAGATTGGGCTTGATCGTTCACGCCACTGCCGGTTATGTTGATCCTGGTTTTTCCGGCTGGCTGACTTTTGAAATTGCCAATATTTCCCGCTTGCCGATTAGAATGTATGCCGGTATGCGTATCGCCCAGATTGTTTTTTACCAAATGACAAGTAAGGTAAAAAACCCCTATGGTTCAAAAAAGTTAAAAAGTAAGTATCAAGGCCAGAAAGGCCCAACTGCGTCCAAACATTGGGTTGACTTTGATTAAACGTTGGTTTAACATAGGAAAAATTATAGATAATAAAAATGAGAAGCGAACTACCCAACACATATGTATATCAAGACGATGGTTCTGTTTTAGTTCGGGCAAGAAATTCAGAAGATGGAATTACTGAAAATGGCTTTTACAGAAAAGATTTATCCCTTGACATTAGGTTTGTTAATTCAAGTGGGGAGTTGAACCAAGGCCAAGTAGCTCTGAAACCGGTTGTCTCGAGGATACAGAAACTTGATGACAAGTTGTCGCCAATGAGAATAAATTACCTGGCAGCCTTAAATTGTTATACTTCCTTAAGTACGGATGATTTGACTAATTTAGCAGAAACTAAACCCGAAGAGGAGATTAGAAATTTTTTAAAACAGCAAATTTTGGCTACAGGCCATGGATCGGTTATGGAGCACGCCGGACCTTGTTTTATTGTTGATGGTATTTCAAGGGTTGAAAGTCATCAAGAGGTTCGTCATCGGCACCGAAGTTATAGCCAACAAAGTCAAAGATACCTGGATTTTGCCAGATCAAGAATCATTGAACAGGGTAAAGCGGAATTTCCTTTCGTTATTCCACCAAGAATCAGGGCTGAGCAAGGAAATTTGGATGCATATTTACATTCAATAAAAACTGGATTAGAAACCTATTATGCTTTAAGGGCTGACGGAGTTTGGCCTGAAGACGCTCGTTTCTTATTTCCCAATGCAGCGGCAACCAGAATGGTTGTCTCCGGAAACGTAAGAGCTTGGAGAGAAGTTTTTGCCCAGCGAACTTGTGCCCGGGCACAATGGGAAATTGATATTACGACTACAGAAATAGCTAGGCAAATTTGGGAGGATGAAAGAGTTTTTATTGAGGAAACAGGGCCAGCTTGTTCTTTAGGGACATGTGATCAGGGTAAAAGGAGTTGTCGCGTACCTCTTAATGGATCCTTAGCAGAAGTTTTTGACAGTTTACAGCCGGGTGATCCTTATCCACATGACCAACTGATTTTTGGAATGCGGTAAATCTTGCGAGGAAATGTTAAAATAAGTTATGAAGGTATTGGTACTCAGCCCGGAAAAAAAGGATGCTGCCAGCCG
>CAYYDT010000063.1:0-2495 GCA_964470705.1 uncultured Gammaproteobacteria bacterium | reverse complement strand
TTATCCCATATTTATCCGCCGGGGATTGACGGCGGCAGTCAAATAATCGACAAAATAAAAAAAGATTTTGAAAATAAAAAAAATCAAACTTTGGTGATTACTTCAGACGGCCGGTCTACCGATGACTTTGTAACTCCGGAGGCAGAAAGAATAAAAGCCGCGCCCGCCATTGCTTCGCGCAGGCGAGGCGGGCAGGTGATAAGGGTGAAGACAATAAGAAGACCGGCAAAAGTAATCAGAAGAATTATCGGCCCGGTTTTTTGCGGGTTTCCCTGGATGAAAATAATCCGGTGGAAGCCGGATGTTGTTATCGGCGGAGTTTTTCCAACGACAATCCCGGTTTACGCCTGGCTGGCATCAAAATTAACCAGGGCTAAACTACATCTTGTTCCCTGCTTCCATCGCGACGATTCTGCCTTTCACCACTGGCCGCTGATTCCGATATTGAAATCGGCTGATTTTATTTATGCATTGACTGAAAATGAGAAAAAATACTATATAAAAGAATTTAGAATTATGAATTATAAAATTAAGATTTTTAAACCCAGAATAGATAAGAAATTAATTCTGGCGAAAGATAAACCGGCGCCGTTTCCAGAAACGCCGACTATTTTATATCTCGGCAGTCATGCCGCCCATAAGAGGATTGAAATGTTGATTGAAGCGTATATAATGGTCCTTGGAACACCTCAAAGGCCACGCCCGCAGCGCATACGCGCAAGCGTTTCGGGCGGGAGTCCCTTTGGGCCACCATCTCAGGAGTCCCAAGTCAAAACCAAGTTAGTAATTGCCGGAAAAGAGACGCTTTATACACCGAAAATCAGGGAGTTTATCAGTCAATTGCCTGAACAAGTAAAAAAACAAATTGATTTCAGGGGTGAATATAATAAAAAAGACCATCTTAAACTGCTTGACCAGGCAACTGTTTTGGTCAATCCTTCCGAACACGAGTCGCTGGGACTGGTTTTTCTTGAGGCTTGGGCAAGAAAAAAACCAGTTATTGGAGCAGATTTGCCGCCGTTAAAAGAAGTGATTTGCGACGGCGAAGACGGACTTTTGTTTGAGAAAAACAGCATTGATGATTTAAGTGCTAAAATTAAACAGATAATTGAAAATCCAGAAATGGCAAGGAAAATGGGGGAGAGAGGATATGAATAAAAAAAAGGTTTTTAAAAATAGTTTATGGCTGTCAGGCGGCCAGGGAGCGGCAAGAGTTATTGGTTTTTTTTATTACATACTCTTGGCCAGATACTTGGGTGTTGCAGAGTTTGGTGTTTGGAACTGGGTATTAGGCCTTGGGTATAATTTTTATCCCCTAGCTGATTTTGGCATTGAACGTTATGTTTTAAAGTACCTGCCCAGGAACCCGGAGAAAAAAAATGATTATCTTAGCCGGCTTTTACCCTTGCGCCTTTTTTTAGCTATCGGATCGGTGTTATTAAGTTCTGTTCTTGCTTTGGTCCTCGGTTCAAAAACAAAAGCGGTTTATATGCTTATTTTCGGCTTAGGTTTAATTCCGCATAATTTGATTTTTCTCTATGCCAGCATTAAAAACGCTTTAGAAAAAATGCATATTTTTGGTATAGCGACTATTGGCTGCAGTCTGGGTTACACTTTGACCGGAATGTTAATGATCCATCTTAATTTGGGCATCGGCTGGCTGTTTTCTAGTTTTTTTATCGGCAACGGAATAACCTTTTTAATTTTAACCAGCTTAATCCGCCGGTATGATTTGAAAATTAAGTGGAAATGGGATGTTAACTTTTATAAAAAGGTTTTATCTGAGTCATGGGCTTTTGGTTTACTTTTAGTAGTTGCTGTTTTTTACATAAGGATCTCGCTGGTTTTGATGGGCGTCCTGGGAAACGATTATCAAACCGGAATTTACGGGTCGGCGTCAAAATTTATTGAGGCGGGCATTCTTTTTCCGCAAAGCATTGCCATCGCTCTTTTTCCTTCATTTTCAAAAATGTTTTTTGAAAATAAGAACCGGCTGAAAAAAACCTATTTAAAATCCCTGCCCCTGCTTTTCTTAATTTCCATCCCCGTTTTTTTGGTTATGTGGTATGGTGGTCAATATATAATTCCTTTTGTTTACGGGGTTGAATACACACCGGCGATCCCGGTATTTAAATTGATGGGAGTGTTAATGATTTTCTTTTTTGTCAATAGTCTGGCTGATAATATTATCCAAAATTCTCAACGGGTAGTTGATTTTCTGCCCTGGCGGATTTTGAATTTTCTGGTTAGTTTGACTGCCGGGATAATTCTTATTCCGAAAATCGGTGTTATCGGCGGGGTGTGGACACTGATTATTGGCGAAATTTTTGGTTTTGCTGTGAATAATCTTTACGTTGCTAAATTATTAAACGGTAAAGAAGATAAATGATTAATGATTGATGACTAATAAAATGAAACTATCGATAATTATTGTTAATTGGAATACAAAAGAGTTGTTGAGAAATTGTCTAAAGTCAATTTCTCAATCGACGAGT
>CAYYDT010000062.1:0-2511 GCA_964470705.1 uncultured Gammaproteobacteria bacterium | reverse complement strand
TCCGTCTAAGCCAATTATTAAGAACAAACATTGACGGCATTCCTTTGGATTTGGCGGCTGAACTACTGCCGTTTAAAACAAAACTTAATTTTGGTCTATTAACCCATTTGCATCTGCACGCCAAAAGCCAGAAAAAATTCGCTGACCAGCCGGAGTCAACAAAAAAAATTAATTTAAAAATGAACAAGAATTCATTAATGGCGATGGTTGAAAATCTGGAAAAAGTAATCAATAAGTTACACTGGAAGCCGGCCGAAACTGAATGGGGAGAATATTATACTTTTACCAATTACTCTGATCAGGCATTTGACCACAAAAAAGACCTGGTAAAGAAGTATCTACATACTGCCCAACCCAAAAAAGTTTGGGATTTAGGCGCTAATACCGGCGAATTCACCCGGTTGATTGACAAGGAAACTTTTGGGGTAAGTTTTGATATTGACCCGATTGCAGTTGAAAAAAATTACCAGAGAGTCAAAGAGAAATCAGAAACCAATATTCTGCCTTTGTTGTTGGACCTGACCAATCCCCCGCCTGGGATCGGCTGGGCAAATAAAGAAAGAAAATCTTTGATTGACCGGGGACCGGCTGACGCAGTTTTTGGTCTGGCTCTAATTCATCATTTGGCAATTTCCAATAATCTGCCTTTTAATAAGATAGCAGAATTTTTCAGCCGGATAACCAATTATTTGATTATTGAATTTGTCCCTAAAGAAGATTCACAGGTGAAAAAATTACTCGCCTCTCGTGAGGATATATTTGATAAATATAATCAGCAAGAGTTTGAAAAGGAATTCAGTTTTTATTTTGATATTCTGGATAATGAGCCGATCAAAGATTCAAAAAGAAGATTATATTTAATGAAAAAAAAGTAAGTGAAAAAAATTTTGTCCAACTTTCATCCGGTTTTAATTGGTATTTTTCCTATCCTTACTCTTTATTCCTACAACATTGACCAGGTTTTAATTAACTACATAATTATGCCAATAGCAATTGGATTAGGGGCGTCTGTACTTATTTGGGGATTATCCGGCTTGATTATGAAAAGCATCCGCCAGGGAGCGGTTTGGACCAGTTTGTTTTTGATTATCTTCTTTTCATTCGGCCACATTCCTTCAATTAATCAATATTTATTAATTGCAATCAGTTTGGGATTGATTATTGGCAGTTTCATTTTTATTTATCGATCTGATTCTCAATTACAGAAAGTCAATCAGTTTTTAAATGTCTTTAGTTTAGTTCTGGTATTAGTTACTCTTTTTCAAATTATTCCTTATGAATATGCCAGAGCCAGGGGCCGGACAAGACTTCAAACAGAACAAATTCCGGCTTCAGAAAAAAAAGCCAATGATTTTCCCGATATCTACTATTTTATTTTTGACCGCTATGCTAATCAGCCGGTGCTGGAAAAATATTTTAATTTTGATAATTCTGATTTTATTGAATATTTGGAAGAAAAGGGTTTTTTTACTGCCAACCAATCTTATGCCAATTATCCAAAAACATTTAATTCTTTGGCTTCGTCGTTAAACTTTAAGTATCTTAATTATTTAAGTGCCGAAGTAGGTGAAGAGACCAGCGACAGGGCACCTTTTTATGAATTAATGGATAACAACCAGGTAATTAGTTTTTTAAAGGAACACGGTTATACAATCCACCATTTTGGTGATTGGTGGCAGCCGACCCGGACCAATCCGAATGCCGATTACAATTATAATTATTTTATTCTTAAATTAAACGAGTTTACCCAGCAGTTGATTAGAACTACACTTGCCGGACCGGTATATAATCATTTTTTTCTATCTGGTGAATTAAAAACAGGCAACGGCCAAAGAATTGTTCCTGACCGTGAGTTTGCTTATTACTCGTCAAAAAAAGAGGTCATTGAACGTAATAACTACCGGATGAAACAAATAAAAAAAGCTGCCGGTATGGCTGGACCGAAGTTTGTTTTTGCCCATATTCTTCTGCCTCATGACCCGTTTGTTTTTGATTCGGAGTGCCAGCCTACTGATGAAGAAAAACAGGAAAAAATGACCAGAGACGAAAAATACATTAACCAATTAATCTGTGTAAATCAGTTGATTAAGGAAAAAGTTGACTATATTTTGGCAGTATCAGCTGATGAGCCGATTATTATTATTCAGGCCGATGAAGGGCCGTTTCCTGAACCAATCTGGTCAGGTGAAAAAGAGTATGGGGAACTAAATGCAGATGAAATTGAAATAAAATTCGGTATTTTAAACGCCTTATACCTGCCTGAATTTGAAAAAGATATTTTATATCCGACTTTGTCACCGGTAAACACTTTTCGCATTGTTTTTAACCACTACTTTGGAACTGAACTAGAATTGTTGGAAGACCGTAATTTCAACATCTATTCCGAAAAACTGCCTTACAAACTCACCGAAGTTCAGTTTTGACTAAGATATCAATAGTAATCCACCTCCGAGGTGTATAGTTATTGACACGTCGGTAAACTTTGATAAGTTTTTGGTTATTACATATAAT
>CAYYDT010000061.1:0-2587 GCA_964470705.1 uncultured Gammaproteobacteria bacterium | reverse complement strand
TTTCTAAGTTAATTTTTCTTTCCCACAAATCTGCATTTGACTGGAAAGCAAACTGAGAAGCATAGTAAGTAAGATATTTTTCATTTAATTCTGATTGTCTAATGTTCTCGTTTATATCTGGAAACTTTTTTTCAACCTCTTTAAAAATTTCTTTCTTGTGATTTAAACAGAACTCATCCGTCAAGTTGACAAGGCTGTGATTGTTTGAGGAAACAAAGATTAGGTCTTGGTGGGCTAAATCAAAGTTCCGCCTGGTTTTTTCTTCGATGTACTGCCACCAGTTTTTGGCGGTTTTGGCAAAATTAACCCAACTGCCGGCAAGGAGTTTAATTTTATACTTTGGTTTTCGGGACGGCAGGCTTAAGTCATTGAATTTTTTTAAGCCTTTTTCCCTTGCCTTTTCTAATTCTATTTCCAGACAAATTATCAAATTAACAATATCGTCAACATCTGAAATTGATGTTGTTAGGCAAGCTAAGATTTTTTCTTCCGGGTGGTAATATATTCGACGCCGTCTTTTCGGTGCTTCCACTTCCCGCCATTGATCAAGGTTATACCCGGCATTGGTAAAAATATCTTTGATTTGTCCGATAACTATTAATTTAGTTTTCAAAATTTCTTTTGGCAACCGTCTTAAGGCGTAGTTAAATGCCTGGCGGTCAATTTGGTCGGATTCTGCTTTTTGGTGGAGAAGCGGTTTCATTTTTAAATAAGTGGGGATTAAAGTTGAAGCATCAACTTTTTTTGAGCTGCGTAACGCTGACCGGTAGGTTCTGATATGAAGTTCTATTGCTTCTTTAGTTCCCACTTGTTTTTGTTCAGGCTTTTTATCCATAACTTATTGTAGATTGCAAACTGTTCTAATGTCAATTGGTGTCCTTACCAGGAGTCGAACCTGGATCTGACCCTTAGGAGGGGTCTGTTCTATCCATTGAACTATAAGGACTATTTTAATGTATCCATTGTCCGCCAAAGGCGGATCCGCCTCTGGTGGAAACTATAAGGACTCAGAGACTCACCTAATTTTAACATTTTTTAATTAAATTGTTTTCCGCATTCTAGCCATTCAGCCATCTAGCCATTTAACCATTTGCTTACTTTAGGTTTAGAGTAAACTGATTGATCAACTATAATACATCTATGTCTAAAATAAAGAACTTTTACATTTCTACTCTCGGCTGTCGGTTAAACCAGGCGGAGAGCCAGGATTTGGAAGCGCAGTTGATTAAATCCGGTTGGGATAAAGCATCTAACCCCGGGGATGCAGATTTGATTGTTGTTAATACCTGCGTAGTAACTAAAAAAGCTGAAAGAGAGACAAGAAAAGAAATTAGGCGTTTGAGGCGGGAAAATCCACGGGCTAGGCTGGTTGCCGCCGGCTGTTGGGTGGATAAGATTAACCAGTTTGGGGGTATAGAAGTAGCCGGTATAGATAATATGATAAGTAATCAGGGGAAGTGGAAAAGGGCTAAAGGCGATGTGTATACCTCGGATGGTGTTCCAAAGGGACTCCCGCCCGAAACGCTTGCGCGTATGCGCTGCGGGCGTGGCCTCCGAGGTGTTCATTGTATACAAGTGAGGGCATTAATTAAAATCCAATCCGGGTGCGCCAATTCTTGCACTTACTGTCTGCCGACATTAATTCGCGGTCCGTCAATTAGTATTCCAATTAAAGATATTGTCAGTCAAGTTAATCAGGCAGTTGATGCTGGTGCGGTGGAAGTAGTTCTAACCGGTCAAAATGTTTCCCAGTATAACGATCAGGGGAAAACGTGGCTCGATCTAGTTGACCGAGTTTTAAGCCAAACAGATATTCAACTGCTTCGGCTGGGATCAATAAACCCGACTTTGGTAGAGCGACCAAACAGCAACTTGGTTGAACGTTTGACCACCTCGGATGGTGTGACGCAGTCACTCCTCCGAGGTGAAACAAGTGGACAATTAGTTAATCTATATCAAGGAGTAGGAAAGAACAGACTGGCCAGGCATTTACATTTAAGTCTGCAGTCGGGCAGTAACCGAATTTTAAAAAAAATGAATCGAAACTATACAACAGATCAGTTTCGCAAGGTAGTTAAAAATTTGCGTCAGAATGTTGATCGAATAAATATTACTACTGACGTCATTGTCGGTTTTCCGGGCGAGACTAAGGAAGATTTCCAAAAGACGTTAGATTTTTGCAAAGAAATGAAATTTGGAAAAACTCATGTTTTCCGTTATTCCCCCCGACAAGGTACTTTGGCTTTTCAAAAAAGAAAAGAGTGGTGTAGAGTAGGATCAAAAACCAAAAAAAAGCGAAGTAAAATGATGCGAAGATTAGAAAGAGAGCTTCGTCGTCAGTTTTGGGAATCGCAAATTGGTAAAACAGCCGTGGCCAAAATTTGGGGTACTGGCAAAGGTTTAACCGACAATTATATTCCGATTGAGCTTAAATTAGAGAAAAGTTTAGCCGCCCCAGTGGTTAAAAAAGTCAAATTATCAACTTTTATTCACGACCGTGGGAAAATAACCGCCGAGTTATAAGACTTATTTTTGGGGTGGGCCTGGATGGATTCGAACCATCGACCCCTGACTTATAAGATCAGTG
>CAYYDT010000060.1:0-2803 GCA_964470705.1 uncultured Gammaproteobacteria bacterium | reverse complement strand
CGGCAGGTGATTAAAGAAAAAGCAGCCGATGTTTTAGAAGGCAGTGAAGGAAAAATCGAAGAAATCCTTTTAAAAGCTGAAGAATTAACTGCCAGCCAGCGGAGGAATTTAATTGCCAGGCTAGAAGAAACCAAGAAAAAATTAAGAGAAAAAAAATAAATGGTCAATTTTCCTTTAAACTTATGTAATAAAGGTGTAAAATTAATCAATGGAGAAGTGCATTAATTTCCGACGTTTGGAAGATGATCAGGTTCAGTGCCGAACCTGTTCCCATTTCTGTACGATTTCCCCTGGTCAAGTTGGTATTTGCGGTGTCCGTAAAAACAAAAACGGCCAGTTGTATTTAATTACTTATGGAAAAGCGGCATCGGTCCAGATAGATCCGATAGAAAAAAAACCTCTTTACCATTTTCTTCCCGGTTCCAAGGCGTTATCTTTTGGCACTTACGGTTGTAATTTTCGATGCGGCAACTGCCAGAATTTTTCATTGTCGCAAATCCAGGGGGTAAAAGGTAATGTTGAGGAATATCAGGCGATTAATTGGGGGGACAACTGGCCGCCCAATGAATTGGTTGAAAAAGCTTTGCAGGCAAACTGCCGGTCAATCGCCTATACCTATAATGAACCGACTGTTTTTTTGGAATATGCTTTAGCGACAATGAAATTGGCCCGTCAAAAAGGGTTGAAAAACGTTTGGGTTTCCAATGGTTTTATGTCAAAAAAAACCTTAGAAACAATTGCTCCTTATCTGGATGCGGTTAATGTTGACATTAAATCGTTTAATGATGATTTTTACCGGCAAACCTGCGGCGCCCGGGTTCAGCCGGTTCTGGAAAATTGCAAAAGAATTATTGATGCCGGTATTTGGCTGGAAGTAACGACATTAATTATTCCAACACTTTCAGACAGTATCGAGATGCTCCGCGACTTGGCCAAGTTCATCTACCACCACCTCGGGCCGGATGTCCCCTGGCATATCAGCGCTTTTTCAGCATCAATTTCCTGGAAAATGAAGAACTTACCTAATACGCCGCCGGCGTTAATCAGTCAAGTTTATCAGATGGCTAAAGATGTTGGCTTAAATTATGTTTATGCCGGCAAAATCGGCGGCGGTGAGATGGACTATACTTACTGCCCGGAATGCGGTGAGTTGGTGATCAAGCGCACCGGATATCACCTGGAAATGACAAAAAAGTCTGGCCTTTGTCCTTCCTGCTCACATCCCCTCCCCGGAGTATTTAGTGACTAACTCCGCTTCCAGGCAGCTTGGCGGATAAAATTTGAATTTAGGGATTTATCTTGTTATAAATGAAATACGATGCAGATATACTCTGACGTTTTTGAAGAAAACCAGCACATACCAAGAAAATACACCTGCGACGGCGATGAAATTAATCCGCCGTTAAGAATAACCAATGTCCCTGGTGAAACCCAGAGCTTGGTCTTGATTGTTGACGATCCAGATGTTCCGGGCGGAGTGTTTACTCACTGGCTGGTTTGGAATATTTCCGGCGATACCAATCACATTGAAGAAGACAGTGTTCCCGAGGGAAGTCTGGAGGGCTTGAATGACGGAGGAGAAGTTGGTTATTTTCCGCCCTGCCCGCCGGAAGGCACCCACCGTTACTTCTTTCGGATTTATGCGATAGATAAAATGCTTGATATTGAGGTTGGAGCAGAAAGAAATAAACTAGAACAATTAATTGACGACCACATCATCGACCAAGCAGAGCTGATCGGCCTTTACTCCAAAAAATAATTTAGTGCCTCTTGACAAAAAAAATTTTTTTTGGTTATAATTTAGCAAGCGACGATAAGGAGTGCTAGTTAAGAAAGGAGGTGAAAAAAAGATGGCAATTATCAAATACGACCCTTTTGACCTGCGCTCATTTTGGCGCTGGCCTTCGGTTTGGGAAGAGGAAGAGACGGAATTTGGCGGCCGGCAGGTGGACGTGTATGAGACTGAGGATGAAATAGTTGTTAAGGCCGGAGTGGCTGGTGTAAAACCCAAGAATGTCGAGGTGACATTTGAAGATGGAATTCTGCAGATACAGGGACAGGAAGAGGAAGAGGAAAAAAAGGATAAAAAGTATTACAAAAAATCCAGCCGAAGCTACCGCTACCGGGTTGCTGTTCCCGGCAATGTTGATTTAAAGGCAGAGCCGGAGGCAGAAGTTAAAGACGGCGTAATTACGATAAATTTCAAGAAAGCGGAAGAGTCTAAGCCGAAGAAAATTGAAGTAAAGGGAAAGTAAAGTAGTATAGGGGCGGGTTTGACCCGCCCCGAACAATGCCCCGGAGGGGTCGTCCTCTGGACGATAACAATTTAACAATTTGTATATCCAAATCAATTTGTTAAACTAATATAATGTCAAATATTGTTAAAATCTTAAAGGTGGGTTACGTTACCCATAATGTCAAGCGGTTTATTTTGGAAAAGCCGTCTGGTTACCAATACCTGCCCGGGCAGGCGACCGAAGTTTCGATTAATATTGACGGCTGGGAAGACAAAAAGCGGCCGTTTACTTTTACTTCCTTAAACGACGATCAGATTTTGGAATTTATAATTAAAGGTTATTATGACCACGATGGAGTGACCAATAAACTTCATCAACTCCAACCTGGCGATGAATTAATTATCCGCCAGCCGTGGGGGACAATTAATTACCAAGGTCCGGGTGTTTTTATCGCCGGCGGAGCCGGGATAACGCCTTTTATAGCTATTTTGCGTCAGCTGCGGGCAGAAAATAATATTGATGGTAATACATTGATTTTTTCAAATAAAACCGAAAAAGATGTTATT
>CAYYDT010000059.1:0-2856 GCA_964470705.1 uncultured Gammaproteobacteria bacterium | reverse complement strand
AAGTTAGTTTTTTCCGCTCCTTAACCAACGGGTCATCAAAGTTTAATATTGCATAGCCGCTTTCCGGCAAAGCAGAAATCAATTTCGCTTTTTCATCAGCTATCGAATCTAATATCATCTCCAAGGCGAGATCTTCCAAAACCTCCTCAAACCGCATCGCGTGAACAGAGGTCACCCCGGTAAAAACACCGATTTCCGGCCGTATAATCTGCAGTAGATAACCCATATTCCCTGGCGGCTGCGGCTGGTCAATACCCATCTCAACAACATAAACATCATAATTTTTCCATTTAGTAAGAATACCTACCATTGATAACCCGGCGGCTCTCAGCCAATCAAGAAGGGTAAAATCTTTCATTTGTATACCAAGGATATTAAGCGGGATACCTGACTCAGTATTTGCTTTTTTAGAAAATTTGACCTTGAAGGAGGGACTCAAGCCGGAGACAACCGCATGCATTGTAGAAGTCTTCCCGGCTGAACCGGTTATACCAATAATTGTTATTTTTTTCCTGCCCAAAATACGGCGGACCAAATTCAACTTAAACAATTGCAGTTTTGCCAGTAGACGAATATAGTGCAAAAAAAGTATGCCTATTTTTTTTTTGATCATCAAACCGTTAAATCTTTAGAAGTAATTTTTTCTTGTATTAAAGTTATAAACTCTTTAATTTTCATTTCCGACTGTTTACCGGTATCGCGGTTGCGGACATTGACGGTGCCGGATTCTTTTTCCCTACCGCCGAGAACCAAAATATAAGGAACCTTTTGCATTTCCCATTCCCGAATTCTCTTTGATAATGTTTTGCTTGAACTGTCTAATTCAACCCGTAACCCCGAACCAGAGCAAGCACGGTTCAGGGCAGGCCCGCTTCCTCGTAACTCATCAACAATTTTCAATGCGTAATCACTTTCTTTCTCGGTTATTGGCAGAACAGCAACCTGCACCGGGGCCAGCCAAACCGGAAAACTGCCAGCATAATGCTCAATTACAATACCCAGAAACCGCTCAACCGAACCATACAAAACCCGGTGGATCATTACTGGACGTTCCCTTTTCCCCTTTTCAGTAATATACTCCAGATCAAAATTTTCCGGCTGGGCAAAATCCAGTTGAATTGTCGAACACTGCCATGTTCGGCCGATGGCGTCTTTTAAATGGAAATCAAATTTCGGCCCGTAAAAAGCCCCGTCTCCTTGATTTATTTGGTGTGGAACATCTTTTTCGTCAAGCACTTCTTTCATGATTTTTTCTGCTTTTTCCCAAACCTTATCTGACCCAATTGAATTTTCCGGCCGGGTGGATAGTTCCAAATGGTCCAATTGCAAACCAAAAACCTGGTAAACTTCAAAACATAAATCAATTATTTTTTTTAATTCTTCTTTAATCTGATCAGAGGTGCAATAAATGTGGGCATCGTCTTGCGTAAATTCGCGTGGGCGCAAGATTCCCAATGTCTCACCCGAAGATTCATACCGGTGAACAATACCCAACTCGCCCATCCGCAAAGGAAAATCCTTATATGACCGCTGGCGAGACTTATAAATTAGCATTCCGCCGTTACAATTCATCGGCTTAACAGACATCGTTGGTTGATCATCTTCCGGGGTAATCACCTTATATATCTTATGGCTGTAATTATCCAAATGTCCGCTTTGTCTCCAAATTTCATTTGTCAAAATTTCCGGTGTCCGCACTTCCCGGTAACCCTCACGACGGTGAATTTGCCGCCAATAATCAACTAATTCTTTAAAAATCGTATAACCCTTATCATGCCAAAAAACATCTCCCGGTGCTTCCGGGTGGAAAGAAAATAAATCCAACTCCTGGCCAATTCTGCGGTGGTCACGTTTTTTTGCTTCCTCCAAGCGCTCCAAGTATTCATCCAATTCTTCTTGTGTTGGAAAAGCAGTGCCGTAAATCCGGGTAAGCATTTTGTTTTTCTCGTCGCCGTGCCAATAAGCGCCAGCAATAGATAGCAGTTTGAAAGCACCAATTTCACCAGTTGAATCAACATGCGGCCCGGCACACAAATCAACCCATCCTTCGCCAGAGGCTTCGGAGGGCTGGCCAGTATAATAAACGGTTACTTTCTCACCCTGCTCTTCAATTTCGTCCAGCCACTCTTGCTTATAAGGATTACCTTTGAACATTTCTCTTGCTTCCTCAACAGTTACTTCTTTTCTGACTAAGGGCAGATCGGCGTCAATGATTTTCTGCATTTCTGCTTCAATTTTGGGGAAATCCTCTTCGGAAATCTTTAAACCTTGCCCAGCGGCGAGGTCCTTATCCGCTTTTGTGAGTGCCTGCCCCGATTTTTTTTCGGGGTCAAAATCGAAATAAAAACCCTCATCCGTCGGCGGCCCCATTGCCATGACAATTTTGTCGCCCCAAATGTTTTTCATTGCCTGCATCAGCACATGCTCGGCCGTATGCCGAAGCGCAGTTAAATCGCCATTATTTTTTTTGGACATTATTTTTAATTATAGCAAAAAAAATCTGAAAATTACCTCATCGGCGGCTTTTTGTCTTCATCCGTGTTTTCAAATCTTTGCCGCTCACTAGCCTCAACAGCGTAATAAGGCGGTTCAACATAGTGTTCTGCTAAGAACTCACCATTACTATGCTTCTCATCTATCTCTTGACGGCTACTTATACCTTTAATTTCAACCATTTATTATCACCTCCTTAGTATTTTGATAAATATTATCATATAATTGGCTAATGCAGCTAGAAAAATGGGAAATTCATTTTGAAAAACCATTTAAAAGGGCGGGATTTCAGTCCAACCGTCAAACTTATATCCAAGAAATATCAAGAATGCGCCGAGATGAAAGCGGAAAACACTATTATCA
>CAYYDT010000058.1:0-2882 GCA_964470705.1 uncultured Gammaproteobacteria bacterium | reverse complement strand
ATGCTTCGCTGAAGAAAGAACTCGAGAAAGTGAATAAGCCGTATACTTTGAAAGAGGTAATGGAGGCGGTGGTTCGGCAGAGAGGGAAAAATTTGCCGGATATTGACCGCTACGGCACATGCGGCTGCTTTTTTACTAATCCGGCAATTAGTAAAGAAAAATACGAAAAGTTATTGAAAAAAATACCGGATTTAATTGCTTATCCAGTTAATGAAAATAATAAATTAGTGAAAATCCCAGCCGGTAAGCTGATCGACCAATTAGGCTGGAAAGGAAGATGGCAGGAAAATGTCGGCGTGTTTGAAAAACATGCGTTGTGTTTAGTCACTAACCGGAAGGCAACCGGCAAAGAAATTTTAGATTTAGCCAATAAAATTAAACAGGATGTTTTAGATAATTACGAAGTGCAATTGGGCTTTGAAGTGAATATAATTTAGCCCGGAATTGAATTTAAAAATTTGCTATAATGGGAATCATTGCGGGAGTAGCTCAGTGGTTTAGAGCGTTTGCTTGCCAAGCAAAAGGCCGCCGGTTCAAATCCGGTCTCCCGCTCCAAACTATTCAGCATTTAGCATTAGGCATTTAGCCCTTAATTATGTTTAAATATAAAACAAAAATCTTAGGTAATGGCCTGCGGGTGGTATTTGTTCCAATGGATTTGACTTCGATAGTCGTTAATCTTTATGTTGGTGCCGGGGGTAAATATGAAAAGAAAAATGAACACGGTTTAGCTCATTTTTTTGAGCACATGGCTTTTAAGGGAACCCAAAAAAGGCCTGATCCGTTAACTATGGCAAAAATGTTGGATAAAATCGGCGCAGTTTACAACGCTTCAACTAGCAAAGACAGAATATCCTATTGGGTTAAAAATACGCCAAAGCATTTGGAATTGATGTTTGACTTTGTCAGCGACATTGTGTTCAACGCTCGTTTGGCTGAGGAAGAGATAGACCGCGAGAAGGGTGTAATTTTGGAAGAGATTAATATGTATGAAGATACACCAAGGATTAAAGTTAACGACCTTTTTTTAGAATTAGCATTAGGCGATAATTTATTAGGTAGAAGCGGGTTGGGAACTAAAGAAAGTGTCGCCTCTTTTAGCCGCAATAATTTTCTGAAATTTAAAAAAAGACTGTTTTCACCTGAAAATATGGTTTTGGCTGTAGCTGGCAATTCAACTCAAAAAAAAGTTTTTCAATTGGCCGATAAATGGTTTGGACAGTTTAAGGTTTCTTTTAAAAATCCGCCTCAAGTTGACTGGCAGTCAAAACCAGACCAAGTTTTTGTTGAACAAAGAGAAACAGAGCAAACCCATTTAGTTTTGGGTCGTCCGATTTTTGGTGTAAAGGACGAACGGCGTTGGTCGATGGCGGTTTTAAAAACAGTTTTGGGAACCGGAATGAGCTCACGTTTATGGAACGAAATTAGAGAAAAGCGTGGCTGGGCTTATTATGTTTATGCCTCAACTGGTTATTATCCAGAAGCAGGAGTTTTTGACGTTAATGTTGGGGTTAGGAACAATAAAGCTCAAGCAGCGGTTGAAATAATTAAAAATGAATTAGTGAATATTAGTCATACAATTACAAAAGAAGAGTTAGGCGATGCTAAAGAAGGAATTAGAGGTCGAATTCTTTTGTCTGTTGAATCCTCGAATAGTTTGGCTGGGTGGACGGCTGGTTCTTGGTTGAAAGAAGAGAAAATCAGGACAGTTGAGGAAACATTGGATTTGATAAAATCTGTTACACTTAACCAAGTTAAAGATTTGGCCGAGGAAATATTTCAGCCGGAGGAATTGTATTTAGCGGCGATAGGACCAAATAAGAGTTTAGAATTATAAATTATGAATTATAAATTAATAACTCATAACTCATAACTCTGATGAATGAGGTTTCAGTCGTTTTAATTAAACCAGATGGAGTTGAACGCCACTTAATCGGCGAAATTATTTCACGGTTTGAAAAAACCGGCTTAGAATTAATTGGTTGTAAATTAGTAAAAATTTCTCCGCAAATGGCAATGAAGCATTATGGGCAGACCGAAGAGTGGTTTGAAAGCGTTGGTGAAAAATTACTTGAGTTTTATGAGGGGCATGGAAAAGACCCGGAGGAAGAAATTGGAACTAAAAAACCAAAAGAAATCGGAAAAATGGTTCAAAAGTGGAATGTTGACTATTTAACTGAAGGCAAAGTTATTGCCATGCTTTGGCAAGGACCGCACGCAGTTGAAATCATTAGAAAAGTTGTCGGATCAACTTTTCCCCAGCAGGCTCTGCCGGGAACTATTCGAGGGGATTACAGTTTTGATGCTCCTGATGTTGCCAATAGTCAGGGCCGGTCAATTCACAATTTAATTCATGCATCCGGATCATCTGAAGAAGCTCAGTTTGAGAGGGAGCTGTGGTTTAAAGAAGACGAAATATTTGATTAATAATTTTTTTTCTGGTAGTTTAATCTTTATAATGGCTTTAACAACTTTAACTAAAAAAAAACCTACAAAAATAGATCCGAAAAAATTTTTCTTTTTACTGATTATCTTTGGTTTAGCATGCTTATCAGGAAAAATAGCCCGAAGTGCTTACGCTAACTGCTATTGCCTGGTTTGTGAAGAGGATAAATGTAAGGCTAGAGCTTTTGACTCATGCCCGTGCGATAATCAATGTCAGTATGATTCTGATTGCAGCGGATTAAGAACACCTCCCGAATGCTGGTGCGGGGTCTGTGACGGCGGAAGCTGCAATAAAGTATTCGGAACCGTTGAAAACGGTTCCTGCAATTGCGGAGATGGTGTGATAAATGAATGTTTTTCAGCCTATGACTGCGATGACAGGACAACTTACTACTGCAATAGATGTTCAGGCACACCTTATTCAGGTTATCACTGCA
>CAYYDT010000057.1:0-2885 GCA_964470705.1 uncultured Gammaproteobacteria bacterium | reverse complement strand
CCAGCCGGAATAAAACTAGACAGTCGGCATATTCCTTTTTTATTTTTAAATACTGCCCCATCATCGGCGTGGAAAAAACCAAATTTTCCAGCTTGGCCAATTCTTCTTGTTTATCCAGTTTCGGCATGGGGTAATTATAACAAGAAACACCCGGGTGTATTAGCAGACGGGAGTCTGCGTGCTAACGCAACCTAAAGGTTACTATTACGATTTTTGTGTTAAAATATATTAATGAATGTTTTTCTGTTCACCTTTTTAATCATTTTCGGTCTTCAGGTTCTATTCTTTATTATCGCCAATACCTTTAAAACCGACAAAGTCACCGACCTCGCTTACGGCATCAGTTTTTTCATCGCCTTATGGCTGATCTTTTTTACATCCGCTTATTCTTTGCCGAAACTGTTAGTTGTCACCGCAGTCACTCTTTGGGGCCTGCGCCTAGCAGTTTATTTATTCATCCGGATTTTAAAAATGGGCCGGGACAAACGGTTTGACAACATCCGGAATAATTTTTTTGATTTTGCCAAGTTTTGGTTTCTTCAGGCGGTCAGCATTTGGATAATCCTTCTCCCCTACATTTGGTTTATTGACCGACCGGCCGCCGATATGAAAACCTTATTTTATCCCGGTCTGGCAGTTTGGGCGGTTGGACTGATTATTGAAACAATCGCCGACTGGCAGAAATTCAAGTTTAAAAACAATCCGGAAAACAAAGGGAAATGGACAGATATTGGTTTGTGGAAATATTCCCGCCACCCGAATTATTTCGGCGAAATCCTCTGCTGGATCGGCCTTTTCATTGCAGTATTGCCATATTTGTCCGGACTAAGATATCTATTTATAGTCAGCCCGGTTTATATTACTTCTCTGCTTTTGTTTGTTTCCGGCATCCCGCCGTTGGAAAAAAGGTATGACCAAAAATACGGTGATGACCGGAAATATCAGCAGTACAAATCCTCAACTTCCCTGCTCATCCCCTGGTTTAAAAAAGTCTAATTACTGGTTTGAATCTGCCAGAATTGAAAGTAGCGCGAATTTTTATCTGCCGAAAGTCCCAGATGCGTTCCGGTTTCAATAATCCTGCCTTCTTCCAGAACAGCAATCCGGTCCGCCCGGGTAACGGTTGACAGCCGGTGGGCAATAATAATCGTTGTTTTTCCTTCCGCCGCCCGCCAAAAAGCTTTTTGGATTTTCTTTTCTGATTCCGAGTCCAACTGGCTGGTTGCTTCGTCAAAAATAATCATTTCCGGATTAGATAAGATCATTCTGGCAATGGCGATCCGCTGTTTCTGGCCGCCGGAAAGTTTTATCCCTCTTTCACCAACTTTTGACTGGTATTTGTTAGGCAGTGAAAGAATAAATTTGTCAAGAAGAGCGATTTTTGCCGCCTGTCTTACTTTCTCCAAAGACGGTTTTTCCATCCCGTAACCAATATTATATTCAATTGTATTGTTAAAAAGTATCGGCTCCTGAGGAACAACGCCGATATGGCTTCTTAAATCCTCTTTTTTGTATTTTTTAATATTAACTTTGTCAACCAAAACACTCCCCTGGTCAGGGTCGTAAGCCCGCAAAAGCAGTTTAACAACTGTAGTCTTGCCTGCTCCGGATTCGCCGACCAAAGCAACCGAACTGCCAGGTTTTACTTTTAAATTAAAATCATAAAGAGCGTCTTCTTTTCCTTCCGGATAGGAAAAATATACCTGATCAAATTTAATTTCTCCCTGGATATTTTTGATTTTAATTGGTTTTTCCGGGTCTTTAACTTTTATTTCTTCATCTAGAATCTGAAAATATTTTTCCATATCGGTTTTGTCTTTTAATATTTCCCTGATTCTAAAAATTATTGATGACGCTTGGCCGAAAAAAGACCGGACAAAACCAATGACCATGATAAAATCGCCGGCAGTAATTATCTGCTGGCGGACATTAGAAATTCCCCAGATAATTGTCAGCGCCAGACCGAAAAAACTGACCAGACCTAAGGTTACGCCGAAATAGCGAAAAGTTAAAAAGTAGTCCCATAATTTAGCCCGCCAATCTATAAATTTATTTCTCAGCCGTTTTGTCTCCCAGTCTTCTTTAGCAAAATACTTGACTGTTTCAAAATTAATTAAGTTATCAGTAATGATGCCGGATAATTTATCAGAAACTTTATTGAATTTCCGCCGGGCTTGAAGATTTTTTTTGACCAGCATTGGGCCGATTACGGCGATTATCAATACGCTGGCAATCGGCAGAAGAAATAAGTATGTTTCCAGCCGGGACAAAAAGAAAATAATCACCAAAAACTCGACAAAAATTTTAACGACTTCTCTTGAGTTTTGAAAAATTGACCAGATAGCGCCTTCGCTTCTTCTAACCGCTGAAATCAGACTGCCGGTTGTTTTTTCGGTATGAAAAGCAAAATCCAATTCTTGTATTTTTTTAAAAACAAGTATCCGTGAGTCTTCAATAACCGGCATTAACAGCCAGTCCCCAACCAGGTAACTTAACTGTGAAATAATAATTGAAATCAAACTTAGGCCGGCGAACAGTTGAAAAACGCGCCAGACCTGGTTAAAATCTTCGGCGGTAAGAGCGTCAATAAACAATTTGAAAAAATAAGGGGCGACGCTTGACAAAATTGCCCATAAAATTATCAGACTGGTATAAAATAAAAATCTCCACTTGTATTTCAACAAAAAGTGAAGATATTTTTTGAGTATTTCTCCCACTGCCCCAATTTTACCACAACTTCCCGTATCACTATCCGCTATTCACTATTTACTATTCACTATTCACTATTCACTATTCACTTCCAATGATAATTAACTCTTCTTCCGCCCGGGTAACAGCGGTGTAAAGCCACCGCCTCCATTCGTCATCAGACATCTGTTTAAATC
>CAYYDT010000056.1:0-2959 GCA_964470705.1 uncultured Gammaproteobacteria bacterium | reverse complement strand
GGGCATAAAGGTGTTCAGTCGGTTATTGATACGCTAAAGACAAAAGATTTCGGGCGGATCAGAATCGGCATTGGCCGCCCTCTGGAAAATATTCCTGCTGAAGATTATGTCCTGATGCATTTTACCAAGGAAGAACGGGGGGAATTAGAAGAGGTTTTTGAAAAGATTTTGGTAGAATTAAAAACATAATGAAAGTTCATATTTTAGGATTAGGCGGGGCAGGCCTGAGTGCTTTGGCCGGGTGGATGGTTGATAAGGGCTATCAAGTCAGCGGGTGCGACGTTGGGATTAACGCCCGGATTGAGCCGTTGTTAAAAAAAGGGGTTGAGTTTAAAAAGGTCAACAGCCCAAGTCATATCAGTGATGATTTAGACTGGTTGATTCATCCTAATATTGATCAGTCGCACTCTGAAATACAAACGGCCAAAGAAAAAGGTCTTAAAACGTCAACATATTTTCAGGCTCTTGGTGAAATAACCAAAGATTATTTTACAATTGCCATTGCCGGCGCTCACGGCAAAACAACAACTACTTCAATGCTTAAGACCTTGTTCGAACAGGCCGGAAAAAAGGTTAATGTCATTGTTGGCGAAGGTGGCTATTCCTACAGCGACAGCGAAGAAAAAATTTTTATTGTTGAAGCCTGTGAGTATAAAAAGCAGTTTTTATCGCTTAAACCAGACATATTGGTAGTAACCAATATTGCTTATGACCACCCAGATTTTTACCAGTCGATTGACGATGTTTCTGCCGCTTTTCAGCAATTGATTAGCCGAATGAAGCCCGGTGGTTTAGTTATTGGTTATTGTCATGACCAGCGGGTGGTTGAGTTAATGAAATTTGCACAGAGCCAAGACTTAGAAACAAAAATGTATGGAGAGGAACTGATTACCTATCAGCCGAATGGCTGGGGATCAGTTTCAGAAATTAATTTTGATGGTCAAGACCGAACTTTAAGCCTTAACGTTCCTGGTAAGCACAATGTTTACAATGCTTTGGCTGGTATGGAAGTGGCAGTTAGCCAGGGAATAAAAATAGACAAGGCAATTAAAGGGCTGTCGCTTTTTTCCGGGTGCCGTCTGCGGCTGGAAAAAAGCGGAGAAATAAATAAAACCCCGGTTATTCTTGACTATGGACACCATCCAGACCAGATTAAAGCGGTTTTATTATCTTTAACCGATGCCTATCCTCGAAAAAAGATCGCTGCTGTTTTTGAGCCACATCAATACGAAAGAACATGGCAGCTGCTTGACCGTTTTGGTACCTGCTGGCAAGGCGTTGACAAGTTGTACCTGGTGCCGATTTACAAGGTCAAGGGCAGAGAGTCTCCGCAGGCTTTAGAGGCGGTGAGCGATGAGAAAATAAAAAAAGAGATTAAAAAAAAGGCCATAAATGTAGAGTTATTTAAAAATAATCAAGAAATGTGGAGAAATTTAAAAAAAGAATCGGCCAATTTTGATTTGATAATTGTTTTTGCCGCCGGGCCGTTATCAGACTTTTTTCGTCAGAAGTTCAATGATTAAAAACAACTATGTTTTAATTCAGGGTTTGGGTTTAAACCAGGGCGGAATTGGTGCGGCCAGTTATTTTGCACAAAAAGGCAGACAGGTTCTGGTAACTGATTTAAAATCAATAAAAGAACTTCAGCCGTCTGTTAAAGCGTTAGAAAAATTTGACAACATCAGGTTTGTTTTGGGCAAGCATCGGGAAAAAGATTTTACCAATGCAAAATTAATTATTTCGTCGCCAGTAGTTCCACCAGGAAGCAAATATGTTCAGTTAGCCCGGGAAAAAGATATTCCTGTTTATTGCCCGATGTCTTATTTTTTCAAACATAAGCAGGGTATGGTAATTGGAATAACTGGAACAAGAGGAAAATCAACTACAGCAAGTTTGATCTATCAGATTTTAAATAAAAACGGTCAGGATGTTTATTTGGGAGGAAATATCGGCAGGTCAGTATTAGATTTTTTAGATGATCTAAGTGAAAATTCAATTTCAGTTTTAGAAATTTCCAGCTTTATGCTTGAATGGTTGGCGAAAATAAAAATAAGTCCGGAAATTGCCGTTTTAACTAATATTTATTCTGACCACCTTAATTGGCACGGGTCGTTGGAAAAATATATTCAAGCTAAAAAGCAGGTTTTTAAGTATCAAGATAAAAAAGATGTTGCCTTTTTAAATCTATACAAACCGGAAATTAAAAAATTGAAAAGTCAAATACCCGGTAAGTTTAGAGATTTTTATAAAGAGGAAGTTGATTTCCAGGAATTAAATCTAGATATCTTACATTCTTTGTATGGCGAACATAATCAGGAAAATATTAAAGCGGTATTTGCGGTAAGCAGATATTTAGGGGTTAAAGACAAACTAATTAAAGATGCTGTAAAGAATTATCAAGGCCTTTACGGGCGGCAGATGTATTTTGGCGAAGTGAAGGGAGTAAAAATTATCAACGATACTTGCGCGACAATCCCGGAGGCAGTAATCGCGGCCATAAAAAGATTTCAGGATTACCCGCTGGTTTTATTAACCGGAGGCAAAGACAAAGGTGTTTCTTATCAGCAATTAGCTGAAATAATTAACAAAGATCAATTAAAGTACGTGTTTATTCTTGGTGGCAGTGGCGGGGAAAAATTGAAAAAAGAATTAAAAAAAATAGGTTTTAGCCGTTTTTTAGAAGTTGACAGTTTAGAAGTTGGAGTTAGTCAGGCGATGAATATAGCCGGTAACGGCGATGTTTTCCTTTTTTCTCCAGGCGGGTCAAGCTTTGAGAGATTCGCCAATGAGTTTGAAAGAGGCCGGCGGTTTGACGAGTTAGTGCGCGCGCCAGACTAAAGTCTGGTACTCCATTTTAGATTTGCTCCTAGGGATTTTATTTTTTCGACAAAATTGGGATGAGCCCGGTTAATTGAGTCAGCATTGCGGATAATTGATTGGCCCTTAATAGATAGTGCCA
>CAYYDT010000055.1:0-3086 GCA_964470705.1 uncultured Gammaproteobacteria bacterium | reverse complement strand
AGTTAAAAGCTAAAAGCTATGGCTCTGTACACAGAGCCCCATGGCCGGAATATGACGAAAGACATCTTCGGGCTGAGGAAGTGGAGATACCGGTTCAGGTGAATGGAAAATTACGGGGTACCGTAATGCTCAATGCTGAGGGCTCAAGGCTGAAGGCTGATGTAATTAAAAAAGCAAAAGAAGATGAAAATGTATCTAGACATTTGAAAGGAAAAAAAGTTAAAAAAACTATTTTTATCCCCGGTCAATTAATAAATTTTGTTATCTAGTATAATAGTTCATGATCCCAATTCGCGACCACAACCCGTCGGGCAGATTTCCTTTTTTTACCTATCTTTTAATAGCCGTCAACGTTGGTGTTGCTGTTTACATGTTTGGTTTATCCCCGACTGGTTTAGAAAATTTTGTTTACCAATATTCGATTATTGCCGCTGAAGTCACCTCTGGTCGTAATTTAATAAGTATTTTTACTTCAATTTTTCTTCACGGCGGTTTGGGCCATCTTCTCTCCAATATGCTTTTTTTACATATTTTTGGCGACAATTTAGAAGATACTCTTGGCCACTTTAAGTTTTTATTTTTTTATTTTGTTTGCGGTTTAGGAGCGGCCGGTTTGCAAATCCTGGTTTCTCCTAACTCTCAGATCCCAATGCTTGGTGCTTCAGGGGCGATTGCCGGGGTTATGGGGGGATACTTGGTTCTTTTCCCAAGAAGGAAAATCGACGTTCTTTTTATTTTCGGTCTATTTGTCCGGGTAATTAAATTACCGGCTTATTTTATGCTTTTTTATTGGTTTGCTTTTCAGTTGCTTACCGGGATTACTTCTTTAGCAACAATGACTGCCGACATGGGAGGAGTTGCCTTTTTTGCTCACGTCGGCGGATTTGCCGCCGGCTGGTTGATTACCAGTTTGACAAAAATTAAAAACCGGAGTTAAATTAAATTACAGATGGAAAGAATTTTTGACTGGCTAAAGAAAAATAAACTGGTTGTTGTTTTACTTTTGGTCATTGTCTACCTGTTTTGGTCAAACCGCCAAACTCGTCTGCCGATTTACCAAACTAAAACTGCTTATGACATGGCGGCTCCAAGTTCTGTTTCCCCGAAGATGGCATATCTGCCTTCGGCTAGGGAATCAGCGCCTCAGCCGGATATTGACGACCGGATGGTTGTTGAACATTCAAATGTTTCTTTGGTTGTTGATGATGTCCGCCAGAAATCAGACCAAATCCTTAATTATGTCCAGGGAAGGGGCGGGTATATGGTTTCTTCGTCAATCAGTCGGCCGGAGGAAGTACCTTTTGGGACGATTGTAGTCCGGGTGCCAAGTGAGGAACTGCGCTCGACACTTGATTATTTTAGGGGATTGGCAATAAAAGTAAGTTCAGAATATTTATCTGGTAGGGATGTGACTGATGAGTATACTGACTTAGAAAGCAGATTGGAAACCTTAAATAAAACAAAAATAAAGTTTGAAGAAATTTTAGACAGGGCAACGGAAGTGGAGGATATTTTAAAGGTTCAACGGGAATTAATTAATATCCAAACGCAAATTGACAATCTCATTGGCCGGCAGGAGTATTTAGAGAAAACAGCTGAAAACGCAAAGATAACAATCTACTTATCAACTGATGAGTGGTCTCTGCCTTATGCCCCGGAAGGTGAAGCTTTCCGGCCGAACGTTGTTTTTAAACAAGCGGTTCGGTCTTTGGTTTTGACTTTGCGAAAGATCGGCCGAGTTTTGATTTGGGTCGGCGTTTTTGCTCCTCTTTGGCTGCCGGTCTTATTTCTAGTCCGGTGGTGGAAAAGGAAAAAGACTTGACTTTCGATAAGTTTCGAAATACAATACATTTAGAATGAGAAAAATCGAAACAATCTGGCACGATATTCTTTTTCAGGCCCTAGAGAAGAAAAAATTTAAGTTTACCCAGCAGGAGTTAGCAGAAAAATTTGGCTATTCTCTGAGTACGGTAAATTATGCCTTGGAAGTGCCGTCTGAAATGGGGGCAGTGAGAAAAGAATCAAAATTTTTTGTTTTAGCGGATATTAAAAAACTTCTTTACTATTGGGCCAGTGACCGAAGGTTGTCTAATGACATTATTTATCAGACTTATTCCGAAGAGAGCGTCTTTTCATTGGAGAAAATTGTCCCGCCCGGTTCAATTTTTGCCGCTTATACAGCCGCCAAAGAATATTTAGCTGAACCGCCGGCCGATTACAGCAAAATTTATCTTTATGCCGATATAAATTCCTTGACTGAAATAAAAACTCGATATCCTGAGGTAAGGAAAAGGCCGAATATTTTTGTATTAAAAAAAATTGCCGCGGTTGAACGTTACGGCGACTTTACCACTTTGCCTCATACGTTTGTTGATATTTGGAATTTGAGCGACTGGTATGCCCGGGAATTTGTTATTGGTTTAGAGGAAAAAATAGATGCCCTTTTATCACAACCAAATTACTAACAAGAGTTGGCAGGAATTACAGAAATTAAATAAGGACGTTGATTTTATTTTAATTGGCGGATGGGCGGTGTATCTATATTCGCAACAGTTAAAATCTAAAGACATTGATATTGTTGTTGACTTTGATCAGTTATCCTTGCTGAAACGGGCATATTCATTAGTTAAAAATGAACGGCTGAGAAAATATGAGGCCATCAGCGGAGAGGTGGAAATTGACGTTTATTTGCCTCATTATTCGGATCTCGGTATACCGGTCGAAGATTTAATTGGTCAAATCCGTAGTTTAGAGGGTTTCAAAGTGTTAAAGATTAATTATTTATTTAGTCTAAAAGTTTATACTCTAGCTCAACGAGGACGTTCCTTAAAAGGAAGAAAAGATTTTATTGATCTGGTTTCCCTTTGGCTGACAGGAGAGTGCGAATCAAAAAAAATAATAAAGATCATTAGTGATTACAAACTGCAAAAGGAGTTAACCATTTTTTTAGATTTTGTAAAAGAAAGTGTTGAGTTAGAGGAGTTGGATCTTTCCCGCCACCAGTACGCAAAATTTAGAAAAGAAATTTTGGTAAAATTAAAGTCATGAAAAAAATATCATTATTTTTCTTTTTGGGAGTGGTTTTT
>CAYYDT010000054.1:0-3355 GCA_964470705.1 uncultured Gammaproteobacteria bacterium | reverse complement strand
GTTTTTAAATCGCCTTTAAATAGGGGAGTGTCACCGATAGCTTTTTGATGGCCGGTTTCCATTGAATCAAAAACAGCAACTTGATAGCCGGCATCTTTTAAAGCCCGGACAGTAAAACTGCCGATGTAACCCGCCCCGCCGACTACTAAAACTTTCATGAAAAAAGTATAACATATCACTTTCAGGTTTAGCCATTAAGCCGTCAGTCCTCAACTGCTTTTTGTGGTAAAATCAATTTTGTGAATAAACCTGAAATTAAAATTAGGCCAGAAAATATTACTACTAATCGCCCCCCTGAGGTTGGTCCGATAATTTGCAGTTTTTGCGGTGGTAATTTGTATAGGTCACAAGAAAACCCGGAAATAAGTGTCTGTGAAAACTTTTCAACCTGCGGCTTTTCGTTTAACACAGCCAAACTTCGTACTCGGCTTAAGTCTTTTGGATCAAAATAAGTTTTTAAGAAGATCAGCCAGTTTTTCTTCACTGTGGCGCAGGCGATAGTTATTCTTTTCAATAATTGCCACATCTTCAACGATAGTCTTCACCGGTGATTTATCAGCCGGTTTAATCGGAAAAGAATTTTCATATTGATAAAATTTCAGCGCTTTGTTTAAATCTTCTTGATTAAAATAATTAAAATCCTGCATAATAATCTCGTCAACCGGCGATTCGGTTTTCAAATATTTTGACAAAACATCAAGATAATTATCTTGATTGAACTGGTGAGTCGAGTTGGCAGTAGACATTAAATTAGTTATCAAGATTTTCTTCGCTGGTGATTTTTTATAAGCTTGACCAATACCCTGGGGTAAAAAATTAACAATTATTGACCCGTATAAACTACCCGGTGAAATAATAATTATCTCAGCTTTATTTAGAGCATTAATAGCTTCCCGGTTTGCCTTGACATCCGGTTCCAGCCAGATTTTCTTAACTTTGTCATACGACATTCTCAAATCATCAAGCATATGCTCGCCGCAAATTTCCTTCTTGGATTGTGTATTAAAACAAATGTTAGCCGGCTGGAGCGAAACCGGAATTACTTTACCCATCAACTCCGCTCCGCACAGTTTGGAAAACAAATTATCAACCTCGCTTAAATTACCGGTTTTTTCTGCCATAAAAAGAAAAAAAGTATTGCCGAAATTTCTGTTTCGGCCGTCGCGGAATTGAAGCATTTCCTGCCAAGTTTTTTTCTGGCCGCCGTCGCGCCACAAGGAAATTAGCGCCCGCCAATAATCAGAAAAAGCAAGCAAATTGCCTCTTTCGTCAGTCCTCAGCCGGCCGGTGTCGCCGCCGGAATCAAAAGTAGTCACAATTGAGGAGATGTTTTTAAAACCGGCCCGGACCAGCGCCTGGTTGACCACCGGCATACCCGACCCGCCGCCAATTGTGCAGATATCCATTTTTTAATTATAGCATTGAGTTGTTTTACCGAGGTGTCTATAGCAATACACCTCCGAGGTGTACATCTATTGACACCTGGGTCAGAATTCTACCTCGATCAGTTTATACGGCTGTTTTTCGGAGTGAATGTTGTAGTGGCGGTCTTCTAATAATTCCAGATCAGTTCCAAAATAATGGTTAAAAACAACCCGGAAATTGTTTACCGGGGAAATCGACGGATATAGATTATCATAATCAAATCCAGGCAGGTAAAAGGCATTTAAAATACCGAATTTTCTTTGTATCTCATCTTCGTTCAACTCGCCGTAAGTTTTTTCACCGGCCCAAATCGCCTTTGGAAACGGCCCTTCATCGGAACTAATAATTATAATCGGCTCATCAGCTGATACTGCCAGAATATGATCAACTTTTTCTTCAATTAACAGATTTATGCATCTTAACTGGTCAATATATTTTTCATCCCTGGTCATTTTTTCTTGTTTTGCTTCATCAGCCGGCGTACAGTCCGGATTAAAAACAAACGGGTCGTGGGGGAGTAAAATGTGGGCGAAAACAAATTTCGGCCCATCCAAACCAGCGACATTTTTTATCTCCGTCATCCGGTAATTATTGCGCTCAATGACTTCTTTTTTTGAAGAATAAAAACCAAAATCACGATCGGGAAAAATCCGGTCGGTGGTTATTGACTGCTGTTTTCCATTCAGAAAAAGATAATTATAAACCGGTCCGGCAAGAGTGGTTCCAATCAGCTGCTGGGTGAACTCGTTAAGATTGAGAATAAAATAATTGTAATTAAAATCAGCGTTGGGATTGGCCCGAGTCGGCTGCCACCAGTCGCCGAAATGGTGGATGGTATAACCCTGAGCTTTTAAAAACTTTAATAACTGATTATCATCCATCAATTGATAAAACGGCGTCCGGTCGCTAGCCGATTCACCCATTTCTTCGGTTAAATAATCAAGATATTCAAAATTAAGCGACGAAGCCAAAGAATTATAGGTTTTCGGGTAATTGGCATAAGACTGATTGGCAACATAAAAGCCGGTTTTTTCTAAATATTCAAGAAATTCAGAATTATCAAAACCAAATGAATCTTTTAAAACCGGCTGGTTGGCATACCGGTCAAAAACGAGATAATAGATATCCGGCAAATCACCGGTTTCTGAAAGAGTTTCTACACTTGTTAATCTTTGAAAACCGGTTCTGCCTCTCAACCTGCCAATCTCCTGCGGAACAATCTGAAAAAGTGTTATTCCGACCAGGACAAGACTAAAAACGTTGAGAAATTGGTTGATTTTTTTAAATTGTTGATCAGATTTTAAAAGATATACAAAACCAATGACAATCACTGCCAATCCTGCCGCCGTCAATATATATTGGTTAATCAAGCCGATCCGGCCGAAAAAATAAAAAACAATCAAAAATAAACTGGCGCCGGCCGCGCTTTGGCGGATGTTTTTTAAAATTAAACCCGATATCAGCCAAATGACGATTGCCAACACCAAACCAGCGGTTAAAGGCAGTGTTAAAGAATTGATCAAAACCTGATCAATATTATGCGAATATAAGGATAAAATAGGAAATATGCCGATTAAAAGAGGATGAAAATTTGCCGCCGCTTTTTTTAATTTCATTTTTTTCTCATTAAATAAAGATGCCGCTTGGATCCGGTAATCGGGGCCGAATCAATGATCTCAAAATGCCGGCTGAACACCTGTTCAAAATCCGTCTGCGTATATTGATCAAAAATATCTTCACGCGAAGCAAGTAATTTTTCCACCTGTGAATCAGTTTTCGGGACAAATTCAATTATCAAATAATCAGTTATCTCAGTGAAAAAACGGCTGATGTTGTCAAAAGGCAGGTTGTTGGAAATCGCCAGATGGTGGATCAAAGCCAAAGCCAAAACAGCATCGGCCGGCCCGCGGTCAATCAATGATTTTCTTTC
>CAYYDT010000053.1:0-3381 GCA_964470705.1 uncultured Gammaproteobacteria bacterium | reverse complement strand
CGACCGGTGATTTGACTCCTTCTCCAACAGAAATTTTAACTCCAACACCCAAAACCACCCCGGGTCCAATTCTTGTATCCACCCTGCAAGAAGATCAACAGGGTGAAGTTTTGGGTGAAGAGACAGATGAAGATGGAAACAATCAAAACAAAAAAGATAAACTTATTGCCGGCGGATTTGTCGCCGCCGGCGGTCTTTTTATTGCCGGTGCTGGAATTGCTCCCCAAATTCAAAACTTATTTGCTAAAATAGTGAGTGGTGAAGAAAGTTAAAAGATTTATACCGTTTTTACCGCCGTTGATTTGGATGGGGCTGATTTTTTTTGCTTCTTCCAGACATAGGATTGGTGCGGGCGGAAACTACTGGGTAAGTTTTGCTTTTTTCAAAACACTTCATGTTTTAATTTATGGTATGTTATACACTCTTTGGCGGTTGGCTTTTCATTATATAGATTATGCAGATATTTTGGCAGTAACGATTTCATTTATTTATGGCATAACCGACGAGATCCACCAATCTTTTGTGTCGACGCGTGAGGGGACAGCAAGAGATGTTTTTATTAATTTAATCGGTATTCTTCTTTTTAGTTTTTTGTTTGACAAATATCTTCTGCCGAGAATAAAGAAGATAGATTTAGCTGTAGAAATATTTAATTTAGGTAAAAAATAACTCCTTTTTTGGCCCTTGACACCGAAAATTTTTATGTTTATTCTGAAAACATATCACTGTTTAATTTCAATGAATGAAAAAATCAGTTAAATTATTTTTTAATTGTCTTCAATGCCTCTTTCTTAAACAAGTTCTCTTTCAATCAATTCTAAACAGAAAGGAGGTGAAAAAGTGAGAAAAATATACTTTAGTTTAACCGCCATCTTGTTAGTTGTTGGTGCGGTGGCCGGCGCTTCTTACGCTGTATTTTCTAACAGTGTGACCAGCGGCTTAAATGCATTTGCCACTGGAAACGCGGACTTGAAAATTAAAATAGATACTAATAAAGACGGTACGGCGACATCAAATTGGCAGGATGAGGTTACTCCTTATGATCAGCATGTCAAGGACAATTGGCAAAATCTTTATCCAGGATGGGAAGATACTTACTGGGTTTATTTAAAAAACGACAGCAGTTCACCAATAAAACTTAAAATAGTTCCGGAAATTAAAAATAACGATTGGAACAATCTTCTCGACAATATTTATATGAGTTTTTCGTGGTTGAATGGCTCAAATGACACTGGTTCAAAAACACTCAGGGAATGGATTAACGCTGATGATAATCCGGAATTAGTGCCGGTTTTAGACCAGGGTGAAGACGCCGGTCCTTGGGTGGTTAAGTTTTATATACCGGAAACGGCTGGAAACAACATTGCCGAGAAAACGATTAACTTTGACTTGGTATTTAACGGAATACAGGTAACCGATTAAATAGACACCAGTGAAGAGAATATTGTTGATCATTGAATGGATTTTGTTTGCTGGCTTAATAATGGCATTGGTTTTCAGCTTAATGCCTTTACTGCTAATAAAAGGTTTGCCGGAGACCTATTTGGTGGCAACTGGTTCAATGGAGCCGGCAATTAAAACCGGGTCAATGATTTTTACCAGAAAACCGGTTTTCGATCACCTGCAAAAAGGGGATATTATTACTTTTCGAAATCCCGACAATGCCGGTCAGATTATTACCCACCGAATAGAAAAAATTACCGATGACGATCCGGTAATAATTAAGACCAAGGGTGATAACAACCAGGAGGCTGATTTGTGGCAGTTGACTGCTGATGATGTGGCCGGAGTTTATTTGTTTAGTTTGCCTTTTGTAGGCCGTGTATCACAGTTCATCCGCCAGCCAAGAGGATTTTTTGTTTTAATTGTTTTACCGGCCTGTTTTATTGTTATCAAACACCTTTTTAATATCAAGAAAGCAATTGACGAAGAGATTAAAAGAAAAATTAACGGCAAGCAGTCTAATCTTAAACTTACTATCTTTTTCCTTTTCCTCACTTCCTTTTTAAGTTTGGTTTCGTTTACTGGTATTGCTCTTGCCTTATTTTCCGATCAGGCAAAAGTAAGCGGTTTGCAGTTGTCAACCGGTGATTGGATTCCGCCGGATTCTGCGGTTACCGGACAACTGGATTTAGAAATTACCAACGATAATCAACTAAATATTAATTATCAGGCAAGTGACCAGGGCGCCGGTGTTGATTATATTGAGCTTTGGTATTCCTATAATCAAAATAATTGGCAGTTATTTGGGTCAGACGGTAATGGTTTATCAGGAAGTTTTTTGTTTGATTGTCCGCAGGGGGATGGCTTTTATGATTTTCAGACATTGGCTGTTGACAAAAAAGGAAACGAAGAGGAAAAAGATTTCGAATCCGGGTACCGGTCGGTTTTTATTGATACTACACCGCCTGCTTCTCAATTATCAGATGATTATTGGATAACATCAGAGGATGAATTTGGCTCCGGTGTTTTCAAAATAAATTATTCAGTCAATGAAGGCCAGTGGAAAACCATCTACGGCAGTAAACAGTTTATAAAAAATGAAATTCCATCCGGTGAAAGTTCAGTCAAGTTTTTTGCCGAGGATTCCGCCGGCAATATTGAATCAGAAAATGTTATTGATATTATTAATTAAACTTGCAATTTAATTCACAAAATCAGTGAATAAGTTTGTCTTTAAAACTATTTTTGTCTTTACTTTATTTTATTTGTGTTTTATCCTTCCGGTAAAAATTTTCAGTGCTGATCTAGAAGTTGAATGTTCTAATGAAGGCTGTTTTGTCAACGGTGACCAGCCGCTTTTTGAGGAAGAGAATTTTTTTCCAGGATGGCAAACGGTGAAAACAATCAGGGCAGTTAATAGTTACAACCAGCCAGGTGATTTTGCTGTTCAGGCAGATAATCTACAATCAGCTAATGGTGTTGAAAAAGTTTTGATGATTAGAATAGTAGAAAAAGACGAAGGAACAGAAGTATATTCTGAAAATACACTATATAATTTTGCTAACCAATATCAGGTTTTATCTACAGTTCTTGATACAAAAGACTATTTGTTGACTATTGGTATGCCGACTTGGGTCGGCAATGATTATCAAGACAAAGACCTTTCGTTTGATCTAAACTTAGGCTTTGATATGGTTGAAACAGATGATGATCCGGAAATTCAGCCGACATCAACGCCGATAACAGTGCTTACACCAACACCAACTTCGGGAGAAGTTTTAGGAGTATTAACCGATTTAGTATTTCGACCAGAATCTACTGATGAGGAAGCGGTGGAAGAGGAGGAATTCGGAGAAATCAGTAAAGAAGGGGAGTTTATCAGCGGCGAAGTTGAAGGAGAAAAGGATGAAAGACATTGTTTTTGGTGGTTTCTTCCTA
>CAYYDT010000052.1:0-3381 GCA_964470705.1 uncultured Gammaproteobacteria bacterium | reverse complement strand
TCCCAGGCGGTGATCAGGCCTTTAATCTCCGCCGAAGGCTGGCCGCCGGCTGTCAGAAAAACAACCCCGAGGCGTTTTCCTTTTTCAATATATTCATTAAATAAATAGTGGACCTGGTGAAAATCCGCGTCAACGGCTAGAAACTCATATTCATCCGCCCCTTCAATGTCGGTCAAATATTCTTTGATATCACCAACTTTTATCTCCGGACTAAATTTGCCGTCGGCAATCAGTTCCAGCAAAGAATTCTCCGAAAAAACACCGACAAAATTATCACCATCGATCACCGGCACGTGGGTAAATTTCTGCCGGCTCATTTGTTTGATAACTTCTCCAATCTTTTTATCTAAACCGACTTTATAAATCTCTTTTTCCCGGGTAGCAATATCAATTGCCTTGCGGCAAAAAGCAGAAACCAGTTTTTCCATTTTAACCACTGCCGCAGGCTGGATCTCTGCAAAAGAAGGCGCGTGAGTACCAACGTTGCGCAAATTAAACAAACCCAAAAGATCGCCTTCACTGATACCTAATTTCTGCGCCCTGTTTCGTTCAGCATCCCAAAAATAGCGGGTATTGCGGAACATAGAATCAGTTTTAAACCGGACAGCTAAATATCTTGCCCACTGTTCATAAAGGTCGAGGAACCGGGTAGTTAAATCGTCGTTGTTTTTGGCCGTCATTATTAGCAATTATAACTTATTAAGAATTATAAATTATAAGTTATCAATTATAAATTAGGATTTCAATCAATGATCAATAATATAAATAAGATTGTCCTTGGCAGACACCAGCCTGGCCAGCAAAGAAAAATTATCAACTAAAATCGTTTCCAAACCCTGTTTGTCCACCCGGTAAAGTTTGTGTTGAATATCGCCGCGGACCCAAAAATACCAGTATGCCTCATCCTCGCCGATATATTTTGCCGAAGAATTATTGCGGAGATAATTAAACCCGGTTAAAACTTGATAATCCGTATCTTCGCCAGCGGACCCAAAATCATAGATTGGTTCTAAATTTGAAAATATAAAATCATTTTTGTCCAAATTAAAGGTATAAAAGATGTCATTTTTTGATAAATCAACTAAACTTAATTGATTGTCATCAATTCCGGTTATCTGTAAATAATTTAAATTGAGCAGTTTATCATTCGATAAATAAGATTTCTTTTCCAGACTGCCGTCGGAATATCTGTAAACCAAGAGTTTTTTGGGCCGCTGATCAGCAACCTGGTTATTAAAATCCTCGCCAATGACTAAATATTCCAAATCACCGCTGACAAACAATTGGCGGCTGATTTCTTGAAAACAATCTTTGCCAACATTAACATAAAATTCTTCTTCAGCCATTTGCTCCCCGGTATCAACATCGACCCAGAGGTACTTTCGGCTGTCACACGGCTGACGTCTATCCAAATGACTGCTCAAGCTTATTAAACCTAGTCTTTGGTCAAAATCAAAACCTAAAAAATTAATGTCTCCCTGAAATTCAAACTGGTGGATGATTACCGGCTCTGCCTGGTCTTTGGTTTCAAAAAAACTATCTAAGTCAAATTCCATCAAAACATAATTTCTGGTATCAACTGCGTAAATGCCATCCGTTTGCCGGTCAACAACTTTTGAAAGAAAAGCAATTAATTTACTTTCATCAGGAGAAATAAAAAATTTGGTTAAACTCCCAGTTTCACCGGCAAATTCCGCTGTTGACCGGCTGATTATCGCCGGTTCTTGTTGATCATAACCCTGAAAATAAATAGTTTTGTCCTTAATATAAAATACACCGTCGGTGGTAAGTCGAACATCTGATAAACTAATATAGCCTTGGCCGCCGGCACCGGCTCTAATTGCCGGCTGGCCGGTCGAATCATAAACAAAAAATCCGCTGTCAACTTTTTTGTCCTGATTATGGATACGCCTAAAAACAGTTTCATCAATAGGTATGCTTGAATAATCAATGCTTTTTATTTGAAAAATTTCATTCGGTCTTAATTGCTGGTTAACACTAAAAGCCGAAGTATATCCGCGGATTAAAAACATATTCGGCACCTCTTTAAGGTTGGTGCAAAACGCCTCATCAACCTCAATCTGATAGCAATATTTACGGTAATCGTCCTCACAAAACTCAACCAATCCGCCGCAGTCAGCAGCAACTGAATCCAAATCAGTTATTTTACCGAAAAGGTTATACTTAAACGGCTGGTCAATTGTAACTATTGCCGACGGACTGATTAAAATTCTAAATCCGGTTTCTGAACAAAATTGAGGATTTTGACTGGCAAAGGCCTGATTAGAACACCGGGCCTTGTCGTTAATAACTACCCGGCCCCTAACTCGTACCTGCCGGCCGAAGGGAATATCGTGGTAAACCAACTCCACTGTTCCCAGGTGACTCACTTTTTCTCCGGTATAACCAATATTCTTTACATAAATTGGGTTAGGGGCCAAACGGTCATTCGGCTGAAAATGATAGCCAATGCCGAATTCCAGATCCGGCTGGTCAAAGACGCCTTCCAACTCAACTATTTCACCTTCGCATAAATTAGACGGCGTAATCTGGCAAAAATCACTGCTTTTTAACAATCCAAAGTTAGTTTTGGGAAACCAAACCAGATAATTGATGAATAATCCTAAAAAAACAAGCAAAAGACCAAGAAGGGTTCCGCCAATCTTGTTTTTAGGTCTATTATTTTGGGTTACAATCATTTTATTTATAAATCACTAAACTGATTTAATAAACTCAGGACTTTGGCTAAATAATTCTATCCGTTTGGACAACGCCTGTTTAATAATTTAAATATACCACCTCTTCACCCTTTACCTCAACTGATTGACAATTTACGATAATTAAATTAATCTGAAGATAATGAAATTCGGCTTTTTTTTCGGCCTTTTTGTTATCGGTCTTTTTACGCTGGTCATCGGCGGACTTTCTTACGCCCACATCAAAAACCTTAAAAACTGTTTAAATGAAAAGATCCCCCTGGCCGAACAACAAATCGAGATAATTACAAGAAGAATGGATATCCGCCACCAATCATGCAGGACAAGCCAGACCAAAATTTCGCATATTAAAGCCTGCTATCAAAAAACAGCAATGGACTTGTTCGTTCCTTTGTTCCGGGCAATACCCTTATTTGAAAAAGCCGGATACAAGCTTCCCAATCCCAAAAAAGTAATTACAGACCACAATCAATTTTGCCCCGAATATCCTATTCCCTACACCTACTACATAGAAAACAAAATTTTCTAGCCGCCTTTACCTGATATACTTCTTTTATGAATTTTGTTAAAAGACATATTTTTAAAATCTTTCTTAGCTTAATTATTACTAGCTTAATCGGTGGTGGAATATATTTTTACCTTAAATACCAGAACACAAAAAAAA
>CAYYDT010000051.1:2146-3383 GCA_964470705.1 uncultured Gammaproteobacteria bacterium | reverse complement strand
AAGTTCAACCTTATCTTCTCCCAGGTCTCCTATATTATGTTCTAAGCGACCAATATTAGAAACGTCTAATTTGTCAAAATCTGCAATAACTAATTTTCCTTCCTTTAATACCCCGCCGCCTTCGTGAGCTATGTTAACTGCGGCATCACCTCCGGTGCTTCCTCCGGCAAATAGGATTCTGGCATTCCCCCAAGTAATTTTTTCTTTGGAGGTAAGTAAGTCTCGGCTGGTAATTTGCTCAAAATGTTCTTCCCGGCCGGCAATAGGAATCAATTTGTTTTTGGCAGGAGTAAACACCCAACGTCTGGTTTTCGCTTCCTGTTCTCCTTGAATCACTTTTATTCTGTTGCTTTCAAAAATTTTTTCAAGGTTAAATGGGGGGCGATTGGGGGAGGAACAAACAACTTCTGGTTTAAATCTATTCTTCTGTTCTTTCATGACCGTTTCGATAGTCGATGAATTCGAATAAGCGAGGATTATTTAATTCCCAGTAAATTTTAAAATCTGTAAATAGTTGTGTTGCCTCCTCTGTTTTTTTTAAGGTGGCTTCTCTGACGCTTCTGATATTAACTTTGGCCTGATTGAGAACTTTTTCCATGTATCCGGGCATAATTGCGTAAAGAATTTCCACGCCCATTTCTCTGGCTTGTAAGGTAGCAGCTTTGAATAGTTCACAAGTAATAATCGGATATTCTTCTTTTGGGATTTCCCTCGCTAAGGCAAATCGGCCGATCTCTCCAATAGCAGTTTCCGGTATGTGGCAGTGGCTGTGCGGCCACTGGTTAGCGTTGTTCATCCAGAGCATTGCATCTATTGCTGGTAAATTACTTTCTTCTGGAGTTCCTGCAGTAATTAGCTGAGTTGTTCCAACCAACCGGCCATCTTTAAATGCTCCAATAGTGAAGGTGTGGGGATATTCGCGCTCATATAGTTTTTTTTCTGTCTTTTCTTGGTTTAAGTCGGGAGCTAAATCTTTGTAACGATCCGCTACCAAAGCTCTTACTTCACTTAACTGTTCTTCGTCAATTAGACTAACTGTTATTACGCTTTCCCTTTCCATTTCACACCATTATATCATTTCACCTTATTGTATTTTGGCAATTAGTTTTTATTTCAAGTTCGGTAAGGACAAGTTGCGGGTTGTAATTTTTTTTGGTATAAACAAGACAAGATGGAAAAACTTAGTCTTCTCCTTATTAGATAAATTGGGGTGAAGACTTTGTTTGGTTTTTACCCC
>CAYYDT010000051.1:0-2046 GCA_964470705.1 uncultured Gammaproteobacteria bacterium | reverse complement strand
GCGGGGTTTTTTTAGGAGTGCAGATTAAAGTCTGCTATTACGTTTGTGGTAGCGCGCTTTAGCGGGCGTAAATTAAAACAATGAATTTAAAAAAAATTGAACCCAAGTGGCAGAAATTTTGGGAGGAAAGCGGCTGGTATCCGGCCGAAGATTTGTCCGAGATCCGGGAGCCAAAATATATTTTGGTTGAATTCCCTTATCCTTCTGGTGAAGGCCTTCATATCGGTCACGCATTTACAATGACTGGAGCCGATGTCTACGCCCGCTATAACCGGATGGTCGGCTACAATGTTTTATTTCCAATGGGGTGGGACGCTTTTGGCCTGCCGACTGAAAATTATGCAATCAAAACCGGCATTTCTCCTCAAAAAGCAACCAAGGAGAATACCAAAAACTTTAAGCGCCAAATGAAAAAAATGGCTTTTTCATTTGATTGGGAACGGGAAGTAAATACCACCGACCCGGATTATTACCGGTGGACGCAGTGGATTTTTATTCAGCTTTTTAAACACGGCTTGGCTTATAAAGAAGAAAAGCCGATTAACTGGTGTCCGTCGTGCAAAATTGGTCTTGCCAATGAAGAAGTTGTCGACGGCAAATGCGAACGCTGTGGAGCGGAAACTCATAAAAAGAAACTCGCTCAGTGGTTGCTGAAAATAACTGAATATGCAGACCGCTTAGTTGATGAATTGGATTTAACTGATTTTCCAAAATCAGTTGTTGCGGCTCAGAGAAATTGGATCGGCCGGTCGCTGGGAGTTAAAATAAAGTTCAAGGTGACGGTAAACGGTGAGGGTGAAGATGCCCGTATTGGTGAGGAAAGGGGGCTACGTGACCGAAAGACGAAAGACGACCCGGGTCTCGTAACCTTAACCGACGAACCATATTTAGAAGTATTTACCACCCGGCCGGATACGCTTTGGGGAGCGACGTTTATGGTGATTGCGCCGGAACACGACTTAGTAGCCGAGCTACTAGAAAATTTTCAAAAATCCAATGTTCAAAAGTTCAAAGAAATTAAGGAATATGTTAACCGGGCAAGGAAGAAATCGGAATTGGAGCGGGCGGAACTGCGAAAAGAAAAAACCGGGGTATTTACCGGCCTTTATGCAATAAACCCAGTTACTGATAAAAAAATCCCGGTTTGGATTTCAGATTTTGTTTTGGCTACCTACGGCACCGGGGCAATTATGGGTGTCCCCGCCCACGACGAACGGGATTTTGCTTTTGCCAGGAAATTTGACCTGCCAATAAAGCCGGTTGTCAAACCGTTAAGTGGAGACTGGGATTTTGATAAAGAAGCTTATGTTGATGTTGACAAGGGGAAAGCGGTTAATGCCGGGCCGATAAATGGTTTGGAGCCAAGAGAAGCAATTGCAAAAAGTATTGAAATTTTAGAGGAGTTAGGAGTTGGCGAAGAAGCGGTTGACTATCATCTCCGTGATTGGATTTTTTCCCGCCAGCATTATTGGGGCGAACCGATACCAATGATTTTCTGCCAAAAATGTGGTTGGCAGCCGGTTCCTGAAGAAAATTTGCCGGTTGAGTTGCCAAAAGTAGAAAAGTATGAGCCGACCGATACCGGCGAATCGCCGCTGGTAAAAGTTAAAGACTGGTTGGAGGCACAATGCCCTAAATGCGGCGGTTCGGCGAGGCGGGAAACCGACACAATGCCCAACTGGGCCGGCTCAAGTTGGTATTACTTGGCATACCTACTTGCAAGCCAACTAGGAAACTCCAAACTCCAAACTCCAAACTCTAAACAAAATGAGAGTATTTTTGACGCGAACAAGAATAAACTAAACTACTGGATGCCGGTGGATGTTTATGTTGGCGGTTCAGAACATACGACACTACACTTGCTTTACTCTCGATTTTGGCATAAGTTTCTAAACGATATTGGTCAGGTTCCTGGAAAAGAACCGTATCAAAAAAGGATAGTCCACGGAGTGATTTTAGGTGAAGACGGTCAACGGATGAGCAAGTCCCGCGGCAACGTAATTATTCCTGATCGGGTTTGGAAAAAGCATGGAGTTGATGCATTAA
>CAYYDT010000050.1:0-3478 GCA_964470705.1 uncultured Gammaproteobacteria bacterium | reverse complement strand
GGGCAGTGACCGGATTCCGGGTTATAAGGCGATTTGGATTTGACAAAAAGAATAATATTTTGGGAATCATCTTCAGGTACCAGGTATACTTGGGTATCCGGGCCGAGGTGGTTGTTGCAGATTTCGATTTCTTTTTCTCCGGCTGGAATGGCTGCTGAGCCGGATTTGGCGTTGGACAAAGACACCTCGGAGGAATCCATGCTGTCCGAGGAGTCTTTTGGTTCGGCGATAATTGTGTTGATGCCGGAAAGGTGGCTTGCTTGGAGTTTGGGCGGGGAGTCGGGTAATACAATCGTCTCGCGGGCAGGGTTAGGAAGCCCGCTTGGTGAATCGGTTACGTTGGTCGTTTTTGTTTCGTCACCCGACCGATTGACGTTACCGATACGGGCATCGTCACCGTTACCGATTGACGTACTTGATGAAGCGGCTTCGGCAAGGAGTTTGGTCAGAGAATTGATTTCAGTTTGGATTTTGGCTATTTGGTTTTCGTCAGAAAGCAGACCCAGGAGGCGTTGGTAGGTTGTTTTTGCTTGGGATATATACCCGGAATGAGTTTGGACCTCGGCCAGTTTTTTAAGCCGGTTGGGGTTGGCTGGGTCGGCTTCAACTGCTTTTTGAAGGTGGTAGAGGGCTAATTCTAGGTTGGGGTTGGGGTTACTTGTAGGGACAGACCCGTGTGTTTGTCCATCGGACGGGCGGACACTTGGGTCCGCCCCTACATCGGATGGGTTGAGACCGGGGTCAATCCCCGTGTTACCGTCACCGATTATCGATAGATAAAGGTCGGCCAGAGATGTGTGGTAGGTAGGATTTTTGTCATCAATCATGATTGCCTGCTGCCAATAAGCAATGGCGGCATCGTATGCTTCAGGCATATAGGCGGTAATTGTCTGGTAGATTTTGGCCTGCTGGGCATAGGCCGGGGCAGAAGTTGGGTATTGGGCAATCGCTTGGTTGGTGGTGTCGATTGCTTCGTTAATGAGGTTAACTATTTGTTGGTTGTGTTGTTGGGTGTCATTCTCAGAATGACGCTGGGATAAGGTCACTGCTTTGGTGAGTAGTGACTGAGCGGTGACAAGATAGGTGTCGAGGGGTTGTTTTGAATTAACTGTTGTTTGGTCGTTGATTTCGGCTTCGTCACACCCTCCGAGGAGTCCATTCGAACACCTCGGAGGTGTAACTTCGCTTGCTATCGGGCTGAGGATATCGGTTGACCTAGTTTGGGGAGGTTGAGCAATAATAAAGCCGACTATTCCGCCGATAATTACTGGAGCTGCGAATAAAAATTTGTTGCTGGTGTTGATTAATTTTTTAAAATTCATAATTCATAAATCATAAATCGTGAATCATAATTCTGCATTTAGTGCCCATTCCAGGTAGCTCCTGGCGTCGGCCAGGTAATTTTTAATTGTATTTTCACTGGCGCCCTGGTTTTTAAGATGACGCCGGAAATCAGTTGTTAACTGGCTGATTTTTTCCTCTTTTGGGTCTGTGTCCGAGGGGTTTTCCAGTTCAATACTTGGATCTGATTTGATCAAATTCTGGTCAAGTAGGAATTGGCAAAAAATTCTTACGGTTGACAGACGTCTTTTTACAGTTGATTTAGCCAAATCAGAGGAGGAAAGATAAGCGGAATACTTTTTTAGCAGTTTGGGCGTGATATTTATTAAAAATTCGTGATTTATCGTACGGCGGTTATGGTTAAGATGTCCGTTTGGTGTGTCGGTTAGGTTGGGCGTGCCAAATTTACTTGACCGATTGCCATTACCGACTCGGGCTTCATCACCTTTACCCAATACCGTAACCATCCATTCCCAAAAATGGCGGTAGTCGGAGAGATAATTCTTAACAGTCCGCTTGGTTAGACCCTTAGTTTCTTTTAAATAGAGCCGGAAACTTTTTTCTAAATACATTTTTTTTATTAAACCTAAATTCAGTAAAAATTATACTGATTATACAAATTATAAGTATAATAATCCCAGCCTACATTATTTATAAAAGCTTGTCAAATCTTGGCTTGATATATTTTGATACGTTAAGAGGATATCGTTTTTGACTACCTAGGACCGGTTGTTTGGGTATCAGGTGTTTTCACGTATGTTTCACGGTGCCAATAATTAATTACCGAATACATACAAAGTATATCAAATGCCATATAAATAGATAACGACTTTCGTGAAAAGTTCGTCAATAATAATCGCTGAATTAACGAAGATGCCGGTATGACCCTTGTTAAGGGTAAAAGTTGATATGAAACTTTTTGTAGTCAAATTTGTTAAAAAAAGCAATTTTTTGAATGAAAATATCTGCGAAAAAAAGCCTTTTTTCTTTTTTCTAACAGTTTCTGTAAAAATATTTCAGAAAATTTCACAATTTTCTATATTTATTAACCAATAGCCTTATAAATACCTATTTAGCAAATTTAACTAAGAAGTGCCACGGTTTTATGCTGGCTTTTTTTTCTTAATTTATTCGATTAAACTTGCTATTCTTTATAAGTTTTAAAAAAAACATTATTTTGAGGTTTTGGAGTATTGTTTATTGTATAGGATTATTAATTTGGCTGTTGACACGTTTATATATTTTATGGTTTAATATGTTAATGGACCAAAAAAAGGAAAAAAATCCTTTCTTAATTATTGTC
Organism: uncultured Gammaproteobacteria bacterium; assembly: GCA_964470705.1. Lineage (GTDB taxonomy): Bacteria > Patescibacteriota > Microgenomatia > UBA12405 > JAHJSD01 > CAYSLZ01. The sequence continues at coordinate 834 of CAYYDT010000050.1, read as the reverse complement.
ATACTTCTTTTTTTAGTAATTGGTTTGTTTTTTGTTGCTAGAAATTTAATCCCCCAGACAATAATTTATTTGACTCAGGCTGCTAGAACAACAAATTATTCATTAGCTAATTCTTATGTCTTTGGCGCTCCTTTGTTAGTTGATGCTGATGGTCAAACTAAAATCCGGGTAAGCGCTTTTCTCTTAAGTAACGAGGGCAGGGGAGTTTCAGATAAGCAGGTGAGTTTAAATATCGTTCCTAAATCCGGCAGCCAGGGGGTACCTGAGGTTATTCCGGTACAGCCGACAACCGACCAGTTTGGCAAGGCGGAGTTTGAAGTAACTTCTGCTACCCCAGGACAGTTTGTGGCGACCGCCGTTGTTGACGGTTTAGAAGTCCCGCAGACAGTGACTTTGACCTTCAGATAAACAAGGATATTCCCTGCAGTATATCTAATTTCGTGAGTGTAAGCGAACTAATTTCGATAAAACTGCAATTATTAAGATAGTAAGCACTAAAACAATCACTTTCCAGTTAAGTAATATCTGGAAAAAGCCTATTTGAATATTATAGATGAGCCGGAGAATTAAATAAATCAGCCATCCTAAGTATGATAGAGCGGAGAATTCTAAAATATTGCTTTTGGCGGTCGTATTGTTGTTTTTATACCTTGGGCCGGCAAAAACCCTCCATAAATTGGACTTGTGTGTCGGCAGGTTGAAGGAGAAGTTGCCTTTGCTGTCGGCGGTGACTTTTAATTGTGGGCCGGTTCGGGCAAAAGCTGGGCGAACACCTCGGAGGAGTCCATTCGGCCACCATCCGAGGAGTCCGCTGTTTTCGGTTCGGGCAAAAGC
>CAYYDT010000049.1:0-3551 GCA_964470705.1 uncultured Gammaproteobacteria bacterium | reverse complement strand
ACGAGTTTCACCGGTGGGAAACCGACCTTCAGGATTTAACTGATGAGTATATTGGGAAACTGGAGAGTCTGGCGGAGAAAAAGAGAGAGGAGATAAGAGGGTAAAATGGCTATATGGTCATATTGTCATATTGTTAAAAATATGGAAACAATATAGCAATATAGCGATATAGCAATATAATATGTCTTTAATAATATTTTTGGTCGCTATTTCAGTAATGATCCTGGTTCACGAACTGGGCCATTTTTTAGCGGCTAAAATAAAAGGCCTAAAGATTGAGGAATTTGGTCTTGGCTACCCGCCGCGGATAATTGGTAAAAAAATTGGTGAAACAGTTTATTCCCTCAACTTAATCCCAATGGGCGGGTTTGTCCGTATTTGGGGGATGGAGTCAAAAGTAAAGAAAGAAAAGAACCGCGCTTTTTATAACCAGCCAAAATTGGTTCAACTAATGATTCTCTCTGCCGGAGTGATAATGAATTTTGTTATGGCAATCGGCATTTTCGGTTTGGTTTACGGTATCAGGGGAGTGCCCCGTAAGGTAAATAAAGTAGAAATTATTTATGTAGCCGAGGATAGTCCGGCAGAGAAGTCGGGCTTAACCGAAGAAACTTTTATTGTTGGTGTAGAAAAAGACGGCCAAAGGGTAAAGGTGTCAACCAATGATGAGTTTATGGAAGCAGTTGACCAGTGGGCCGGCGAGGAAATTGTCTTGATAACCGAGGAGGGAGAGGAGTTCGTGATGACTCCGAGGAAAGACCCGCCTGAAGGCCAGGGAGCGCTGGGAGTAATTATTACCGATACCAAATTAACCAAAACGCCTTTGTACTCGCGGGTTCCGGAAGGAATCTGGCTGGGCATAAAAGACGGTGTTTACTGGGGTTGGCAGATAGTCCAGGGCTTGGCGGTAATTATTGGCGACTTGTTTAAAGGTAAACCTCCAGAGGATTTTGCCGGGCCAATAGGGATTTACAAAGTTTCAACTAGCGTTTTCCAAGAGGGTGGTTTATTGGCGGCGATTCATTTTTTTGCTATTGTGTCGGTAAATTTAGCAATAGTTAATATTGTTCCCATCCCGGGGACTGACGGCTGGCACATTGGTTTATTAGGATTTGAAACTGTTCGCGGCAAAGAATTGACTGAAAAAACAAAAAGGAAAATAAATCAGGTAGCAATGGTATTCATTCTGCTTCTCTCTGCCTTGATTATCGCCTCAGATATTAAGAGATTTATTTTATAAACGAGTAAACAGTGAATAGTAAATAGTGATTAGGAATTTTTCTTTAAATGCTTTGCTGATCTGATTAGACCGTTAATTACTTTAAAGCCTTCAAAAACTTTTTGTTTAAGATTATTAAAATCATCTTCTTTAATGTAATTAAGATCTTTAGCCAGAATTAAAAAATTTTGGACTTCGCAGTTTGACCCCCTAGCTTGATAGTAAAATCGAATTCGGTTGGCATAATGGTAGTGGCCCCAGCCTTCGGCTATATTAGCTGTTACTGAAGACGAAGATCTTCGAAGCTGATCAATTAATCCATATTTTTCTTTTGATGGAAAATTTTCAGTCAACCTGAATATTTTCAAAGCCACTTCGTGGTTTATTTGCCAAGCATTTAGATCGGTAAAATAATTTATTTCAGCCATTTGTTATTAATTATATTTGCTATTTGCTGTTTGCTATTTACTGTTAGCTGTTTACTATTAACTATTAACTATATTCACAATCGTATCCACTCCAGAAGTATTGCTGAGTTTGGCGGAAGAATAAACTTTTTAGTAATCGTCGAAGTGGTAATTTGTTCGCGCAAAGCAATTGTTTGACCCTCAAACCGGGTTTGGCGAAAAAGGTAGTTCCCCGGCTGAATATTTTCTAGTGTAATCGGCGGTGTTTCATAATGGCTGTTTCGCGGGTCATAGTTGACAATCAATGCTTGGATTTTGTTTTCTTTCCGCGTTGCTACAGCTGATACCCAGGAACCTTCACCTGACAAGGACAACCGGTTGCCCTCTAATTGGTTTAAAAATTGGTAGGCATGATACCTTGGTTTTAAACTTATCCCGCGGTTTTCATGAGTGATCAATCCCCACCGGCCCCAATATTTTTCTCCGGTTGGCGATGGGCCGTCTTTGAGTTGAAAAGTAAATACCCGGTGAACTTTATCAAGCAGTCTGGTCATGCCGGCTAAAGTGTGGATTGCCCCCAGCCGGTTGTCATACCAAGAAGAGTTTTCTGAGTCCGGACCATACTCGGTAATCAATCTCTCAACAGAAAAATAGTCTTGGTAGTCGGTAAGGATTTGGTTTAACCGGTAAAAGTCGTTTAGATAATCTTCGATATTTTTAGAATAATTATGCCAGGAGACAAAGTCTATTCTTAAATTATTTTTATAACAATAATCAAATAAGGCCTTTATCCAGTTGGGGTAAAAGCCGGTTGTTGACGGCCCGCCGATTTTAAACGGGTTAGCATTGACCACCTGGTCGGCTGCTTTAACGGTGTAATAATAAAGAGTAAGGTAGTTTGGGTTCTTACCGTAATGCCAGCCGCCAAAAAGATCCGGCTCATTCCAAACCTCATAATAAATATTTGGTACATTATATCCATTTCTTCCGGAATAGCGCGAAATAGTTGCTTTGACTAAATTCATCCAGTCCGACCATTTGTTCGGTGGCGAGGTGACATTGTTGTCAATGGCTATTTGCGGATGCATATAGGATAAGGAAAACATTGGTATTGCCCCGGTATCAAGAATTGTTTGAACAACAGCGTCTAGTTTTGAAAAATCATAAGCCTGGCCGCGAATTTCAACGTAATAATCAAAGACATGGTCAATGCGGATAATTTCCGGGTTAAGATTTCTAACCTCGTTTTTTATTGGGGCAATCATGTTTCTTGTCTCCTCGCCGCCCTGGGCAAAGTTCAGCCATAAACTTTTGTGGATCGGCGCCCCCGGTGATGAAACATCGATTTTAATATTGGCGTTAGTGCCAAAAGCGGCCCGGCGGAGATCCTGGTTTTGGAATACGGCGTATAAAGTAATTGGAATAAGAAGAAGTATTGCTAGTATAGTGGGTATTTTGGTCATAAATTATTGATTTAAATATACTATATATATTGTATAAACTAAAATTAGTTTCTTGTCCAGAATTGGGACTTGACAAAGTTAGTTTATATGGTCTAAAGTGAAGATAGTTAAGAGTTTTCGGATATTATATGAACCAAAACAGACAAAGAATCATTAGCCTTCTGGTTATCCTTTTTGTATTGATCGGCCTGACCGGCCTGCTTGTATTAGTTAGACAGTCCCAAGAGACAAGAAGGGGAGCGGTTGGCAGTCCAATGCCGACTGTCGGTTACCCCTGCCAGACAGAGTGTAAAGAACAGTATTGTCATTTGTTAAACATGAGGTGGAACAAGGGTGACTGTCCATCTGAAGCGCCTTACTGCTGTCAGTAAATTATATATAGATGAAAAAGAAAATTAAAAATTATTTTAGCCAGCGCGGAGCCGCTGCTCAACTGCCGATAATTATCGGCTTGCTTCTTTT
>CAYYDT010000048.1:0-3617 GCA_964470705.1 uncultured Gammaproteobacteria bacterium | reverse complement strand
TTTACGACTATCAACAGCGCCACCGGCGTTTAGGTAAGTGAGGGTTGATTTGTTACAGAAATCAGTTAAGATATAATAGTATAAATGTCATTTATAATATCTATTATTGTATTCCTGTTTCCGTTATTTTTCTTCCCTTTGATGACCAACCCGGTTTTTGGGGCAAAAAATTTATTTTTCGGTGCGGCAGTGGCGGCCAGTTTAATCTTTGCTGGTTTTAAATTAATTTTATATAAAAAACAAGAAAACAAGTTGACGTACTCAACTGCCCCGTTGGATGTCTTTGTCTTTTTATTTCTTCTGGTGAACATTATTTCATGGTATTTTTTGCCCCAGGGAGCAAGAGTAAGGTCGTTAATTCAGCCGATTGGCTTAGGCAGTGTAATTGTTTTCACTTTTTTTTATCTAATTGTCGCCCAGTCGAATATTAAAGAAAAGTTTAATTATATTCTTTACTCACTGACCGCTTCAAGTGTAATTTTGAGTTTAGTTTCTATTATTTTATTCATCCTTCCGGAAAGTTATGCCGCCGGCTGGGTGGGTTATCTCAATTTTTTAACTTTTGGCAGTCCGTTTATTCTTGGGCAGTTTTTGGCTTTAATATCAATTCTTTTGATCACCAAGATAGTCAGCGAAATTAATCAGCAGGGTGAAGTTAGGCAGTGGTGGCTAGCTGTTGCCACGGTAATTATTGTTGTTGGATTAGGGACAAACATTTATCGGGCAGTGCAGGTTAAACCGCCGTTGTTGGACTGGTTTTCGTCTTGGGCGACGACAGTTGAGGCGTTTAAAAGGAAGCCGGTTTTTGGAGTTGGACCGCAGAACTATAATACTGCCTTTAATCGTTTCCGGCCGCGTGAATTTAACCAGACAGAATTTTGGAATATCCGTTTTGGTGCTCCTCATAGTTGGTTTTTACAAGTTTGGGCCGAACTTGGTATTGTCGGTTTGGCAGTGATTGTCTTGTTGTTGATCCGGGGAATTAGCGTCAGTAAAACAAAGCCGGTTTTAAAGTATTTCCTGATTTCTACATGGCTGGTGCTTTTAATTTTTCCCGGAAATCTCATTGCTGTCTTTTTATTATTTCTCGGGCTTGGTTTGGTCCGGGGTAAAGGAAAAGAAAAAGAGTTTAACTTGGTAATCGGTGAAAAAAGTCAACATGGGGCGACTTATCTTTTGGGCGGAGGATTGATTATTCTTGGTTTGGCCGGCGGATACTTTTTATATAACCTTTTTCTTCCAGAAGTGACATTTTTCCGGGCAATACAGGCGGCGGCCGAAAATAAAGGGGCGGAAACATATGATCTGCAGTTTAAAGCGATTAATCAAAACCGTTTTATTCAAACTTACCGAATATCTTTTTCGCAAACCAATTTGGCTTTTGCCACTAACCTTGTTCTTCAGTCACAGGAACAAGGAAGGCAGTTATCAGAAGAGGAAGCCGGGCAGTTGCAGCAGCTTATAAGTCAGGCGGTAGACCAGGCAAGGGCGGCAGTCGCTTTGGAGCCGCAAAATGTTGTTGGATGGGAGAATTTAGCCCAGGTATACCGCAGACTGATTGGTATTGTTGAAAATGCTGATCAGTGGGCGATAACTTCTTATCAGCAGGCAATTTCACTGGATTCAATAAATCCACGACTGAGGGTTGATTTCGGCGGGTTATTATATGCTTTTGGCCAGTATGAGGAGGCGGCCAGACAGTTTGAAATTGCTGTAAACCTGAAAAATGATTATGCTAATGCTTGGTACAATTGGGCTTATGCTTTAAAAGAGCAAGATAAACTTCAGGCGGCAGTTGAAAGGTTGCAGCAGGCGGCTAATCTCGTTGATCGAGAAGGTGCTGATTATCAAACCGTTCAGTCCGAGCTTGATGAGTGGCTGGCAGAGCTTGATGAGGAAGAACGACCGATAGAAGCTGAACCGGCTACTGAAGAGATAACCCGGCCGGATACCTTACCGGAAACGCAATTGGATGAGCCGATTGTTTTGCCTGATGACGCCGCTCCGCCTTTGGATGAAGGTGTAACAGCACCGGAAGAAGAAACAGAAATTTAAAGTTTTATCCTTATCTTCAAATTACTCTTGTTAAACAAGCGGCTCCTATGTTATATTTATTCATTGGCAGTTGTTTAAAAAATGAATATAAATAAACAGATAATTTTATTAATTTCCCTTGGCTTAATGATTGTTTCTGTTAGTGCCGGGGTGGTTTTAGTTAGGCAAAGACAAGAAGTAAGAAGGGAGGCCTATGACGGTGCTGCCTGTCACTGCGGTGGCTGGCATGAAGGCTGGTGCGATGAGTATGCCTGTGACGATAACCCTGCTTGTTGCGGGATTGACGCGTGTGAACCGGGTTTGGTTCAGTGTTTTACTTACGGCCGCTGCCAAAGAACCGATGAATATTGCCCCGATGGCGACGCCCCAGCGCCACCTGAGGCAACTACAGAGTGTGACATACAAAATCATTCATTTAGAGTAAAATGCAGCGGAACTGATAAGGTAAGCGGAACTTGGGCGGGATGTAGTCATTCTACAGAATATAAAACGTTGGCAGAATGTAATAGTAGGAAAACAGGTGTCGGTTGTTCGCCGAAAACATTTACAGTTAATTGCGACGGCAATTGGCATACAGTTGGCAGTTGGTCGCCGAAGATATGCACTTTTTATCAAGAGGATTTGAGCGTTACCGGCGGGTGCGGAAAAGCGAATATTGCTTGCTGGAATGGTGATTGGAGCCGGTGTGCACCAGATACGCCGACACCGACAAAGACAAAAACGCCGACGCCGACGCCAAGAACTTTAGATTGCGGAGAAACTGGCTGTAAAAACGATGATAATTGTTCAGGTAATCACGTTTGTACTTTTGCTTACCCTGGAGTCCCTGTATATGTTTGTTCAATCCCAAGTCCGGAACCAGCTTGTACTGATAATCCTACTTGGGATAATTGTTGTACGCGCCCAACGGCAACGCCAACGCCGACAAAGACAAAAACACCAACGCCGCCGATAAAGACAGGGACGCCGACGCCGACAAAGACAAAAACGCCGACACCGCCGATAAAGACAGGGACGCCGATGCCGACAAGGACAAAAACACCGACGCGAACCCCAACACCAATTCCGACGAGTACGGTTCCGACGGGTTATCCAACAAGTACGCCAAGGCCAACTAATACGCCTTTACCAACAAACACTCCGTATATTCCGCCAACGAGTACTCCATGGCCGACCAATACGCCCTATATTCCCCCGACTCGCACGCCGACGCCGACACCAACACCAACGATCCCCAAAAACATTGAAAATTTCGACACCTTGGTAAAAAGGGAAGAACATTATTTTGATTGGGAGAAATATATTATCTCCGAGTATTGTAATGGCAAGAAATTGATAAAAAGCGCTCCGGGTTATTCCTGCTCAATTGTTAATTATGTGTTCCGGCCAAATGATAATTCTCTAATATCAATGTATGGTTTAATTGTCTCAGGAGAAAACCTGCCGCCGGCAGACGGCGATTTTCGTCAATATCTTCAGGCGGGTCAGATTCAAATTTGGGAAATGGATGAGCGCTTAAGTTTGGGCAATGACGGGGTTATCAGACCGGTCTCGCCGATGGT
>CAYYDT010000047.1:0-3630 GCA_964470705.1 uncultured Gammaproteobacteria bacterium | reverse complement strand
CAGGCGGGCCTGCCCGACGGCAGGCGGGGCACCGACCTTTTAAGCCGTGGGTCGGGGGTTCGATTCCTCTCGGGCGCACTAAACCATCTTGCTTCTTATCTGTTTTATCGCTTCTTTCGTTTTAACAAACTCCAGCCAATCGGGGTTGATTTTCTTTCTTTTGGTATCCGCCATTATTTCAACCATATCTCCATTTTTAAGCCGGTGACTAAGTTTAACCAACTTCCCGTTAACCTTAGCCCCACAGCATGAGTGACCAAGTTCCGTATGAATCTGATAGGCAAAATCCACTGGGGTTGATCCTTTGGGTAACTGTAAAATATCACCCTTTGGCGTCAAACAGTAAACATAATCTTCTAAAACTTTAAGTTTATACTGCCGTCGCCCGCCCTTTTCCTGCCAGGAAACCAATTCCTTCACCCACTGGTAAGAAAAATCTGAAATACTTTTACCCCCCATCATTTTATAAGCAATATGAGAGGCAGGGCCATACTCATTATAGTCATGCATCTCCGGTGTTTTAATCTGAACTTCTGCAGTTAAATTCTCTTGCCACCTTATTGTCGTTTGGATTGCCCGATAACCATTTGGTTTAGGATATGAAACATAATCATCTAGTTCTTCCTTCAAAAAATCCCACTTGGCATGAATAACACCCAATGCGGTATAACAACTAGGTATATCAGGCACTAAAACTGTCAAGCCGATCTGGTCTAAAACCACGGAAGGATCCTTTTTGGTGATTTTTCCGTCTTTTAAATAACGCTGGATTTTTCCGTATGTACTCCACATACTTTTTGCCCGGCCAAAAATCTTTTCATATTTGACTTGTTTTTTTAATAAAGTTTTCTTTAACTGCAAATCTAATTTGTCAACCAATTTCCTTCTTTTTCCCCGATCGGCTTTTAATTTATCCGCCAACCAATTATATTCTTCTGTATACAATAGCTGAAAGGCCTTATCATCAAGCTCTCTTTTATAGGCACCCAGACCGGCATATTCGGCCAAAGGTGAATAAAGCTGAAAAACCCTTTGGGCAAATCTTTTTTGTTTTTCTTTAGGTAGGTGCTGCAAAGTTCTGGCATTATGAATCTTGTCTGCCAACCGGATTATCAAAACCCGGACATCTTCAACAGAGGCAACCAAGAACTTCCTAAATTCGTCAACAGACCTTTGGTGAATTGGAAATTTATTAGCTGCTTGTCGGAAACTGCTTACTCCGTCAACTAAAAGGGCAATGTCCAAACCAAACCTGCTTTCAATTTCTCCCAACTGAACTTCTGCTTTGCATTCATCAAGAACGTCATGAACCAAGGCGGCAACAATTGAATCTTCATCCAAGTTCAAATCGACAATCAACTCTGCCACAGATAAAGGGTGACTTATAAACGGCTGGCCGGAAAGTCTTTTTTGGCCCTGGTGAACTTTTTGGGCAAAAAGATAAGCCGATTTTATCCGATCCAGATCCGCTTTGGGGTTATATTTCTTAATTTTGTTTAAAAACGATATCAGATGTTTTTCATCAGTCATAATTTTCTAATCCGGGAATGGTATTTTACCATTATTTCCTGACTAATGTCCTCAGGGTGGAAAGCGATTAATCCGGGATGAACGGTTTCAGTAGTCCGCCGCCGGCGCATCCACCAGAGTTGAAACTTCCTCATCATACTTTCGATCGTTTTCCTGACCAAAGCGAAGAATCCTCTACCCGCTACCGTTAATTCGGAACGACCAGAAACCATAGAATTAGGTAAATACTCTTTAACCCACTGATTAGCATCCAAGAACCGGTGATAAGTATTGTCTTTATCAATCAAAGGCTTTAACTGAATCAGCTCATGGGCAACAAAAAGGTTTTGACTGAAAGCATTTAAATTTGATTCGTCAACAAACATATTCAAACAAATTTTATTTTTAACTTTTTTTTCACCGGGCCGGCGGCGGATACCGGTAACCCCAACAATTATCGTCACCAACAATCTGGTTGTCCACAACCAACCAGTAGAAGCTATTATCAGCAAGTCAATGTCATCTTCTTTTTTGGCATTACCAGCGGCAACGCTCCCAGTGACGCCAATAAACTTTACCAAAGGCAGGCATTTAATAATTGCCGCTGTTTTTTTGGCGATTTCTAATTTTTGACGGCAATACTTTTCCCTTTTTCGGCGTGATTCAACTATTTTTTCCCGCCCGGGAAGAAAATAGTATCTACCTTGGCTCTCAATCCGACCATCGTCCACCAATTGGGCTAAAGTTCCCATTACTTTCGTAAGGACAAACCCCGGTGTTCGTCCTGGGCGAACACCCTGGTTCGCCCCTACAATTAATTTTTTTCGCAACTCTTCTGCCGTCAGCGGGAAATCAAATATATCGGCGTAGATCAACGCACGTAGAACACAAACCTCAATTGTTTCATTATAAAATTGTTCCATTGATAAAAATATTATATTACATCTGCTTATTCCTTATTTAACAATCTAGCAATTCACCCATTTGCCAAGTTCTGTATAATACTCTTCATGGGTAAAGTCAGTTGTATAATCCCTGCCTACAACGAGGAAAAGACTATTGTTAAAACAATTAGAACCGCACTGGATACACCAGAAATCGGCGAGGTTATTGTTGTTAACGACGGGTCAACAGATAATACTAAAATTGATGTCAAAAAAATCAAAAACTCAAAGTTAAGAATTATCAATCTAAAGCAAAATCGGGGCAAAGGACACGCAGTAATTCAAGGAGTAAAAGTATCTAGGTACTTAAACTTACTTTTTCTTGACGCCGACATCATAAATCTTAGGCCATATCATCTTTCTTCGCTCATCCGACCAGTTTTGAAAGATGAGGTAGACATGTCTATTGGCCCACAGGTTTCCTTGAAAAGACCACGCTGGATGATTGGGACATTACCTTTTTGCGGCCAAAGATGTCTTAAAAAGTCAATTATCAAACCGCACATAAAAAAACTGGAAAAAACCAAATATGGTTTGGAGACTGTTCTAAATCATATTTTTAACAATAAACGAACGATAATTATTCCGCTTTTTGGCAACGACTTAAAACACATTGAAAAGCACCAGAAAGATAATGAGTGGCTAAAAAATTATACTAAAGAAATTTGGCAGATAACCCAAAGCTCAATCAGGACCAAAAGTCAATCAACACAACAACGAATTAAGGAGCAGGTTTTGTCTAGCTTATCTAATTATTTAAAAGTAAACCTTACCAAATTAAAAGAATATATCCAAGAAACCTAATTTTTAACTTCGCGGCGGTTTTGCCAAGCCTGTTTTAAAGTCCAAGCATCGGCGTAGTCAAGGTCCGCCCCTGTCGGCAGTCCTTGCCCCAGTCGAGTAATCTTTACAGCATTAAGCCCTGAGCCTTTAAACTTAAGCTCTCGCACTTTCCGTGCGAGGTAGTTCGCTGTTGCCTCTCCCTCCATTGTCGGGTTTGTCGCCAAAATTAGTTCCCTAAATTCTCCTTTTTTCAACCTTTTCAACAAGGAATCTATATGTAATTCATCAGGGCCGATATGGTGAACTGGATTTATTACTCCACCTAATACGTGGTAAAAGCCGTTAAATTCACCGACTTTTTCTAAAGCAATTATATCCAGGGGCCGTTCAACAA
>CAYYDT010000046.1:0-3692 GCA_964470705.1 uncultured Gammaproteobacteria bacterium | reverse complement strand
CCGACTCCGACACCGCCGGAAGAAACTGGGACGCCGACTCCAACACCGCCGGAGGAAACCGGAACACCGACTCCGACTGAAACACCAACTAGTACACCGACAATAACCCCGACACCGCCCAAAGACACCGGTACACCGACGCCGACTGAAACACCAACTAGTACGCCAACAATTACACCAACCGAGACGCCGACACATACGCCGACCAATACACCGACAATTACCCCGACACCGCCGACTGGAATTTGTCAAATGAAAATTTGTTTTGTTTTGCCGACAGCCACTCCGACAGAAACACCAGCGCCAACTGAGACACCAACTAATACTCCAGTACCGACAGATACGCCGGTGCCGACGGATACACCAATACCTGAGGACACATCAGCACCGGAAGACACGCCGGTGCCGACAAATACACCAGCACCCGAGGACACACCAGCACCCGAAGATACACCGGCGCCTGCCGAAGAAGTCGTTCAACAGCCGACACCGACAACAGTAGAACTAATGGAAGCGGGAATCGACTTTCCTTCACAACTGCTGTTGATTGTCGGTTCAATCATTACTTTAACCGGCCTCCTTATTTGGTTATAATAAGCGGATGACTATTGCCGTTGTTGGGGGAGGAATAACTGGTTTAACTACTGCCTATACTCTTGCCAAAGAAAATAAAGATGTAAAAGTTTATGAAGCCGGAAACAAACTTGGCGGTTTAGCCGCCAGTTTTAAAGAAAACAAATGGCAGTGGCCGTTGGAAGAGTTTTTTCATCACTATTTTGTCTCTGATAAAGAAGTTAAAGAATTATCAGCCGAATTGGGGATTGGGGATGATTTGTATTATCAGAAAGTGTTAACCTCGGTTTTTTCCCAAGGCGGCGTTTATCCCTACGACCAGCCGAGCGATTTCCTTAACTTTCCGCATTTAGATTTTTTTAACAAATTGCGCATGGGGAGCGTGATTTTTATGATCAGGAGTCTACCCTATCTTCCCTTTTTTGACAAAATAACTGCCGAAGATTTCTTTCCCAGATTAATCGGCCGCCGGTCATGGGAAACGGTTTGGCAGCCGTTGATGGAAAAAAAATTCCACCATTTAGCCGATGAAGTTTCTTTTTCGTGGCTTTGGTCAAGGATCAAAAAAAGGAGTCCTCAGCTTGGTTATTTTAAAGGGGGGACGGAAACTTTAATAAATGGTTTAGCAGAGAAAATTAAGCAAAAAAACAAAATTTATTTAAATACTGAAATAACAAAGATAAAAAAGGGGCCGGACAGCTGGGTTTTAACCGGAGCAGGCAAAGAATATACTGCCGATAAAATAATTTTGGCACTGCCAATGCCGGCGGCCCTAAAACTTATTCAAACATGGAAAGAGGTTGAAGATAAATCTATTCCTCAATGGAGAAAATTGCAGACAATCGGTGCCTTAACTTTGGTTCTTCGGTCTAAAAACGAATTTCTCCCTGGTGACACTTACTGGTTGAATATTTTAGACAAAACGTTTCCTTTTTTGGTAGTTGTTGAGCAGACCAATTTTATTCATCCAGAAAATTATCACCAGGAACATATTATTTATGCCGGCGGTTATTATTTAAAAGACGACCCGATTTTCAACAAAGACAAAGAAGAAATTTTCAATCAATTTTCGCCTTACTTAAGACGTCTTAATCCTTCTTTTGAAAATTTTCTTATTGATTACCGATTATTTAAGTATCAAAACGCTCAGCCGGTAATTCCGGGAAAATATTCAAAAATCAAGCCTGATTTTACTTTGATTCCCAACCAGCTTTACTGGGCAACGCCGAATCACATTTTTCCCTGGGATCGCGGTTTAAATTACTCTATCAAACTAGGCAGAGATGTTGCCAAGTTTGCGCTGGTCGGTTAAAATGGTACCAATGGAAGGCGCAAAAGAATTTACCAAAGAAGCGGTTATTGCGATGAGGCCGCACCAATGGACAAAAAACTTAGCTGTTTTTGCCGCTGTAATTTTCAACGGTCAGTTATTTAACCCGGAAGTTGTAAGACAAGCCTTGCTGGCGTTTGTTGTTTTTTGTTTGTTTTCATCCGGTTCTTATTTAATCAATGACGTTGTTGATGCCCCTTATGACCGCCGCCATCCCCAGAAAAGAAATCGGCCGATAGCCAAAGGTACAATTAAACCTAAAGAAGCAATTATAATATCGGTTTTTCTTTTTTCATTGGGTTTGTCAATAGCAATGTACTTAGGCCTTAATTTCGTTTTGTTGATTATCGCTTATTTGCTTCTTCACTTGTTTTATAGTTTTGTTTTGAAAAAAATGGCAATTTTAGATATTTTTGGAATATCTTTTTCATTTATCTTAAGAACGTTGGGCGGAGAAGTGGCTACTGGCTACCACCTGCCGGTTTGGCTGATGTTTACAGTAGTCTTTTTATCCTTATTTATTGCCAGTGGTAAACGAAGAAGTGAATATGTCAGAGAAGGATCTAAAAGCCGTCCCTCGTTGCAAAAATACCAAAAAGCCCTGCTTAACTTTTACATATCAATATTTTCAGTTTTAACTTTAATTTCTTATTCTTTATTTACCTACTTAGCTCAGCCGGCTGATTTCAGCCAACCGGCAATACACAAATTCTTTGTTGATAATTTCCCCTTTTTAATCGGCAGGAAATGGTTGATGTTAACTGTTTTCCCGGTGATATTAGGAATTATGCGCTACTCACAACTTATTCTAGAGAGAAAACGAGGTGAAAGGCCGGATAAAATTTTGGCTTCTGACATACCTTTGCTGGTGACTGTTTTTCTTTGGGGGATAATGTTAATTTTTATTATTTATGTTCTTTAAATTATTTCTTTTTCTTTTCTTGTTGATAACGAGATTTTGGGGTCTAAATTGGGGCGGTAATTTTCATTTTCACCCCGACGAGAACAATATGGCCTGGGCAGTGGAAAGATTATCGTGGAATAATCTTGACCCGGACTTTTGGGCCTACGGTCAATTTCCTTTGTACTTGTCTTTTTTAACCCGCCAGTTAGTTGGCGGCCGGTCCCGGCTGCATTTGCGTTTCTGGTCGGCGGTTATTTCCGTCTTAACTGTTCTCATCGGCTATCTGCTGGTAAAAATTATTTTTAAAAAAGAAAAATACGCTTTAATCACTGGTTTGCTGTTGATTTTTACTCCCGGGTTAATCCAAATGTCGCGGTTCGGGACAACAGAAAGTTTGCTGACCTTTGTCGGCTTGGCATCAGCTTACTTAGCAATAAAGTATTATCAAACTCAAAAACTTAAATTTATTTTTTTATCCGCTTTGGTCGCCGGCATTGGCATGGCGAGTAAATTAAACGCTGTTTTGTTTTTGGCCGGGCCGTTTTTAGCAATTATTTTGCGCCCAAGTCAAACTCGGCTTTGGCCAAAACGGTTTAGTCGGGTGTTTTTTTGGGGGATGTTAACCATCTTTTTAACAGCGGTTTTATCTCCTTATTCTTTAATAAGATTTAAAGATTTTTGGGGGACATTCAATTATGAATCAAATGTTGCCCGGGGGATATCACCGGTTTTTTACACTCGCCAGTTTATTAACACTAAACCATTTTTATTTCAATTTACCAGGATTTTCCCCTGGATCCTCGGCCTGCCGATGTTTTCTTTTCTATTGTTCAGTCTGAGCGTTATTGGGTTACGGGTTGCGCGTTACGTGTTACGAAAAAGAAA
>CAYYDT010000045.1:0-3903 GCA_964470705.1 uncultured Gammaproteobacteria bacterium | reverse complement strand
TATATAACCCTAATGTGTGATCCTCTTGATAAGAGGTTCTAACATAGTTCACCAGTCCCTGCCACGTCGCTCGCGAGCGACGTGGCGTGCCACAAAAAACTTCTATCTGCTAAAATAAATTTAATGTGGTATTTTTACATCCTTCAAAGCCAAAAAGATAAAAACTATTTCTACAAAGGTTCCACAAATAATCATTCAAAAAGGGTGAAACAGCATAATTACGGTGAGGTTTTTTCAACGAAATCCCGCCGTCCGTGGAAATTGGTGTATTATGAGGCTTTTTTGACCGAAAAGGCAGCCAGAAAAAGAGAACGTTCTGTTAAAAAAAGTGGCTCCGTTTCTACTCCTCTTCTGAGGAGAATCAAAGAAAGTTTAAAAGAAGAGAAAAACACTTAAAGCCGATCGGCGTCTTGCCGCTGTTTTTGGAGGAAAAGTGAAAATAAGTTTTGAAGGGATATAAATTTCTAATGTAGTCCTTCGACCCGCTCGGGACCGATTTACCAGCCCCGTCCCTCTGTTAAATTAGTCGATTAACAGTTTTTCAATTTTATTGGTTGCCAATAAAAATTTTTCCTGGTGGCGGGGAATCACCAGCCGTCGGCAGACGGCTGGGTGATTTGTCCTTTTTTACATATCAATTTCCGGCATTCCCTGCATCAACTCATCCATGTCCATAAATTCAACGTTTGACGGCGGATTAAACTTTGCATCAGTTATTGCCGCCGGGCGGCAATTATACTCAACCCCAGTGGGGAGATCAGTTGTTTCAGGAGAATCGGTTTGGCCGGAAATTATCTCTTCTGCTTCTTCCGGGTCAAAACACATCTTTACCCCTTGGCTTTCACCCTCTGACCAATTCCACAAACAGTCGTCCTTAAAAATAATCTTTCCAGTCTGGCCGTCACTATCAACTTCGGTGTAAAAACTTTCGCCTTTTACCCAAGTTGTCCCAGAGTAATCAGCGGTTTGTAAATCACACCTCAGTGGAATACCTAAACCAACCATATACTTTAGTGTTCCAGTGTAAATATCCTCAGCATCGTCTTCAACTCCGATATCTTCTTGAACACCTTCCTGGTCTGACCAATCAATATCTTGACTGCCTTCACTGTCTACAATTTGGTCTACAGGCAAATTTTCTCTTTGAACCAGAAAATATCCGCCTATTGCACCAATGATTAAAACAACAACAATTATCGGTAACATTTTTTTCATCTCTATCACCTCCTCTCTTTACAAATCATAACACAGTCTGGTTAATCAAAAATCTTCATCCGGAGATGCTCAAAAGGAACGACAAAATCCTGCCAGGAAAAATGACCGTCGTGGTTGAAATCAATGGGAATTAAAAAATCAAATTCTGCTTGGTTAAGCCCGGGTTCTTTAAAAACAACGTGTGTCTGACGCGGTAGTGACCCCGGTTTAACAACAACCAACCGGTATTCTTCGTCTAAGGCAACATTGTTGATCCGATTAATTGTTCTTTGACCGTTTTCAACCGTCAAGTTTTCTTTAGCATAAACAATTTGTTCTTCACTGTCGTAAATTAAAAACTTAAAATCGTCCCCTTTTGCCGGCCACCATAAAAGCGGCTGGATATTAAACTCTAGATCTACGTTTGGGCGAACTTCTACAGGCCAATCAATTGCGTTGGACACCGGCTGGCCATCTTTGGCTACCACTATTTTCAGTTGATAATTCTCGATTGCATCGGAGGTTTTTATTGATAAAGCCACCTTTTGTGAGTTAAAGGGCGGCAAACTTTTTAAATTAGAAAAAAAATAATCAACCAAGTCAAACTTGGCTCTAGCCGAGTTGGGCTCAGCTCCATTTAACCTTAATTCATAGCCGTCGTCAATGTCCCAAATTGCCTGGCCTTTATTGACTACATCAATAAAAAATCTGTATGTGGAATTGTGAATCAGTTTTGTCGGCGGTAAATTGGTAATTTCTAATTTTTGTTCCTGTTCCGGACGGCCGGCGGTTTTTTCAATTGCCAAAAGCGTGTCGTATTGGGGATAAAATTGATCACTATTTGGCATGCGCCAAGAAAAGTTTCCGAATACATCCTCCTGGTAATTAAAGATAAATGGGGTTACTGCCCTTACCCGATCATCGGAAAGCAAGCGTTGGAAATAAACTTCAAAATTGCGGGCGACCTGGCGGGCGGAATGATAACCGGAACGGGTGGTCAAACCTTCAAAATGCGGCCAGCCGGTTTCTTTTATGAAAACCGGCAGTTTTTTTTGAACGCCAAAACTTTTTAAAACTTCTAATTCCCATTGATAATTCATTACTGAATTGCGTCCCGATGCTTCGGGTGAACCGACAAATCCGGGATTGGGGTAAGAGTGGCTTGCCCAGCCGTCCAAATTTTCAAATAGCGCCGGCAAACCGCCTTCAACACTTAAATGCATCTGGCGGAGAAACTGGTATTCATCTTCATAGTTTGGCGGCTGGCTGGGAGCGGCGGCGTCAAAACCAGCAATCATTACAAAAAAATCCGGATTTTTTTCTTTTAACCTTTTTGAAAACTTATCAACTATTTTGGCATAATTTTTAGGATCTACTTCTCCGCCCCATTCCACACCGTGGTTTGGCTCATTAAAAAGGACAACATATCTATCTTTTACCACCCAGTGCAACGAATCTAAAAAATCCACCCATTTGTCAACGTCTTTTTTTTCAGGCCGGCGCCAAAATCCGCCATCCTCAGGCTGAGTGGCTAACCTGACAATCGGAATTAAGCGCAGTTCACGCATCCGGTTAAATACATCTTGCCATTTTTGTTTGTCTAAGTCATTTTCCTGCATCACTACTGTTACGTACCCCCAATCTCCGCCGTTAGAATTAATCAGTTCCGCTACCTGACGTAGCTCTCCCTCCTCTGGCACCGCCACATGCATCCCAAATTTGTTATTCGCTGCCTGAACTTTTCCAAACCCTAAACTCCACACCCCAATCACCAAAATTATCACTTTTTTTACCATATCCAATTCTATCAAATCCTTGAAACCCTTTCTTCGTCAATACAAAAACACTACAATGATTCGGATGATTGAAGTGGTTGTTGCAGAAATAGCTTTGTTTTAGTAAGTATTGACAAGTTTAGTGAAGTTTAGTACAATTTAATTATGTTCAAACCAAAAGTTTATTCACCAGAACAAGTAGCGGAGATTTTGCAACTCAGCAAAAATACAGTTTATGATTTAATTCAGCGGGGTGAAATTATTGCTAAAAAATTCGGCAAGGTCTACCGAATCCCAGCAAAATCCTTATCCTTTGTTTTTACTGGCTTAGATTACGATCTTCTTCAGGCTGAGGAAATTGACCAAAAAAATCTGCCGAAAGTTGAAGATGCCTTAAATGAAGTCCGGAAAAAATCATGACGGATAATAAAATTTACGTTGACTCCGACGTTATAATTTCTTCTTTTTTATCTAATAAAGGTGCCGCTTATCAATTAATAAACAAAATAGACACTCCTTTTCCTCTGTCAAACTATTCGAAGGAAGAAATCATAAAGGTAGTCGAGAAATTAAATATCGCTGAGAAAAAACTTGAGAAATTTCTCAAAAAGGTTAAAACGTTTAACCTGTCACCAAAAATGATTTTAAAAAATGAAAAATATGTTAATGATCCAAACGACGCCCACATAATTAGTGCGGCAGACAAGACAAAAGCCAGATTTTTAATAACCTACAACAAAAAAGATTATAAAACGATTAAGATAAAAAATGACCTACAGATAATTGTCCTTTCTCCTGGGGAATATCTTCAATATTTACGAAACTTAAATTAAAAAATGAATTGGTAATTTTTTATTCTTCAGAAGTTTCAGCGCGGAGGTTTTCCAGCCATTTTTCCCGTTTAAAATAAGCCCAGAGAAAAAGCGCTCCGCAG
>CAYYDT010000044.1:0-3909 GCA_964470705.1 uncultured Gammaproteobacteria bacterium | reverse complement strand
CGACAGAGGCGGAGCCGACAGTGGAAATAACCCCGACTATTACAGTGGTGCCGTCGGATGAAGGAGAAACCGCTGAGCCGACGGACGGAGCCGGCAGGATGACTGAGGAAGAAATTGAAGAGTATCTGCTGGTTTATGAAAGTCCTTTTGTTGTTACTTTGAGAACATCGATTGATGATTATTTATTAGGAAATATTGAGGGTTCTGAGTATCTTTCGGAAACAGCGGTTGAGGAATCGGAGGATGATGAGCGTCTTTGGGGCTTGGATAGTTTTGATGGAGAATATTATCAAGGAAAGTTTGTTGTTTTAGCGATGAATGACGGGGTGGCGGGAGGCAAGTATATTGATATTTTTTTTCAGGATAAGCCGGATGAGATATTTACCGCTTGGGTTTATGACCTTGCCGGCGGTGGTTATGAACTGCGGAGTTTCAGTTCGGCAAAAGGTTCTGAGGAGGAAGAGATTAAGAATCTAGAAGACTTTTTGGGGGATATAAAGTTTTATAACACGAAAAAGTGTATGGATCGTTGTAAAAAAACTGGACCCCCGCTAAATTCGGCATGTACTTGTGTAGATTTTTTGTGTTTTGAGTGTGTTAGTTTACACTAGAATACATTGCTCTGCGCGAAATTTTGCATAATAAAAGAAAGTGTGGAGATTGGCGATTAGGGCAAAGAGAAGACTTTTTGGGGGATATTTTGTTTGATCCGGAATATGCGATTTAAAAGGTAAAAAAGAATATTTGGATAGTAAAGGTTGGCATAGCTTTGGTGGTGGCAGGGTTTTTGTTTGGAAGAATTAGTAATTTTGTAAGAAGTAGAAATTTATTGTGGAAATAAAGAAAAAAGTTGAAAGAGCGGTGGAGGTGGTTAAAGGGAAATCTTTTGTTGTTAATTCTTCTTTGGTGGGGGTGGTTTTGTATGTAGTTAATGAATATCGGCAGATGGGGTGGTTGGAATATGTATGTATTTTGTTTTTTGTCCCTTCGTTTATTTTTCTTTACCGGTTGATTTATCGGGGTTTGGATGAGGGGGCGGTGTTTGCCCGGACAATTTTTTTTGCTGGCCAGATCGGTTTTCTGCTTTTATTTGCGACTATTTTTGATATTGATAAAGTTTGGATTAGTTTAATTGGAAATTATTTCTTGTTGTTTATTTTCTTTCAAGTTTTTGTTTGGGTTTTGCAGTTATTGAAGCCATTCGGAAGTTTTATTAGTCGGTTTTTAAGAAGAAAGGGAGTAGGTCTGAAGTTTTTGAATACGGAGTTGGGGAAAAGATTGGTAGTTAATGGATTTCGGGTTGTAATTATTTTAGTTGTTTTTGGTCTTGGCTGGCGGAATTGGCAGTTAGCCAGACGCGTGAATCGATTGGAAACAATTATTGGTGAAAGCCGGTTGTTTTGTAATGAAAATGAGTCGGTGGAAAAAGTAAAGCAGAGTACGGTTAGGATAATCGGCCGGGATTCTCAGGGTTCTGGTTTTTTCTTTACCGGTAAGTTTGTTCCGGAAGGAAAATATATTTTAACTAATTGGCATGTTGTTGCTAAAGATGACCGGCCGAAAATTATTTTAGATGACTATACAGTTTTACAGGGCAAAGTGATTACTGCTGATAAGGGATTGGATTTAGCAGTGGTTAAGGTGGATATTGGTGATCGGAAGATTCCGGCTTTGGATTTTGGCAACGTTGACAGTTTGGATAGTCTGGATGAACTGATTGCCATTGGCTACCCTCTAGGAACAGATATAAGGGGTGAAGCAACAGCCAATAAAGGTCATTTTGTTGCCCTTCGTGATTTCAGGGAGGTTCCAATTAAAATGGTTCAGACTAATATTAATATTGTCTATGGAATGAGCGGTGGACCGATGATTGATGTTTGCGGTAAGGTTCATGGAATAAATGCAATAAATGCTGAAGGTTTAGGTTTGGGGATTTCAGCTAAAGATTTTGTTGAAGATAAATGGTTGGAGATGATTGATAAAGAAGAGCCTTTGGCGGATATTGAAAAAATTGAATTTAAACCGAATGCCAGTCCGTTGGAATGTGTCCGGGCGTTTTACAATTATCAAACAGCCGGTGAATGGCAAGAAGCGTATAATTTGCTTTCGGAAAGTTATACTACTTGGACATTTGATAAATGGCTAGAGGGTTATGAAAATACTCTGTATATTGTTTTTGTTAAGGCCGAGGAAACAGAAGAAGACGTAAACACAATTTTTGTTAAATTTTATTCTGCTGATTTGATTGATGAAGAGTTGGTCTATCGGTATTTTGAGGGAACTCAGAGAGTTGATGATTTTGACGGAGTGTATAAGTTGGTTGAGTCGAATATTAAAGAAATAGAAGAACCGGAGTGGAGTTGGTTTTGGAATTTAGAAGAGGAAGAATAGAGACTGGAGATTGGAGATTAGAGACTAGTAATTGGTAATTGGAAGGGGGTGAAAAAGCGGAGCTTAATACTTGTTCGATGGATGTTGGAATTAGGTGGACATTAGGATATGTATAATATAATAGTAATAGAATAGAAAGGAGGAAAATGTCGGAAATAAAAGATTGGGGAACGGTAGAAAGGCAATGCAGGGGAAAACTGAAAATACAGGTGGAAGTTAAAACTGGAGTGAGGCGGTACGTTGACCCAAGAATATATTTTGTGTTAAACTGATTTATTATTACATATGAATAAAGTTAAAAACTTTTTTAGTTATACTGTTGGCTCAATTTTGGCTTTTTGGTTTGGTCATTCGAATGCTTTTGCCCGTGCCCCCCAGCCGGTTATTATGTATGGGGCGCCTAGTTCATTTCCTGATCCCCAAACAACACTTTTAACAAGGGTTAGGTCAATAGTACTTTCACCGATAATTATTCCTATAATTTTTGTACTTGCCTTAATTTTAGGAATTTTTACATTCTTCAAACGTAGAAAATAAAGTGTTGGCCAAAATTTTAAAGTTGGGTCGTCAGAGATTGTGGCTTTCCCACCGTGAATATCTTCGCCAAAAACACGAGTTAACATATCTTTTTTGGGAATGTACTTTGAATTGTAATTTTCAATGTGAACATTGCGGCAGCCGGGCTGGTGAAAAAGTTTTTAAAGAAAAAGTTACCAGTCAGGAAATAAAAGGCGCATTTTTGGATGTTGCTGAAAATTTCAAAGCCGAAAAGATAACGATTGCGGTTACAGGAGGCGAACCATTATTGCGAAAAGATCTTTTTGAGGTTATGGAATATGCCCGTTCGCTTGGTTTTAATTGGGGTATGGTTACCAACGGATTTTTGGTTGATAATAAGGTTGTTCAAAAATCAAAAAAAGCTGGAATGACAACGATTGATATTAGTATTGATGGTCTAGAAGGAGATCATGACAGCTTTCGTAATAAAAAAGGCTCATTTAGGCGGGCGAAAAATGCGGTGAAACTTTATTCTAAAGCAGATTTTTTAAAGTGTCTCCGAATAACAACTGTGATTCATCCTGGAAATATTAATCAGTTAGATGAAATGTATGAAACTTTTAAAAACTGGGGTATAGATAGTTGGCGTTTATTGACAGTAGATCCGATTGGAAGGGCAGTTGATAATAGTGAAACTCTTCTTGACAAAAATAATTATGAAAAGGTACTTCAACATGTAAAAAAGAAAAGAAAAGAAAAATCAAAGTTAGTAGTTACTTTGGGCTGTGCGCATTTTTTAGGCGATGATTTTGAAGATGAAGTAAGAGGACATTTTTTCCATTGCGCCACTGGAATAAACATCGGGAGTATTCTGCATAATGGCGATATTTTTGTTTGTCCAAATGTGCCGAGAAAGAAAGATTTGATTCAAGGGAATATAAGGAGAGATAAGTTTTCGGAGGTATGGAAAAATGGCTTCAAAATATTTCGTGATAAAAATAGAACTAGTTGTAACGAGTG
>CAYYDT010000043.1:2828-3927 GCA_964470705.1 uncultured Gammaproteobacteria bacterium | reverse complement strand
AATAAGTTATGAAGGTATTGGTACTCAGCCCGGAAAAAAAGGATGCTGCCAGCCGGAAACGGCGTCAGATAATTATCCGCGGGCTGGAAGGCCTGGGTACAGAACTTTTAAATCCAATGCCCGGCCGGCCGCCGGAAAAGGGGCAAGCTTTTCCTTCTTTGTTTCCCCAATTGTTTTACTACCAAAACAATGAAAGTTTAAAAAAAACTGATTTGGTTATTGCTGATTTGACCGACCCGGACTTTAAAACCGGTTTCTTGATTTCCCGGGCGTTGTCTCGAAAAATTCCTATTTTGGGTTTAAATTGGCGTAGTCAAGATCAACAAATTACTAAAAAAACAGAACACAAGTTAGACAAGTGGAAGGAGGAAGATAATTTTTATTTTGATTGGTTTAATAAAGAAAATGTCCGATCGGTTTTAAGAGACTTTATCAGCCACTTAAAGAAAAAACAGCGCCAGTGGGGCAAGTTGATTGTTATTGACGGTACTGACGGTACCGGAAAGGCAACTCAGTCCCAACTGCTAGTTGAGTATTTAACCAAAGGTAATAAGCCGGTGAAATATATCGAGTTCCCCCGGTACTACTCATCTTTTCACGGCCAGATGGTTGGTCGTTATTTAAAGGGTGATTTTGGCGGTTTACAGGAAGTAAATCCTTATTTGGCCTCATTAATTTTTTCTTTAGACCGGTTGACAGCTAAAAAAGAACTCGATGATTGGTTGACCGGCGGGTGCTACGTTGTTGCCAATCGGTACACTTCATCAAACATTGGTTTTCAAACTGCCCGTCTGCCTAAAAATAAACAGGAGGATTTTGTTAACTGGCTGGTGGAAATGGAATACAAGGTGCATAAGTTACCAAAAGAGGATTTGGTAATTATTTTGTACCTGCCGGCCGAACTTGGCCAGCAGTTAGTCGATAAAAAGGGTAAAAGGGGATATATTAAAGGGAAAAAGCGTGATATTCATGAAAACAATTTGGAATTTTTAAAAAAGGTTGAAAAAAATTACCTGCGGCTGATTGATCGGTTTGACCATTGGGTAAAAATTGACTGTATGGATAAAAAGGGTAATTTGCGGTCAAAAAAGAAAATTCA
>CAYYDT010000043.1:0-2728 GCA_964470705.1 uncultured Gammaproteobacteria bacterium | reverse complement strand
ATGATGACTAAAAAAGAGAAAATTTTGATTATCGGCAGGGGAGAGATGGGAAAAGCGTTAAAGTTTCTTTTGAGCCCTTGTTCAGGGTTAAGTGTTGAAACTTGGGGCCGGTCGCCGGATCTGCCGCCGGCAGAAGTGGTTTTTATGGCGGTGCCGACTGCGGCAATTCTAGAAACAGCTGAGAAAATAAAAAATACGCAGGGAGGCAGGACAATTGTAGTTGTTTTAAGCAAAGGTTTAGGCAAAAAAGGGGAAACACCCTGGCAGTTGTCAAAAGATGTTTGGCAGAACAACCAAGTTTTGATTTCCGGTCCGATGATTGCCGAAGAATTAATCGCCGGTAAACCCGGATGGGGGCTGGTTGGCGGTTTAAATCAACAAGCTATTGAAAAAATAATTTCTTTATTTGCAGATACTAAACTGCATTTAACCAGGCACAACGACTTAACCGGTCTTTCCTGGTGCGGCCCGCTGAAAAACTTGTATGCGATTGGGTTGGGTAAAGCCGCCGGCGGGAATAAAGGTTTAAATTTTAAGGGCAGGTTTGTCAGTCAAGCAATACTTGAAATGGCAGAGATAATTGAATTTTTTAGCGGTGAAAAAGAAACAGCATATTCTTTAGCCGGAATTGGGGATTTAGTTGCTACCGGCTTTAGTCCGAATTCGTCAAATTT
Organism: uncultured Gammaproteobacteria bacterium; assembly: GCA_964470705.1. Classification (GTDB taxonomy): domain Bacteria; phylum Patescibacteriota; class Microgenomatia; order UBA12405; family JAHJSD01; genus CAYSLZ01. The sequence continues at coordinate 2,054 of CAYYDT010000043.1, read as the reverse complement.
CAGTTTGGCAAAAAAACTGGCCCAGGGAAAAAAGGTAAGTAAAACAAGTGAAGGTGTAACCACGGCCAGGGGATTGAACCAAATAATACCTGAAAAAATTAGACACTATCCAATTTTGTATGATATAATCCAAACCGTTGTTAACAATAAAATTCATGCCTAAGAAGAAGAAAGCTGAAACCAAAAAGCCTACCCGCCGCAAGCACACCAAGCAGGCGGGCAAAGAGGCTAAAACTAAAAAACAAGATAAATCTAAGGAAGTTACTTTGGAAGACCTTCTGGAGGCCGGCTGTCACTTCGGCCACAAAAAGTCAAAGGTCAACCCCAACGCCCAGAAAAATATCTATATGATCAAGGACGGAATAGCGGTATTTGATTTGGCAAAGACTAAACAAAAACTTGATCAGGCAAAAGAGTTTGTTTCAAGGATTACTAAAAAAGGCGGAAAAATGGTTTTTTTGGGTACTAAGCGCCAGGCTAGGGAAATCATTCGAGAAGAAGCAAAAAGAGTTGGTATGCCTTACATTAATAACCGTTGGTTGGGGGGAACAATAACTAACTGGGAGCAGATTAAAGAAAACAGCATTGATAAACTTAATGAATTAAGAAAGGACTGGAAAGAGGGTAAATATGATGACCGGCCGAAAAAAGAGCAGGCAGTTGTCAGAAGGGAAATTACCCGGTTGGAAAGATTAGTCGGCGGAATAGCTGATTTAGACAAGTTGTTTGATGCATTGTTTGTTGTTGATGTCAGTCATGAATTGACGGCAATAAAAGAAGCAAACCGAAAAGGAATTCCGGTAATTGCAATTGTAGATAGTAATAGTAACCCGAACTTAGTTGATTATCCGATTCCGGCTAATGACGATGCCACCAGGTCGATTCAACTGCTGGTAAGAGAAATAGCGGATAGTGTTAAAAAATAGCGAAGTTACTCCTCCGAGGTGTTCGAATGGACTCCTCGGATGGTGTGACGAAGCGGAGTAAGAATTATGTCAAATAGTTTAATCGATAAAGTCAAACAATTACGAGATGAAACCGGGATTAGTATTATGGACTGCAAAAAGGCGCTTGAAGAGGTTGACGGCAACCTGGATAAAGCAAGAGAATTATTGGCAGAAAAAGGAATTAAGGAGGCAGAAAAGAAGAAAGGCGAAAAAACCTGCCAGGGATATGTGGCTACCTATACCCACACAACCGGAAAAATCGGATCAATGGTTAAACTTGAGTCAGAAACCGATTTTACTGCCCGCAACCCTCAGTTTAGACAACTGGCAAAAGATATCTGTCTTCAGGTGGCTTCGATGAAACCCGAAAATGTTGAGGATTTAATGAAACAGGATTTTATTCGTCAGCCGGATAAAACAATAGAACAAGTGATCCAAATGATGATTGCCAAGTTTGGCGAGAATATTAAAATTGGCGACTTCGCCCGGTTTGAAATATAACTATGGACAAAAATAAAATTTCTCAACAAATGGAAAAGATAGTTGAAATTTTCACTGATGAAATGGCAACTATCCGGACGGGGAGAGCAACCCCGTCTTTAATAGAGGATTTAGATGTTTCAGTTTACGGCGGTGAGCAAAAAATGACCTTAAAAGAATTGGGTACAGTTGGCGTGGAAGAAGCGCGGACAATGGTTTTTCAACCATGGGACAAGTCGATAATTAAAGAAATAAAAAATGAAATTTTGGCTAATAGCTCGGATTTGCAGGCAGTAGTTGATGGAGAAAAAATCCGGATTAAACTGCCGACGCTGACTTCAGAGCAGCGCCAGAATTATTTAAGCTTGCTTAATAAAAAGTTGGAAGCGGCTAAGGTAATGATCCGTAATGTCCGGTCGGATCACCGGTATCAATACCAAGATATGCTTCAAAAGGATGAAATCAGCCAGGACGAGTTTCACCGGTGGGAAACCGACCTTCAGGATTTAACTGATGAGTATATTGGAAAATTAGAGAACCTGGCGGGAAAAAAACGCGTTGAAATACAAGGGAGTGAACAGTAAACAGTGAATAGTGAACAGTAAACAGTGAATAGTGAACAGTAAA
>CAYYDT010000042.1:1227-3970 GCA_964470705.1 uncultured Gammaproteobacteria bacterium | reverse complement strand
TGCATAACGGATAACCACAAGGGTTATCCCTACATTTTTTAAAATTTCCACTCCCGAATTGACTTGTAACCTCTTTGTGGGACACTGAAGTGGGAAATTCAAAAATAACGCAGGCTAAAGCCTGCTGATACGTTCAGGAGACAAAGCCTAACCCCGAAAATGAGTCGGGGCAAGAGCCTGCTACTGCGTAGAAATGTAAAACTCTTCGGTGGAGATAAAGGTTTTCGGCTGGTAAACAGTGTAAACAGCGTCAGCGTGTTTTTGCAGTTTTAATATGTCGTCCAGTTTATAGACTGGTATACCGACAGCAATTTTTTTAAAGTTTTTTTGCCGGTAAAGTTTAACCGCCCGGATCAGTTTTTCTGGTGAACTGCCGCCGTCATCGACAATAAGTATCGTTTCAGTCGGCGATTGATCATCCTTTGGCCGAGATGACAAGAGTTTGTCAAGATATTTGGCAATTTTATTTCCTCCCGGAGTGAGAGAGATGATTTTTATCTCAATTTTTGAGTCGAAATCCGGTTCAAGTTTGTTTTTTAGTTGTCTAGCAGCGTCAAGACGGTTTTTGAACATTTCTTCTGATTATCATCCCATATTTTTACCCGGCCGTAAAGCCCGTCATATCCGGGCTGAATTGATAAATTGCCGAGGCGGTTTTTCTTTATCCCTTGGCTGATTTTTTCGCCTAATACCGGGACGACTTTTTTTACCGGAACATTTATTAAAAGATTTAGTTCATTTTTAAAGTTGTTTACAGCCAGTTGGTATTTTTTACTGACTGTTTTTGTTTGTCGGCCGATGTCTTCTGCTTCAGCAATAATTTCTTCAAGCGGAATCAGGCGGATAAAGGGGGGATGAATATTTTCGGGGTGGCGAATAAGTTTCAAACCATTAGTGACTTCGATTATTGGTTTTATTTTGTTTTTCCGGCTGAGCTGGCTGACCCGGTGCAAAACACCAATGGTTAGTTTTTTGCCGCAGATCGGACAGACCGTGCCTAGTTTATCGGTTGTCTTTGGTGATTGAAATACTTGGCATTTACGGTGGCCGGTATAGTGGTATTTACCTTCTTCCGGATAAAACTCTACTGTCATCGCCACTTTAGTTTTTGGTCTATCTTTATATTTTAAACTGTTAATAACATCCTGGTAGGTGAATTTCTTTGGTAAATTGAAAACGGTAACTTCACGGCCAAGGTTCGGCAGGCTGTGAGCGTCTGAAAAACTAACAATCACTCGGTTATCAAGTTCTTTAACTTGCCAGTTCATTAGCGGGTCTGATGAAAGCCCGGTTTCAACCGCGGTGACTTTTTTTGCATATCTGCCAAAACAATTTTCAATTGAATCAAAACCAGATTTTGACCCAAACAAGGAAAACCACGGCGTCCAGATGTGGGCGGGTAGATAAAAAATGTCCGGGTTAAGGTTTTCAGTAATTTTAATGAAATTTTTTATTGGCATATTAATAATTGGCCGGCCGTCAGATTGTAAATTGACGTTATTTTCGGCCAGCAGTTGGTTAATCTTTTCAGCTGTTTTTATATCTGGAGCAAAAACAAGCAGGTGAACCTTGTGGTGGTTATAAATAAATGACAATTCCGTGTTAATTATCAGGTCCGGATAATCAGGTTTTTCCCTCAGACAGTAAATCCCTTTTCGTTTTAAAACCAACTTTTCTTTTAAGTTTTTCATCCACTCCGGGTGGGTAAAATCACCGGTAGTAACCAAGTTTATTCCTTTTATTGCCGCCCATTGGCAAATATTTTTCAGTTCCATTTTCGGGCTGACCGCTCGGGAGTATTTGGAGTGGAGATGAAGGTCGGCGTAAATCTTCATTTTTTAATTTTAAGAAACTAGGCGGTAGTAAGCGCCTTTGGTGCTGCCTTTTTTTTCAACGATTCCGGCATCAATTAATTTTGTTAAGTCCCGCCAAATAGTGTCGTCAGAGACCATCGGAATAATTTCCCGGGCATCTGACATTCTTAAGGCATTGTATTGGCGCATATATTCAACCAGTTTGACTTGGCGTTTGTTTATCGGGATTTGTTTATCGCCGAGTTTTTTCTTTAAACTTATATCCGACGAGATCTGCCTGACTTTTTCTTCGACTTTTTTTAATTCTGTTGACAAAGCAGTAGTAAAAAATTCCAGCCAAGGAGTTTGGTCGCGGTCGCTGATTTCGCCTTTTTGCATTGAAACTGATTGTAAAGAGTTATAATATTTCTCAGCATTGCGGTCAAAATATTCTTCCAGGGCAAACAACCGCCGGATGTTATAGTTTTCTTTCATCAGCACCAAAGTGGCGATTGCCCGGGCTGTTCGGCCGTTACCTTCAGTAAACGGGTGGATGGCAACTAAGGTGTAATGGGTAATCCCTGCTTTTAAAACCGGATGTGTTTGTTTGGCCCCGTCGCTGGTTAACCAGTGAAAAAAATCTTTGATCAAATACTCAACTTCAACGGGCGGCGGCGGCCGAAAAAAAATCTCATTGGTAGTACTATTTCTAATAGTTACTTGAAGCTGGCGAAAACTACCTGCTTGGTCTTCAGGGACAATATCTTCTACTGTTTTTTGGTGAATATTAAAAAGCGTTTCTTCGTTGTACAGGTCTTCGGCAGACAGGTTTTTCTCGCTTAAACTTTCCAAATAAGCCATCACTTCACGGTAATTAATTACTTCTTTAATGTCCCGTTTGGCGGCGTAAACCTGCTTGCCTTCAATTACTTTGGCAACTTGATTAAAAC
>CAYYDT010000042.1:0-1127 GCA_964470705.1 uncultured Gammaproteobacteria bacterium | reverse complement strand
CGTTTGGCGGCGTAAACCTGCTTGCCTTCAATTACTTTGGCAACTTGATTAAAACTAAGATCGTTGCCCTCAAGTTTGGTTCCGTAGTGGACGGCGCTGACAATTGCTTCTTCCTGAAATTGTTTTTCATAAGCCGGAATAATTGGCGAGGCGTCAATAATTGCTTTTGAACTCTCGATTTGCGAAATATTATTTAAAATCTGGCTGTTAATTGTAAATTTAGGGTTAAACATTATTAATTCTATAATTTTAAGACCAGCCAATCAACTGCCCGCTGATGGCTGACGTTATTTTTTACCATTTGTTTAGCGGTAATTAAATGTTCCAGCCAGGTTTTTATTTCAGACTGATTGTCATCGACGATGGACAGTTTTTTTTGCAAGGCGAGAATGTAAATGTCTAAATCCTCTTTTTTGATCTTTTTTCCAAGATTTAATTTCTCATCTAAACCAGCCTTGTTTAATTCCTGCCAACGTTGCCAGTATTGATTTAGTTTTTTCTTGTTTTCACTAGATTTGTTAATTAAGTATCTTGTTTGGCACCTGGAGATAATTGTCGGCAGTAAGGAGTTTTTGGAATTAGCAGTCAAAATGATTAAACATCGGCCTGGCGGTTCTTCAAGTGTTTTTAGAAAAGCGTTTTGGGCCGGTTTGGTCATTGCTTCTGCTTGATAAATAACAACTGTTTTTGTTGTTTTTCCCTGCCAGCTTTTTTTGTTAAGAAAAGTTTTAATTTTTCGGATCTGGTCGATGCCGATAGTATCGGCCGGGTCTATTTGCAGTAGGTCTGGACTGTTGGCGTTAATCACCGTTTTATTTGCTTTTGCTATTCGGTTGATTTCTTTTTTTTGCTGATCTAAATTGCCGCCAACGATTAAATAACTCATTGTCTGATTTTAACATCTTTTATAAAACAACGCGGACTAAAGTCCGCTATTACAGGAGAGGGATGACACGTGTGGGATTCTTCCCCGTTCGACAGGCCACGAAAAAAATCGTGGCATGCTCAGGGTCAGAATGACGGTTGTTGTTGGCTTTGTCATTTAGACCGAGGTGTCAATAGTAATACACCCCGGAGGTGTACTTGTGCTTGAATTTGGAAGTTAAATGTGCCAAGATGAATGTAGT
>CAYYDT010000041.1:0-3990 GCA_964470705.1 uncultured Gammaproteobacteria bacterium | reverse complement strand
TGCAGTCGGGGTATGTTTATTATTTGACTGAGCCGGTGGGGAAGAATTTTCATCCCGAATTCAGTCCGCATTTAACACCAAAAGAAATGCTGGAGTTGGGCGTTTTCGGTGGGAAATACATGACTGACTGCAAAGACGAATTTCCTGATCACTGGTTTAGAAATGCCAAGCTTTCGCCAAAGAAAAAAAATCCGGATTTGAATTTTTTTGGAGTTGATGCTTCGATGCCTTTGTCCCACTGGCAGAAAAAGGGCTGGATTTATAAAGATGATCCGCGGGGTTGGTTTCAGTGGTACTGCCGATATTATTTCGGCCGGAGAATACCGGAAGAGGACGACCGGCAGATTAAACGCTGGAAGGCTTTTCGCCGGCACTGGGGCGCGGTGGAGAAAAATTGCCCCAAAAAAGATTTTGACTGCCGGAGAAAACAGAGACAGGCGCTGCTTCACTGGGCTTACGATTCAAGAAGGCTGTAGAAGGGTATAAATTTTACATGAGGATAAATTTAATCCCGGCGAAATAAACAAAAAAATAGATAATCCACCTGATAAAATCAAGACTAATTTTTTTATAAAGTTTTGTTCCTGCCCACATGCCTAACAGGAGAAGGGGCAAGGCATATAAGGTGTAGGTTAAAACAGTAGTTGTTATTCGGCCAGAAAGACTATGGCCGGCAATAATGAAAAGTCCGGTAATTGACATATATGTAGCAACCAAGTCTTTGTTTTCATGTTTAGAGAAATTAGTGTTCGATAGGGAATATAATCCGATAAGTGGTCCGTTGATATTAAATGAAGCGCCAAAAAAACCGGCAATTAATCCGATAAGGATACGAGCGAATTTTCCCAATTGGAAAGTTTTATTTTCGCTGAAAATGTTGTAAGTGGCGTAAACGACAAGAGTTATTCCCAGGGTAACAGAAAGTATTCTTTCACTAACTGACCCTAAAAACCAGATGCCTAATGGAATGCCGATAATAGAACCAAGAAAAAGAGGAATTAAGTATTGGGACAGATTGTAGGTTTTTGTTTTTATGGCTACTATACCGGTGGCAATTACGGATATAACAGCAACTAAGGGAATACTAATTGTTAATGGAAGAATAAGCGGCAGAAGTGACATCAAAATTGCTGAAATACCAAAGCCGACAAGTTCGGCCCCAATACCAGCAATGAAAAAAGAGCAACCAAAAAGCAAAAAACTCATTATTTTATTTAAAAATAGCATATTAAACTATATTTGACCAGGTGTTAAGAGTGATAACCAGTTGGAGGTTAATCAAATGGGGTAAAATTTGTAGAAGATGAAAGTGAAAATAATCAAAACAAGCCGGCGGACGGTAAGTTTGGAGGTAACGCCGGAGAAGGAACTGGTTGTCCGGGCGCCGAGGCGGATGAGTGATGGTGAGATTGAAAAGCTGATTATTGAAAAAAAGAAGTGGATAAGAAAAAAATATCGGCAGATGGGCAAGGCGGATATAAAAAAGTTTGTCGAGGGAGAAGAATTTTTGTATTTAGGCAATTTGTACCGTCTGCATTATATCGACAAGGAAATTTCCGGTGTTTTTTTTAATGACGGCTTTTATATTTCCAAACCAAATCAAAACAAAGCTAAACAGCTGATGATTGACTGGTATAAAACTAGGGCGTTGGACTGGCTGGAAAAACGGGTGGAGAAATATCGTCCTTTAATTGACTGCCGGGTGAATAAAGTTAAAGTTTCATGGGCGAAAAAAAGATGGGGGTCGTACAGTCAAAAGTCGAAAAATATTAATTTTAACTGGCGGATTGTTATGGCGCCTCTAGCGGTTATTGATTATCTGGTTGTTCATGAATTGGTTCATTCGGAACAGCCGAATCATTCTAAAAAATTCTGGAGGCGGGTGGAAGAAATTTTACCGGAGTATAGAAGTTCAAAAAAATGGCTGAAAAATAACTGGCATATACAATATTTGACATAAATATTTATATATGATAAATTAAAATTATGAGTAAAAAAACCCCGCCGCAACCCTCTGACGAGGAAACCAGGCGGGCAGGCAAAAAATCAAGTAATAAGTCAGTAAAGTATGAGTTTGTTCCGGAAATGGTCAGTACGTCTGAACTTCAGCGGGGCGCCGGCCGGGTAATCGACGCAGTCCGGGAAGGCGGCGAACCTTATTATGTTGTCCGCAACAATACACCTCAGGCGGTTTTATTGAGTTTAGAAGAATACGAAGATTTACAGAAAAAAAAGCGCGAGTGGGAAATGAAGGATACTTTGGAAGCTATAGCTGAAGCAGAAAAAGAAATAAAAATGGGTGAAATAAAGGAGTTCAAGGGTAACTTTGTTGACTTATGGGAAGACCTTCAAGATGACGAGAAAAAAGATTAAAATTTACTTGTTGCCAAAATTTAAAAAATCATTAAAAGACAGTCCTCGTCACGTTGCTGATAAACTCGAAAAAAAGAAACAACTTTTTCGGCAAAATCCCTTTCACCCCTCACTGAAAACTCACAAATTAAAGGGTGTAATGCAAAATTATTATTCTTTTTCAGTTGATTATTCTTACCGAGTTATTTTCAAATTTATGTCAGAGGACAAGGTGTTATTTATAAATATCGGCACTCATGAAGTGTATAAATAATAGTGAGGTAGTTTGGGTTGCAATTCGTCAATGAAAAAGTCAAAAAAATGGTTGAAAAATAATTGGGTGAAATTGAAGGTTTAAATTTGCCTCTTGCAAAATGTTAAAGTATGTTAAAATCGAATTGTTGAAATGAACAAAAAAACGATTTTTATTATTGCCGGGTGTCTGGTGTTGGTAATTGGTGTTTATTATTTCGGTGTTTACAAATCTTCTGATACGCCTTTGGACAAAGACAGCGCTGAGATTGCTAATCCGGCAGCGGTTTATTGCGAAGAAGAGGGCGGCGAGTCAATAAATATTGACTTTGAGAGTGGAACACGAAGTTTTTGTGTTTTTGAAGACGACAGTGAATGTGATCAATGGGGTTTTTACCGAAAAGAGTGTGATAAAGGAGATTTGTTCAAAGATATCATTGAAGAAGGTGACGGCCCAATGGCAGATGAAGGCGATACGGTCAGCGTTCATTACGTCGGCACTTTGGAAGACGGGACTGAATTTGATTCCAGCCGGGAGAGGGGAGAGCCGTTTAGTTTTACAATTGGAGCAGGTGAAGTGATCAAGGGTTGGGATCAAGGTGTGATAGGGATGAGAGCAGGAGAAACAAGAAAACTAACTATTTCACCGGAATTGGCCTACGGAGACCGGGGTGTTGGACCGATTCCGCCGAACGCGACGTTGAATTTTGAGATCGAGGTTTTGGAAATAACTAGAGGCGGTTAGTTCTTCTGATCAGTTATTGGCAGATAAGTTCAAGACAATGTCCGTATTAAGTTTTATTGAGAGTTTTTATGGCTTTAGAAAGATTAAGAAGATTATTTTTACCAAATAAAGAAAAGCAGAATACGCAGTTAAATAGAATAGATACGACGATAAGGTTTGAGATTAGAAAAATACAAACCCCGGGTGATTGCTTGGGTTTGATAACTAGTTTAGAAAAAGCAATTTTGGAAAGAGAAGGAGAAAATATTACCCGTCAGGTGATTGATCAGTGTCTTTTGGCAAAAACACTGCATTTGGCTGAAGTTTGGCCGGGGATTTCTGACGAGGAAGTTTCAAGATCTATTGAAAAAGGCAGAAAAAACGGCAGGTCTAGGCAATGACGACGGCGATCGGGGTTAACTCAACTTCCATTTTGGCGAGGTCTTTTTGGTTGTCAACCACTGATTGAATATCCTTGTAAGCCCAGGGAGATTCTTCAGCAATGTCTTTTTTATTAGCTTTGCCTAGAACAATTCCTCTCTCTTTAATATCCTCGATCACTTCCTGGACAGTATATTTTCTTTTTGCTTCTTTCCGGCCGATTGTCCGGCCGGCGCCGTGAGCGCAGGAGTTAAAGCTGTCCGGGTTGCCCAATCCGGTGC
>CAYYDT010000040.1:0-4125 GCA_964470705.1 uncultured Gammaproteobacteria bacterium | reverse complement strand
CGGAGGTGTACTTGTGCTTGAATTTGGAAGTTAAATGTGCCAAGATGAATGTAGTCATGGTTACCCAAAAAAGAATTGCTGATCTCCTCCAGGAAAAAGGAGTTATAACTGAAAAGCAAGCAAAGGAAATAGAACTATTGCGTCTGCAGTCAAATAAGCCGGAAGAAGAAATAATTATCAGTAAAAACCTAGCGACGCAAAAAGAAGTTTTTCAGGCAAAAGCGGAGTTATATGATATTCCCTTTGTTGACCTTGAAGTTGAGGGGTTTTCACCGGTAAGTGTTTCATATGTCCCCAAAAGTGTAGCTGAACGTTACAATTTAATTCCTTTTCGTGTAGATGAAGCAGAAAAAGTCCTTCACGTGGCAATGGCTGATCCTCTTGACTTGGAAACGATCGAGTTTTTGGAAAAAAAATCCGAGATGGAGATTAAAGCTTATTTTGCCCTTCCTGCTCAAGTCAAACAGATGGTTGCCACTCAGTATGAACAGGAGTTAACCACCCAGGTCAAGGCGGCTCTGGGAGAAACTGGAAAATCAAAAAAAGATCTTCCTGACCTTAATCATTTGGAAAAAATTATTCGGGAAGCGCCGATAGCCAAAGTTGTTGCCACTATACTTCAGTTTGCTATGCGATCCCGGGCATCAGATATTCATATTGAACCGGTAGAAGGTGAGACCAGGGTTCGCTACCGGATTGACGGTATTTTGCACGAAAAACTGGTTCTGCCCAAAAAAATCCACGAAGCAGTTGTCTCCCGGATTAAAATTTTGGCTGACTTAAAAATAGATGAACGCCGTGTTCCCCAGGACGGCCGGTTCACCTTTACGGCCGACGAAGAAACCGTTGACCTCCGGGTTTCCACAGCCCCGACAGTCCACGGCGAAAAAGTGGTTATGCGTTTACTGAAAAAAGAAGAAAAAATTCCTACCCTGCCGGAATTAGGTTTGGGTGGAAGAGCTTTACAGAACGTTGAAAAAACAATTGACAACCCTCAGGGAATGATTATTGTTTGCGGGCCGACTGGTTCAGGAAAAACGACTACCCTTTATTCCGCCCTGCATAAAGTAAATTCAGTCAAGTTAAACACAATGACGGTTGAGGACCCGGTTGAGTACCAAATTACCGGGGTAAACCAGGTCCAGGTTAATCCCCAGGCAGGGCTGACTTTTTCGTCGGCCTTAAGGTCATTTCTTCGCCAGGACCCGGATATAATTATGGTCGGTGAGATCAGGGACGAGGAAACAACCGCTTTGTCCATTCATGCCGCTTTAACCGGGCATTTAGTTTTTTCAACTTTGCACACTAACAGTGCTGCTGGTGCCCCGCCAAGGCTGATTGATATGGGCGCTGAACCGTTTTTACTCGTCTCGTCTTTGACCACGGTTATCGGCCAGCGGGTTTTAAGGCGGATTTGCCCTGACTGCAAAGAGAAATTTAAGCCTGACGAGGAAATGAAAGAAGATATTAAATCAGTTCTTGGTGAAATGTATCAGCCGGCAGTTGAAAAACAGAAAAAAGAAACTAAAGAGTCGGGTATGGTTTTATGGCGCGGCAAAGGCTGCGAGGCTTGTGACGGAACGGGATACCGTAAGCGGATTGGTATTTTTGAGGTCATGCCGGTTACCGACGAAATTGCCAAACTGATAGTCAGTAAATCTTCGGCTGGAGAAATCGAAAAAATAGCCCGTCAACAGGGCATGCTGACAATGAAACAGGACGGCTACTTGAAAGCGATGGAGGGAACAACTACAATTGAAGAAATATTAAGAGTTGCCGAGTACTAAAATGGAGATTAACAAATTACTTGAACTAACCTATCAAAACAAGGCCTCAGACTTACACCTGGTAATCGGGGTTAAACCGACCTTGAGAATCCAAGGTAATTTGGAACCGCTGGTAAACCAGCCGGTGCTTGATGATAAAAGCCTGACAGACCTTGTTTATCAGGTGTTGTCTGATGAAAACAAAAAAAAGTTTACTCTTGAAAAGGAAGTTGATTTTTCTTATTCTCTTGCCGATATTGCTCGGTTTAGGGTTAATGCTTACCATGCCAAGGGAGCACCGGCGGCCGCTTTCCGGACAATTCCGGCTAAAATCCCGACGCTTGAAGAGTTAAATTTACCCCAAATTCTGCGCCGGTTTGTTAGTTTAAAGCAAGGATTAATTTTAATTACCGGCCCAGCCGGCCACGGCAAATCAACTACTGTTGCCTCCATATTAGAGGAAATAAACGCAACCCGTGCAGAACACTTGGTGACTATTGAAGACCCGATTGAGTATTTTATCACTCCCAAGGAAGCGATAATTTCCCAGCGGGAAATCGGCAGGGATACGCTTAACTGGAAAAAAGCCCTCCGGTCAGTCCTCCGTGAAGATCCGGACGTTATTTTTGTCGGTGAGATGCGGGACTTGGAATCAATTGAAATGGTTTTAAGTATTGCTGAAACCGGTCATTTGGTTTTTTCAACTCTGCACACTAACTCTGCCGCTGAGACGATAGACCGGATTATTGATGCTTTTCCGAAAGGGAGTAAAGAACAAATTAGGACACAACTGTCAAACACTTTAAGCGCCGCTGTTTCTTTGCGTCTGGTGCCGACGACTGATCAACTTCTCGTTCCGGCGGTTGAGATTTTACTGGCCAGTTCGGCAGTGAAAAACACCATTCGAGAGAACAAAACCCATATGATTGACAACATTATCCAAACTTCATCTGAGTTGGGGATGATACCCTTGGAGCGGTCATTGGCCGAATGGGTGAAAAAAGGTAAAATAGACGCTGATATTGCCCGTTCCTACGCTCGTGACAAGGAGAAGTTAAACCGGATGATGGAAAAATGAAATGATTAAAAGATTTACTTATAAAGCAAAGAATAATCTTGGCAAATCAGTCACTGGTATTGTTGAAACAAGAACCCGGAAAACCGCTGTCAAGATTCTCCAGGAAAAAAATTTAGTTGTTTTGGATATCAAGGAGAAAAGACCAAACATTTTAGATTCTATTTCCACGGATTTTTTTAACAAGATTGGTGTAAAAGACTTATCAATTTTTACCAGGCAGTTGTCAACAATGGTCAATACCGGTCTGCCCTTAAGTGAGGCGCTTGGTCTTTTGCGGGAGCAGACAGAAGGTCGGCTCGGGGAAATTATCGGCCGGGTTTTACACAGAGTAGAGGGAGGAGAGTCGCTGGCTGACTCATTAGCTAAAGAAGAAGGTGCTTTCAATGACGTTTACTTGGCTTCTGTCAGGGCCGGTGAAGAAGGCGGAGTTTTAGACCAGGTGCTTGGAAGGCTGGCTGATAATTTAGAGAGCGAAAAAGAATTTATCGGCAAAATAAAAGGAGCAATGGTTTATCCGCTGATAATTGTAGTCGGTATGGTTATTGTTACTTTTATTATGATGGCTTTTGTTATCCCGAAAATGATGTCTTTATATGATGAGTTTGAGGCGGAATTGCCACTGCCGACACAAATATTGATGGGATTAGCCAATTTTGTCTCCGGTAATATCTGGGTTTTTCCAACGCTAGTTATTTTAATTTTTATTGTCTATAAATATCTGATGGCCAACGAAGAGTATGCTTTAAAAATTGATGAGTATAAATTAAAAATACCGATTCTCGGGCCGTTGGCCAGGGCAATTAATTTAACCGAAATAAACCGGACGCTGTCAATTCTCCTTGGCGCCGGCGTTAACTTGGTTGAGGCCCTGGAGATAGTTGCTCAAACAGCTGACAACAAAGTATATGAAAATGCTTTGCAGGATTCTGCCAGCCGGGTGGAAAAAGGTGTTCCTCTGTCAGATTCCTGGCGTGAGTTAACTGTTTTCCCGCCGATTATGAACCATATGGCTTCCACCGGCGAAAAGACCGGCCAGTTAGACGACGTTTTAACTAAAGTTTCCAATTATTTTGAAATACAATCAGAGGAAAAAGTGAAAAGCTTGACCAGCGCCATCGAGCCGTTGATTATGGTCGTTCTTGGTATTGGTGTTGGCTTTTTAGTTATCGCCATTATTCTGCCCTTGTATAATTTAACCAGCCAGTTTTAAGAATTAATATTTGACAAACTATATAAAATAGATTAAAAATTAGATTATAGCGAAGGGCTAAAAGCTAACAG
>CAYYDT010000039.1:0-4279 GCA_964470705.1 uncultured Gammaproteobacteria bacterium | reverse complement strand
ATCTGAAAATCTTCTGGTATATTTCGACCAATGTAAATGTCATTTTGGGCAATCAACCCCAAACTATTAGAACCGTCACGTGATTGATAAGTTATATTATCTTCGATCCAAATGTTGACATTATTTGTATCCAGCGGAAATCTTGCTCCAACAACGGTCACCCGGCCGTCAATCAGACCACTGACCCAAAGTGTATCTTCAGCAAAAATAATTGAATTATCAACCAAAGAGTAATTTCCAATATTTTCCTCGTTATCTATTTCCTGATATAATTGCTGACAACCATTTTCTGCACTGTAACCCCAAGTATAATCAGTATTAGTCACCCGCCGGACGGTAAATTGCTGGCCAGAAAAAATTAAATGATAACCCTGGCCGCCGGAGTCGCCTAAGTATAAACCGTTGTTTTGGGCAGCGGCCCGCATCTCAGACAAATCAACCGCCATTCCTTCAAAATCAAAAGCGGCAACCGGAAATTCCCACAAATCGCTGTTCGGTCCGCTTCCCCAGACTCCTGGTTTTTCTTCAGCCGGCGAACAACCAGTTTCTGACCCGCAGGTATATGTTTCCCGAGCACTGGTCACCAAAGAGGTATTTACTCCGTCCATCCGAATACCGTTGTTGCTGTGCACCCGGCCGTGGACAGTAATCCCCGACCCAAACCACAAACTGGAATTGTTTAGTGAAGAATATTGAGTAATCGACGGCTTGCCAAACTTGGCGGTTACTTGCCGTTTTAAATTTGGGTAATCTGTGTGCCAGCCGATTGACTGAACAGTGACAATGTTTGAACCCTCATCCGGAGGAATTATCTCCAGTGAAAATTGGCCAATTTGGCGGCCCTGCGGATCATAATAATCATGCAAATAAGGACCGGTGTGTCCGGTACCATCCTGAAAATCATCTTCATCATGGGCCAGATGCCAGCGGTAATAATTTATCCCCGCCTCGGCAATATTTAAAGCCTGAATACTGGCTTCGTTACGTAAACTGTAATCAAACTGATTGGTCAACATAAAAAGCAGAGCGGTAATGATAATTAAAAAAGTCGCGCTAATCGTTAACAAAGCAACAGTTAGCGATCCTTGCTGGAATTTATAGACTGATTTATTCACTCTCCTCCTTTTTTAACTGCCGGATACTGGCAAACGAACTCAATTGATAACCGTCAACATCTAAATTAACCTCGATCATTTTCACCTCAGTCAAGTCAACTGGATCGGTTAAGGGATTGCTTTCAGTGTCCATCGGCCAGTCAGAGTTATAGTAAAGAAAAACCGGCCTCTCCGGCGTACTGCCCGCTTCCACCAAAAAATTAACCTCTTCGTTCTCGGGCAGGTACTGATTGTTTTCATCCGGTTTAATAATACCTTTAAACAAACCCTGTTCACCAAGAAAATAGCGGATCCGTTCAACTGTTTGGTCATAATCGCTGTCTGCAAAAAAAGTTAATTCCTGGCCGGCAGCGGTAACTAGCGGGTAATTTTGGTTTTCTCCATATTGAGCGTTGCGAATTTCTTTAACCATTTTTGTCAAAAGGGCATCAACCGCTTGAGTTGATAAATGCCGGTTTACCATTATCAATTGGGTTTCCGCCATTTGAGTCTGGAAGCGGTAAACCAAGCCAATTAAACCAATTACAATACTCGCCCCGATAACAACCTCAAGTAAAGTAAAACCTGATTTTAAACTGCTTAATTGGTCTCCACCTCTCCGATCTAATCGTTTCATTGCTCTAAAATAACCTCTTCTTCCGTATTGCCTCCTACAGTTACCGTTCGACTTTCCGGCTGGTAGCCGTCAGCGTCAACTTCTAAGTTGTAGTTTTTTGATTCCAGCGGTGAAAAGAAAACTTGTCCATAGTCTGGTTCGTTTAATTGACCACTTACAGTCGCTTGGTGATAATCGCCACCATCGAAAAGACGGGCGCTGGCGGAAGCAATCGGCTGATTGCCAATATCAATGATTTTAACCAAAAGACTGTTTTCTTGATGATCAGCAACCAGAAACTGAAAATCCAATTCACTTTCTGGCCCCAAACTAATTGGAGTAAATGGATTTGTCCCAGCAATATCATAATCCTCCCCGACTAGGTCAAAAACATAACTTGCCCACTCAAAATCTCGTAAAACCAACTCGCCGTTTTCATCAGTAGTAAAATCCTCGTCCAATTTGTAAACCGGGTTTTCCTCAGCATCTGTGCCAATTATTTTCGATGAAGTCAAATGAAAGGTTACATTCGGCTCTGAACCATAAATATTAATAGCCGACGTTTTATCGATTTTAAAGGAGATTTCACTTACTTTACCCTCTTCTACTGTCAAATACCCCTTGGAAGGATTAACAACCTCACCAGTCGAGTAGGTCCGGTCAACAGTATAACCATCTTTGGTAACCTGGATAAAATAACAAGCCGGGCAAGCTGGAGCACCGGGTAAAAGTATTTTTCCCTGATCGTTGGTTGTTAGGTTAAGGTTAACAGCCGGTGTAACAACCTGGTTGGTTATCTCTACTTCCGCTTTGGCAACCGGCTCTACCTGGGCATCAAAAACAGTAATCTCAATTATCCCTCCGGCTAGCGGCTCTTCCATTCCCGGGGGGGCAATATCGGTAACTAAAATAGTTGGTCGATTTGAAGAAAACAACCCCGACCAACTAACCTCCACCCGGACGCGCTTGTAATCCATAGGGAGTGAATCTGCAGGCGAAAGCCCATCAAACGGATCGTCAATAAAGATAACGCTGGTTTTGACAAGATAGTTTAAACCATTTTTGTTAATAGTTTCCGTTTGCGGCAAAACTCCCGGCGGTATCCCCCCCTGGGTACCGATTTCGCGATAAGGGAGATTTTTAATCTCTTCAATTTTTGACTGGGCAATATGGCGTGCGGACTGACGGGCCTGCGCATCCCCTAAAGATTGGAAAGCAGCATTGATAAGAGTAAAGACAGCATGAAACAAAACGGTTAATAAACCAATTGTAACGACAATTTCAATCAAAATCTGGCCTCGTTCTGATTTCATATTTCATTATACATATTTCGGTTGACTGTTGCTATGGCGGGAAATTCTTTCTATACTGAAGTTAACTATGGTTTTTTTCAACACCAAAAAAAATTATTTCAGTTTGGTCGTCCTCCCTTATAAATTACAGTTGCTCCAACTAAGTTCAAATGGCAACAAAGTGATCAAGGCTGATGAAATCAGTCTTGGTCAAGACCTAATTAACAACGGCCGGGTGGTTGATACAAAAAAAATGGCCGGGGTAGTTAAAAATCTTATCTCTAAAAACAAAATCAAAACCAAAAACGTGGTTATCGCCATCCCTGAAGAAAAAGTCTTTACTAAAATTATAGAACTGCCGAAAATGAAAAGAAGTGAGATTGACGAAAGTGTCCGCTGGCAGGCAAAAGAGTTTATCCCCTACCCAATTGAAAAAAGTTACCTTGACTGGAGAATCGTTGACCAAAAACAAAAAGACCGGTTGACTGTCCTTATTGTTTCCGTACCCAAAAAAACGATTGATTCATATATTGAATTTATAGACAAAATTGACCTAAAACCACTTTGCCTAGAAACAATCACTGTGTCTTTGTCACGGTTGGTCGATGATGAGGAAAAACTAACTATTGTTGCTGAAATTCAGCCGAAAGATGCAACCATTGCTCTTTGCTCCGGCAAAAAAATCATGGCTAGCTCAGTTATTTCATTAACCGGTGAGGAAAACGGCGTCGGTGAAGATTATTTTCTCAGTACATTAACCAAAATGGTCAGTTTTTACGAAAACAAGTTTAGCCAAGAAATATCAAATATTTTCATCTGTGGTCAAGCGGTGACCAAAAACTTAAAAGAAAAAATCGCTAAAGAGTTGAAAAAAACATCCGATTTTTGTCCTTTAAACGTCAAAAACTGGGATTTCAAAAAAGCAAACAATTATTCGGTGGCAATTTCACTCTCTCGGAGAAAAATCACCGCCCCGGAAGATGAACAAACAATCAATCTCCTTCCGCCCCAAATTCAGGAGGAATACAACCAACAGCGGCGGCTGAAAGCGCTGCAATGGTCTTTTTGGTGGCTGACTTTTTTTCTCGCCTTGGTGGCCGGCAGTTTAATCAGCGTCTATATCTACAATCAAAACCAACTGGCCGTCCTTGACCAAAAAATGGCCAGTCAAACCAGTCAGCTCGGCTTAACCGAGAATCAGTCTCAAAAAATCAAGAGCATCAATGAAAAAACCGATCAAGTATCAAGTCTTATTGAAGTCAGAAAATTCCCCCAGC
>CAYYDT010000038.1:0-4303 GCA_964470705.1 uncultured Gammaproteobacteria bacterium | reverse complement strand
TCATCTTTTTTATTCTATCACACCAATATCGGATATAAAACAACCGGTTATTAAGTGGCGGTGGCGCTTGCTTGAACCGAAACGTCAACACTTTGAGTTTCAGTAGCAGTTGTACCAGACGGCATGTGCAAATTCAGGCCAAATTCCTCGGTGGAACTTGTCCCTACACCTGTTGCAAAATCTGTATAAGTACCACTTTCTACATTAGTCCAGCCGACCCCGCTGTCGGTGGAAATCTGGTGAACATACTGATCAGTACCAGTTGTTGTAGCCAGCGTCCAATCAGCCGAATCCTGGCCTTGAATACTCAAGTCAATACTTACATTACCGTCATTGGTTGCTGTTTGTGTGTCAACAGGAACAAGTGCAAATGTCGTCATTGTCGACCCAACCGCCAGAATCCCGTAATCTATTCCGGCATCAGTTACTGACACCGAAATCTGTTGGATTGATACACTAGCATTTACGGTTTGAGTATCGGCGGCGTTAACGCCGAGATGCATTACCAAACCAACTAAGCCGAGAAACAAGACTAATCCCAACTCCTGAACCGGTGATGATAGTTTTTTTGTTTTCTTAAAACTAATTTTCATTGTTCACCTCCTTTTCTTCTGAAAAATATAATAATTTTCACACTAGAAAAACAATAACATCATAATTTAAACTTTGTCAAGTCGGCAAACCACCTGCCAGTTTTAAGGGGCAGAAGCAACAATGGTTACTGTTGAACTGTATTGGCTGTGAGAAGTGGTGGTTGTCGGCAAGGTTAGGCGCAAGTAAAGGTCTCGGGTTGAACCCTGACTGACATTGGTGTCAAAAGCATAAAGAGTGTTGGCTGCGGCAAAACTAGTCCAATTTGAAGCGTCCTTTGAAAATTCCCAATGCACCTGGTCAGCGCCATTGGCGGTTGATAGAGTCCAAGTATTTGTTCCATCGGAAAAGTTGGTGCTTTCAACATTTAAATCCGCCGGGCCGGTGTCAATACTGATTGTTTGAACATCATTAACGCCGCTGGAAGTAGAGTCAACTGTTGAATCTAAGGGCTGGTAGCCAAAAGCCACACTTCCGTCGGTAGTTATGCTGATTGCCACCGTCGGCGTTTCAGTATAAGTCACCTCGGCATACATTGCGTAAACAATGACATCGTTCGGAGCGCCACCGCTAGCACGGTCTTTCCAAAGAGCAACCGTCAAACTATCTAGCTGAGCTTGGGTGAGAGAAAGTCCTGAAAAAGTCACTGAATGCCAAGCATCAGTACTAGTCGTTGTAAAGGCCGCCGACGAAGAACGGGTGGTTGTTTCGTCATCATCGTAAAGCTGAGCATATAATTGACCTCTGGCCCCGTCATTGTGATAAGCCCAGACAACAACTTGGGATACACTATCTACATTAGTTAAAGTTGACATATTCATATAGGCAATCCCGGTATCAGTAAACCCTCCGTAAATGTTATCGGAAGTTGTCGGCGTATTTGGCTGTCTTGTTCCTTCGTCAATTTCAGTGTAATAACTCGTCCCGGTTGAACTCCAACCAGAGACTATAGTGCCGTCTCCGTTTGGGTCAATATACCCGGTTAAAGCATATGCCTGGGGAACTGGATATAAATGAAAGATAAAAGCCAAACATAAAATAACCGTTAAAATCTTTTTCATACTACAATTATATTATATTATTCGCTGTTAGAAATAAAATTAAAGCCACCAGTTGGAAGGTTTCATTCGAGATCAGAATTTTCAAAAACCGGATCGTGAGATTACTCCTGGCCGATGATTATTTGAGCGTCAAAATCGAAGTCTTCGTCAAGATAAGCGGATTCTGAACTAACTGTATATTCGTCCTTTAGGTCAGTTAAAAGCATCTGCAGATATTCATCTTTTGATTCTTTTATCGACACCTCTGTCTGCTGATAATCATAAGTGTCAGCGTTTCCGGTATCAATTTCCTGATAACCCAAATCAAGGAGAAGATCCTCTGCTGTACCGGCTACACCAGGAGCGCCGCTGCCGTTTAAAACCTGGATGGTTAAATCGGCCCGGTCTAACTCCGGAGTAGGTGTCGGTTCGGGCATCGGTGTCGGCGGAATTTCAGTCGGAGTCGGAGACGGTTTGAGTGTTCCCACACCCGACCCACCGCTGATCAGCCAAACTCCGGCACCAGCCAGTAAGCCGACGGCCAAACCGATCACTAAGCCAATGACAACTTTTTTACCGTCCATTATTATTTATAATATCACAAATTAAATCTATAATTCAAATACCAATTTACCTTCTCGGTTCTCTTGGTTTTGCATAGTCAATTTTAAGTTCGCGTCCCTGAAAATCAAAACCGTTAAACTTTTCAACAGCCTTAGTTGCTGCTTCTTCGGTACCAAACTCAACAAAGCCGAAACCTTTTGAGCGTCCGGTATTACGGTCAGTAATTACAACTGCGTCAGTTACCTGTCCAACTTCGGAAAATAATTCTTCCAGTTGGTCCTTGGTAACACCATAGTCCAGATTGCCAACATAAATCTTATTGGTTACATCTGCCATTTAATCTTTCACCTCCTTTTCATTGTTCTTGGGAAAACTTTCTTTTGGAGAATTACCAAAGCAAGCCTATCCTCAAATTTCTTTAATAAATAACATAACTGAATTATAACACATTAATCAAGTTTTACCAGGTTATTAACTGTTAAGTAATTATCTGAATAACTGCCGTCAACCCTTACTCTCATACCAGTGGTAAAATCTTCTTCACGACAAGCTCGCTTTCCTTGTCCGAAATCACATTTAGTCTGGTCGGCAAAATCCAAAATAGCTGTCAGGCCTAAAGTGTCTTCCTCTTGATAAACTAAAATCCATCGGCCGTTTTGTTCTACCAGGGTTCCTTGTTCTTGAAAATCAGCATCTTTATTGCTACTGGTTGATTGAAGAGAAGCGGATAAAACTGATTCTGCCGGGTCAGTCATTGAAAAAAATTTCATCCCTAAACCAAAAATAAATATAAAAATAATCAAAGATATCATTACCGCATTTTCTTTTAGCATTTCATTTTTCGACCTAAATTAATTATAAACTATTCAAGTCAACTTTAATAACCCGGTCATCTTCTGGTACGGGGTTTCCCCGGCCATCAGTATTGGAAGTCGATAAATACAAAAACTCGTTTTGTAAACTAACCGCCCTCAATCGGCCGTATTTGTCAACCAGGTGTTCAACCAATTGATCTTCTTCTATTTGATATTGATATAGTCTTGACCCGCGCAAGCCGCCAAAATAAATACTGCCCTGGAAATAAACGGCTCCCGCCGGCGCCCAAGTTGTATCAGTTCCGGAATGGATAACTGGACTGACCATGTCTTCCCTTTCTTCATCGCCGCGGATTATCGGCCAGCCATAGTTTTCACCAGGTTGAATTAAATTTAATTCGTCCTCGGCCGATGAACCGTGTTCTGTCGCCCACAACCTTTCTTGATCATCCCAAGTAAACCCTTGGGGATTGCGGTGGCCTAAAGACCAAACCGCATTTTCGAAGGGGTTGTCATCAGGAATTGAACCGTCATCGTTTAAACGCAAAATTTTCCCGGCTAAAGAGTTTTCATCTTGTGATAGGTTTGGATTCCCGGCATCACCGGTAGAAATATATAAATAACCGTCCGGCCCGAATTTTATCCTGCCGCCATTGTGAGTAAATCCACCGGGCATATTATCAATTATCACTGTTTGGTCAGTTAAATTGTTATCGGTTAACTGAAATCTTTCTACTTGGTTGACAATTTCGCCATTCTCTTCGGAGGTAAAATAAAGATATATCCAATTATTTTGACTAAAATCCGGGTGGACAGCCAAACCAAGCAGACCGCCTTCGCCGATGTGGCTGACGCTGTCAACTTCAATAATTTCCTTACTTTCATCAACCAAAACTAAACTCCCCGGCCGCTCAGTCACCAGCATTCGGCCGTCCGGCAAAAACGCTATTTCCCAGGGGATTTCTAAATCAGTTAAAATGATTTCATCTATTTGGCCGGCTTCGAGGGAAGGTGAAGTTAGCGGAACATCTTCTGTCAACGGCTGATGATTTTGGCCGTTTCTGACACCTTTATTAGCGATAAAAAATACCCCGACCAGGCCAAGAAAAATAGGGATAATTACAAATACTTTTTTATCAATCATTGTAATATTTTAACACAATCAGATAGGAATTTTTATTGTAAAGACAGTGCCTTTACCAAGAGTGCTGTTGACGGAAACTGAACCGCGGTGGAGATCGATAATTTTTTTGGCAACCGACAAACCAAGTCCGTAGCCGCAAACATCATTTT
>CAYYDT010000037.1:0-4330 GCA_964470705.1 uncultured Gammaproteobacteria bacterium | reverse complement strand
GTAAACGTTCAGCTGTATTCTTATAAATTTTTGATATTTCAACCAAATCAGCAACTCTCTCCAAATGCTCCTCACGGGTAATGTTCCCTTTAATAAGCTCTGCCGCCAGCTCCTGTCGAATATCAGCAATTTCCGCCGCTTTTTTGTCTAACTCAGCGGCCTGGTCCTGATATATCTGCCGCAGCTCCCTGATAACCTTATTTTGCTCTTCAATATTTCCTGCCAACTTATCAATTTTCCTTGCCTTAGTAAAAAAAGCCCCAAATCTAGGATTCTTGCCTAAGTTCACGCTAATTAAATCACCAGCAATCGGCCCAAGCGTCGGCCCCATAAACCTGGTTGCTTTATAAGGCACGTTTACAACAAATCGAGTTGCTCTCCGGACACTGCGAAAGAATTTGCGGAATGAAATCCGGGCATAAGCCGGACGAGGAGCAACCAGACTGAAACTGAAAAACAAAACCAAAAAAATACCTAAAATTCGTTTATTTTTTATCCTCATTTTAATCCAAAAACTGAAAAGTTTTAATTGTATTGATTAATTCATCCTCCAGATTCTGATCTAAGCGGAAACAAACTAAGGAAATCGGTTGGTGCAGACTGTCCTCAAACAAAAAAACAACATTGTCCCCATATCCTATGGTATTAGTGTCCTCTTCATAATCAACCATGGCCTGGGAAATTGTCACATCGCCATTTTCTATCTGTTTTTTATCTTTCAATTGGAAATCTTCTTGGTAATATTTAAGAAAATCACACTTGATCATTTCCTCCGGCAGTTCGGCACCTGAAAAAAGATAATCTGTATCATAGTTGGTCAACACTCCATTCTGTAAAAACCAACTATCGGGGTAAATTATTGAAAAGCCAATGTCGGAGTTGGAATATTCCTTGCCTTGTAAAAGCTCTTCTTCTTTTTTTTCCAACGTCGGGGCGGGTTTTTCCTCTTCAACGACAACAACATCCTCGTCATAAGTTAATGTCTGTACGTAGGTTAAATAATCACCCTCAATAATAAAAACTCCTTCCTCGGTTGCGTAGGTTTTTAAGTCTTCCCCGCTGAAACCAGGCAGATCAACCAAGTTGGGCCGATCACCAATAACATCGACTAACTCTTGATAAGAAGTAAAAATATCAAAATCCCAGGGCTGAAAGGAAACTGCTGACATTTCATCAGCAGATTCAAAGTCCTGCGAATCAATAATTTTGCCAGCTAAAAAGGTAATTTTTTTAGAAACTTCAGGGTAATACCAAATCTCATACCGGGCAAGATCTTGGCCTGACTCTGACTGTTGGGGCAAATATGTCAAGACAAACTGCGGCGGATCGCCAAAAAGGTTGATTGTTTCCTGCTGAGACTCAGATATTTGACTTCCTGGTCTGGAAATACGAGAAAGAATAACTGCCAGAATAATTAAAATTGACAAAAAAAGAATTATTTTAGTTTTCTTCATCTATAAAAATCATACCCCCAAGTATTCTTAAGGTCAATTGAGAACTATTTTATAATATTCTGTCAACCTGCTATTATTAAGTTATGAAAGGGGGTGAAAAATTATGACGCATACATTTGACATCGTCGTTATTGCTTTAAATCAGTTGATTGTTCAATTGGTAAATATTTTTCCGAAACTGGTTATCACAATTATAATCTGGTTTGTTGGTAAGTATTTAATCGATCTGGCAATTAGTCTGTTAAAAAAGGTTGATATCAAGGGAACAAAAATAGACAACAAAATTGTTGACCTTTTTTCAACAATTATCCTGGTTGCCGGTAAGGTATTCCTTGTTTTAATAATTATGGATTATTGGAATATCGGTGAAACAATCATTAACGCCCTGGTTAGCGGCTTAACTTACACTTTAGCAATTGCTTTCGGCTTAGCTTTTGGCAGAGCGCTTGAACCAGAGGCAAAAAATATTGTTGAAGAACTTAAAAAGAAACTTGAGAAGTAAAAATCTGCAAAAAACACAGAAACCGAATCTCATTATAGAAGAACGGTTTCTGTGTTAAATTTTGAACGTTTAGTCAATAATGTTTGAAATCCCCGCCCGTGCGTTTCTCAAGGCCTCAGAAATCGCTCCCTGTGCTTCCGCGTTGGCATTAGACATTGCTTCTGTCAAGGCATTATCTGCACGAAAAAGTATCTGCTCAAAGTCCGGTCTGTAGCCGGAGGTGTCATTACCTGATACGCCGACAGCTGCTAAAAGATATTCCAGATTTTCTTGATCCTTTTTTAACTCTTTAGCTAAAGCCGCTATTTCCCGGTCTCTTGCTCGATCTCTGGCCTGGTCTCTCATTTCAAACCCAAATTGGTCTCTTGCCTGATCTTGTTCTCTATCACGGAGGGCATTGTGGCGTTCAATGTTGCCAACCACTTGTTCCATTTTTGCAAGTCCTTCATTTATTTTTTCCTCAGCAACTTCGGGAATAGACAAATCGGCTGGTCTGCCATTATCAACATCAGCAAACGGCAAGTCGGTAGGCCGACCACGATCAACGTCGGCAATGGGTAAGTCAGCAGGTCTGCCTCTGGCGCCGCTTCGGGTATCCTGGCTGTTACTGATCGCCAGCATAGTTCCACCAAGGGCAACGGCAACCGTAATCATTAACGCAATAGTAAGAGGGGTAAATTTTTTAGTCATCAATTATCTCACCTCCCTTCATTTATACCCACACTAACACACCGCTAAAACAATTTCCAATTTTGGCTGTTAAAATCTCGCTTAGACCACCGAAAATTATTTTGTTTTTTTATCTAACTTGTCAAGACCAAGCTTTTTAACGCCGAAATAAACAACCGAAGCAATAATTATAAAGTCGATTAGAACAGAGATAAAACTCCCCCACCTAATTTCAACCGGGCCAAGGGCTAAAACCGCAGTCTCTAAACTGCCAGCCGCACCCAATACAACACCGATTATCGGGTTGATGATATCTTCAACAAAAGAGGAAACAACCGCTGAAACAGCGCCGCCTAAAATAAAACCAACCGCCAAGCCAACCACACCCTGTTCCCGAATAAAATCGATAAAATCTTTCACCTGTTACACCCCCTTTTCTTTAAAAATTATTGTATTCAACTAAGATCTAGTAAGTTAAAGTTACTGGTTCGGATGCAGAGAATCCAGCCGCACTACCACTAACGGTTATTAAAACTGTCTTCGACTCTTGGTTCACACTTCCTGAAAACTCAGCCTTTGCTGGTATTGGGACAAAAAAAGGTGAACAACTACCGAATATTTTTCCGCTTATCGCTCCATTATTCTCCCCGCTATATACCCCGTTAAGGGTACCACTACAATCACCCTCCACACTGCCGGTTACGCTACCACCATCTAAGGGAAAATACAGTGATATATTGGCGCTATAACCTTTATATGAAGCACTCCCAGTGGCAACAACCGGAATAATTTCTTCTTCTGAATCATCTAACCGGTCATTTGCCTCTTGGCCGGAGTCAGTTAAACAAGTCTTCACCGGCAAATCACCGCATTCTTCCAAGTAGTAAATGTATCCAAAGTTAAAACCGAAAATTAAACTCAAAATTATCAAAAAAATGAGGATTAAAGTTATTGCCGCTAATCCCGATTGGGAATTATAGTTAAATTCATCGGACAATTCTTTCATTAATTAGATAATCGCAGGACTAATTCCAATTGTCAATAGTGCCTGCCCCTAAACTCAGGGGCAGGCAAACACTATTACCGCTTAGTTACTTCACTTAGCCCAGCCTTGTCCATTTCCATTTCTTTGTCCCCGGCGGTTACCCAAACCAAGACCAAGTTCCTCCCGTATCTGACTGGCTTCTTCGGTTTTACCTTCTGATGCCAACTGATGGGCCCGAGCAAAACGACTAAAGTTATCTTTATTAACCAATTCGGTTACTCTTCCTTTTCCCTGCATCAATTCTCTCCAAGCATTGTAATCTTCATTATCAAAAGCCTGCGTCATTGCTTCATGTCTTTCGGGAGTGCAGTTAGGACCCTGAACACCAGGTTCACCACGATCAGCATTAACTAGTCTTGGTGTAACTAATGCACCACCTATTAAAACTAAAGCAGATGCGCCGATTAATAGTTTGTTTTTCATTTCTCTCACCTCCCTTCAATCTGTTTATAACTTTTAATAATTAAGTATATTAAGCAACCAAATTGAAAAAAGGCTGAGAAATTCTCTATCAAAACTTTGGTTATGTATGATCAAAACTTACCTGTCCCAGTTTATAGAATGAGGCATAACTTGATTAAAATCTTTTATCAAGACTTTTCTTGTGCCACATTACAGAAGCTGTAAACAGAAAAATAGTAAAAATAAAAAGAACAGCCA
>CAYYDT010000036.1:0-4405 GCA_964470705.1 uncultured Gammaproteobacteria bacterium | reverse complement strand
AAACTATGCGGAAAACTTACCGGAAGAAATTTACAACCACCACGCTATTCCAAAACTAAAGAAAAACATCTCCACCCTAAATTCCAAATTATAGTAAGTTTTAATATAATGGTTAAATTGTAAGACTCTTCAATTTTTTTTAGTAACTTATATTCAATTGGTCCAAAGTTGACAGTACTATAAAAGTATTATAAGATCTTCTCAATGATAGAACAAGCTGAGCTTGTTGACGATTCACTTTCTGATAGAACTCCTTTTCGATACCGTACTTTGAAAGCCCCCATTTCCGTACAAGTAGAGTTAACCGAAGCATGTGATAACAGGTGTATTTATTGTTATAATTTTTATCGAGATCAACCGGGTACGAAAAGTTTCTCTCCTCCCTCTATTCGTTCAGTTGTCTCAAAATTAGGAGAGGCAGAAGTATTTAGGGTAACATTTACTGGTGGGGAGCCGATGTTAGAGCTTGATACTCTTTTAGCAGGTATTGATGAATGCGAGGAACAAAATATAAGACCTTCTTTGAATTCAAATTTGACGGTTGGAACTGAAGGACAATATCAGAATTTGAAGAAATATGGTCTTCGCACGGTTTTAACCTCATTATCTTCGCATAAGCCAAATGTACATGATCAACTTGCCGGTCGAAAGGATGCTTTTAGAGATGCAATTTCTGGTATTAAGAAAGCTAGTTTGGCAGGTTTGAGGTTAACCGTGAACATGGTTGTATGTGATGTGAATATATCAGATGTTTATGAAACAGGCTTATTTTGTTATGAAGAATTAGGAGTAGAAAATTTTGCTGCAACCAGGGTGGGCCCAAGTAGGTACAACATTGAGTGGTTTAATCAGCATTCTTTGAGTCAGGATGAAATAAAAATTATGTTTGACCAGTTAAATCAGTTGAGACGGGAGGGGGTGGGGACAGATACCCTGGAACCAGTGCCTTTGTGTTCTCTTGGAAACCTAGAAAGGTATAGTCAATTTACAAGTAAGAGATGTGCTGCAGGTATTACCACTTGTTCTCTGGGAGTGGATGGTCAGGTAAGGCCGTGTTCCCATGCAGATGTCGCTTATGGCAATGTTTTTAATACAAATATAAGTAAAATTTGGGCTGGAATGGAAGTTTGGCGTAATGGATCGTTATTTCCGAAAAGGTGTCAAAGTTGCGATTATTTAGTTGAATGTGGTGGCGGATGCAGAGTTGTCGGGGCTTTTGGTTCTGAAGATAAATCCAAGCTGGATCAGCCGGATTTATATATTGGTAACCCAAAGTTGATGACTAATTCTAACGTTGATACAAAGGGTGAGGAGCGGAAAGTTCCAGAAGATTTTCATACACTTCCGCTTAGAATTTCAGAAAGAACCAAATTGCGGGAAGAAGATTTTGGCGGAATAGTTGGTCTCGGTGGAACACGGGTGCGATTATTGACTAAAACGGCATTTAAATTTTTAAAAGAAGTAAAGGAAAAAGAAAAAGAAAAATTTTATTTAACAGACTTAGGTGATGAATTTGGTATTACTATTGAAAATCTAGTTAATTTTTTAGGTCAGCTTTATTTTGATAAAGTTGTGGTATTAGCAGATGAAAATCATTAATTCAGTTATTTACTTTGGTTGGAATGGAAGCTTCAAGTCGGAATTTAAACAAGTAGTAAATATTGTGGAGGAGGGCGTTTCGCGTAATGAAAAATTCTTTGAGATAGAAAGATTTCCCTTTCAAGTAAAATTTTTATCTTCACGAGAGGAAATTGATGCCAAAAAGGAGACTAAGACGCCTGAGTGGGTTGTTGGATGGACAAATAAACAAAATAAAGAGTTGTTTATTCTCCATCCCTACTTTTGGGAAAAAGAAAGTTGTCACCCAAGAGAAAGTTTTTCTAAGGTTTTAGTCCATGAAATTACCCATCTTTTTACTTATCGACTTTACCCGTTTTCCGTTCCGGTTTGGTTAGTTGAGGGTTTGGCAACTTACATTGCAGAGCAAAAACAAAGTCTAGAAAAAATCGATAAAAACTTATTGAAAGAAGGATTTTTGTCACAGTTAGCTGTATTAAAAAAATATGAGGACATTGAAAGAAGTCAAGTGTATCGACTCTCTTATTTATGGATTAAATATTTATTAGAAGAATATGGAAAAAAAACTTTTTTGAATTTTATTAATAAATTAACAAATTATCCTAAAGATCAAAATGAGATTTTTTCAAATTCATATTCAATTTCTTTTAAAGAAGCTGAAAAAAGGTTTATTAATTATTGTTGTAAAGAAGGGGGGTGAGAAAATTGGCTTTTAAAGAAGGGGTACAGCAAGGGAAGGATCAAGAATTAGGATTCCTTAGCATTATAGAAGGAATTAATGAAGATGAATATCCGGAGGTTCGAGGTTGTGACTGTACTGATAGTGCTGATACTGATAGTGGGATATCTTCATGTGTGGATTCTGATAGTTGTTTTGATTCCTGCGATGCAGATGTAGATGGCTGTACAGATACAAGTTACTAATTTGGGGGCAATTTTTAATGGTTGAAGAAAATATCTGGAGAGAACTTTTAGAAGTTGATTCTCAAGGTTGTGTAGTTTGGATACCAAAGATTAGATATAACTTGCCTGAGTCTGATTATAGAAATCTTCCAGTTCGTTTTATGTCAAGATGTGGAAATTTGCGCGAATTTAATCAATTTACTCCTCGCTTGGGCACAGAAGAGATGATTAAGGAAGGAAATGGAGAATTTTTAACTTCGCAAAAAGAAAATGTTCGGGTTGATGGCCTTTTACGTTTAGTAGATAAATTTCCGGTTAGTTTGACTAAACCGGAAAGATTGACACTCATTGGAGCACTTACTCCTAACAGCCTTTTTTCCGTTCTCTTTTGGTTGAAAAAGCGAGGTTGGTTGAACTGTAATGTAAGTGTTATTGATAAAAGCACGGTTCCAATTGAAACACTGAAATTAATGGCTGAAAGTGGATACATAAAATGGAATGGAGGTTTAAAGCTTGAAGTACAAGACGTATTTGATTGGAGGCCAAAAGAAAAACAAAGCCTAATAATAGGTGATATTCTTAATACCTGGATAGTTCCACATTATTATGATCCAAAAAAAGAAGAAAATCCTTATAAGGACTATTGTAGCCTTTTAATTTCGGTAAAAAGAAGTTTGGCTGAGGACGGCTGGTTTTTATCTAGATGTTTAGTTTTGCCCTCCAAAGATTTGCCGAATTTTTCTCCTGGTAGAATGAAATCCACAGCCCAAAAAACTAAGAGGATAATCAATCAGCTAGGAGAAATGGGCAGATTTGTCGACGAAAGATTAATTGAAAAAGAGCTTAGAGGAACAACAGGTTATCCGCCTCCTAGGCCTAGGAGTAATGAAATGGTTTCTAGTTTAAGAGGCCAAAAAGCCGAAGCCGAATTTATTGAGCTCCATAATGAAGTTTTCGAAACTGTTCATTTAATTACAGTTAGAAATCAGCTCAGTGGATATTGCCATCAGAATTTTTTATGTCAAATATCAGAGTAATTTCGTTTCTCAATTAATCATCCTTTGTGTTTAAAGGCTATTATGTTTCAATTACGGTACTGCCTTTGGATTTATATTAACTTCCGATATTCAGCATTCAGCCTTTAGCCTTTTCCCCTTCCCCTAAGTTCCAACTTCCAAGTCCTAAATTCCAGATTCCAGATTCTATATTCTATCTTCTATATTCCTGTATTTAGCATTAAGCATTTAGCATTAGGCCTTTAGCCTTTATTTTTCCGCCCACCTGCCCGTTATGCAACCCATCAGCGTTGCGCACCGGTCAGCCAAATCCTTTTCCCCCAACTCCGACACGACGGAGGTGGTATAATTAAAATATGAAAAACAAGAAAGTCTTAGTTTTAGGTGTAGTTTTTGGTTTTCTTGTTCTGGGAATTATCGGCTATCTGCGTTTTTTCCAAACCGATTTTACTTCAGAATCGATTTCCAATGCTGATTACCAAAAAGCAAAAGAAAAAATTGAAAAAATAATTATAGAAAGCGATTACTATAATCAAGTCAGCGGCCATGATTTGGAATATGAATCAAAAGATTCCGACCACGGGCAGTTATCGTGTGTTGACTGCGATGGGTTTAAACATTACTTTTATACCAGGGACGGTAATAAAATTTACGTAATGTCTGGTTTTTCAAAAATACCGTCTCGGAGTATTTCTATTGATTATGTTGAAGCTGTAAATCCTGGCAACAGAAATGTCAGTTACGATTTACTAAATAATCAAGAAGATCCCTTAGATCAACCTGTCGGCCCCGAACAAAGCCTCTAATTTGCCCCTTTTCTGTCTTTAGCCAAATTTTTCCATCGCCCTTTTAAAAATATTTATTCTTTGACTAAAATGCTGATTTCTGAAGTAAACCTTTGGTCAACG
>CAYYDT010000035.1:1975-4883 GCA_964470705.1 uncultured Gammaproteobacteria bacterium | reverse complement strand
TAGCACGCTTCAGCGTGCGTGCGCTGAATTCCACCTCCGAGGAAGTCCATTCGAACACCTCGGGGGTGAGTGTTAACAAAAAAAATGTAGAGGCAACCCTTGTGGTTGCCGTGAACCCGTTGTGGTTCTGCGGTGGTTGCCATTTATATGCAGGCGTTTCGCCCGCATACATGAGCAGGGACAAGCCCTGCTCCTACTAAAATAAACCGCCTTGCGAAAGTCAGGAATGCACTAGCACGCTTTAGCGTGCGTGCATCCAGCTTCAGCGAGCGTGGTTATTTTGCATCTTCGTCGATCAGGTGGTGGATTAACTTGTCAAGCTTAACAGCGGCGACGCCGGTGGCAATATCAGCTCCGCCGTAATAAACAAAAAGAGTGCCGTCAATTACCACTGCCCCGCAGGGATAAACAACGTTATCAACATCGCCTTCCAGTTCAAATTTCAACCGTGGCTCTAATAATGGGTCTTTTGACCGGGCAATTACCTTGGTTGGATTTTTCGAATCAAGGAGCATTGCCCCGACCCGGTAGTACCGGTCAATGTCTGAAATTCCGTGGTATAAAAGCAGCCAGCCGGCATCAGTCTTAATCGGTGCTGGGCCGATGCCGATTTTTCTCCCGTCCCAGTTGTTTGACCGGATTTTAAACCAGGCGCTGCCTTTAATCCACTTTTGTTTTTTAAACTCCAGGTCGTCGACAAAATCGATCCAGATACAGGGATATATCCGGTGGAAGATAGCATATTTACCGTCTTTCATCTCGGGGATAATACAACTGTTT
Organism: uncultured Gammaproteobacteria bacterium; assembly: GCA_964470705.1. GTDB lineage: Bacteria > Patescibacteriota > Microgenomatia > UBA12405 > JAHJSD01 > CAYSLZ01. The sequence goes on along the minus strand of CAYYDT010000035.1, from coordinate 4,103 downwards.
TTGTCATCTATTCCGGGGGGTGAAATTAATTTTGGTTTGTCCCATTCCCAGTTTTCAGCCAAAAAGTCATTAATTTTTATCGATGACATGGCAATTCTAGTTGGACCAATACCGTTATAAGCGGTGTAGCAGATATAAAGCCGGTCGCCGATTTTGGTAATTCTGGCATCTTCACATCCGGAATGGCCGTTTTCTACTTTCTTTTTTTCTTCGTCAATCCGAGGGATATAAATCGGGTGGTCCAGCCGTCTGGAAATAGTTGTTCCGTCTTTACTGACCGCGTAGCCAATTGTTGAAATATTGTCCATTGACATTGCCCGGTAAAGGATATGGACTTTATTGTCCAGGTAAATTGCCGTCGGATTAAAAGTAGACCGGGCTTCCCATTCATGTTCAGGTATCGGCGTAATTATCGGGTTGCGAACATATCTTTTTAGTCTGATCATATTTTTAATTCTTCAAGTAAATTTTTTAATGAACACGATGCCAGGCAGCAATAAGTGTCGGAACCGCCGTAATAAATATTGAGTGTATCATTTTTAACCAGTGCTCCGCTGGGGAAAACAATTTCCGGAACAATCCCTTCTATTTCATATTTTTTTTCTGGTATGAGCAAAGGGAACTTTGACCGGCCGATAATTTTTCGGGGGTTGTTTAAATCAAGCAGTTTTGCTTCAATGTTAAAAATTCTTTTCGGTTCATTAAAATAATTGTTGATGTAGGAATGGATAAACAGCCAGCCGTGATCAGTTTTTATCGGCGGCGCCCCGATTTCCACGTGATCCTGGGGACGCCTTTGCAGCCGGAGAGTGTGCATTTCCAGTTCTTCATACCATTTATTCCAGAAACTATCGTTCCACAAATCAGTGATTTTATCCATTTTGGCAATGCCGATATTTGCCGGCGGCCTATCAGTTTCAGCGGTTAAAATAGTGGTAATCTTCCCGTTGATTCTTTCAGGAAACATAACCATTGCTTTGGCATTAAAGGGAGTGATTAAATGTTTTGATCCGATTGTTTCTAAGTCTGGTGATATTGCCAAACCGACTTTGATGCTTGATTTATTCGGCGGGTAATTGGAAAGAGCAGTATAAAAAATGTAGAACTTATCTTCAAATTTTGTTACCCGCGGGTCTTCACAGCCGTATTTTTCCCAGTCGTGATCAGGTTTAATAAACTGACTTCGGCTGTCAAAATTAACAGTTGATGTTTCTTCTGCCTGAAAACTTTTCGCCAGACCGATGGTTGACAATTCAACATTACTTTTCCCTTGATAATCGTGAGGGTGGGACAGGGCGCGGTATAAAAGATAAATTCTCCTTTTTTTAATAATTGGACAGCCGTTGAAGACTGCTTTTGCCTCCCAGTTGTTTTCTGGGTTTGGCGATAAAATCGGGTTATCTTTATATCTGTCAACGCCAATCATTTTTTAATTATACATCATTGTTTTTAACATCTGGGTTTGATTTTGGTTTTTAAAGTCTGTTAGCAGCTGGTTAAGTTTAGTGTGGGCAACACAACTGACGGTATCCGCTCCGCCGTAATAAACAAGCAACCGGTTTTTCTTAATAACGGCGCCGCAGGTGTAGACCACCCCGCTTTTAAAGCCTTCGTTTTCGTATCCCATATCCGGTTCAAGAAGGGGTGCGTCTGACCGGTATAAAATTTTAGTCGGGTCTTTGTGGTCTAAGACCATTCCGCCGATTTTATAACGGCCGGGGTCATATTTATCCATTGCGTGATAAAGCACCAGCCAGCCGTCATCAGTTTTAATCGGCGGCGGCCCGGCCCCGCGCATCCAATTATCCCAATGATTTTTCCTACCCGAAGGAGAATAGAAACTTCTAATATAATCTCCTGTTTTAAATTCCAGGTTATCAACGTAATCTACTAAAATTCTTGGAGATAAGCTGTGCAGAATCGCATATTTTTTGTTAATTTTTTCTGGAAAAATAGTCCAGTTTTTATGTATTTCTCCTGGCGGCGATATCATAATCGGTTCAGCCCAATTCCAGTTTTGATTAATAAAATCCTTTTCACTAATCGAAGTCAGAGCAACCCCCGGTGGATTGATCCCATTCCAAGCCGTATAGACCATATATATAGTATCGCCGATTTTGGTCAGTTT
>CAYYDT010000035.1:0-1875 GCA_964470705.1 uncultured Gammaproteobacteria bacterium | reverse complement strand
GTTTGCGATCTTTTTTCCAGTTTAAAAAAAGCCTGGCTGAGGCCAAAAATTTTCCCTTTGCCGATCTGCCAGTAGGAAATTAATTGGTCATCAAGTTTGACTGCTCCGATTGGGTTGATCGGCTGGTTTTCGGGGTTGGGAACATCGGCCTTTATTGGCACATTTCTTGTCCAAATCAAGTCGTCCGGCTGGTTTTTATCAACCATCACCAACTGCCAGGAATAATCCTGCCAAATTTTCGGATCGGTGTATCGGTAGAGTAAAATTAGTATGCCGTCGTTAACCGTAAAAGTTTGGCATATTTTTAGATTTGTCTTGCCTAAAATTTCTTCTTTTGGCCTGTAAATTGTTTTTACGTCCACTGGTTCTTGGGAAAGCCGCTTGAATAAACTGAAATCAATTTTTTTCCGGCCGAAGAAAAGCAATTTATTATTTTTGTCGGCAGCGATAATTTTTCCAGTTTCAGAAAAAGAATCAATCTTTTTGCCGGTTGACCATTTGATCAGATTTTTCGAGTAGCGGTATTTTAACTGGTAATGGTCATTTGTTTTTTCTAGGTAAACTAAAAAGTGTCCCTTTTTAGTTGAAGTCAGCCGGTAATCACTTGTATCCGGCTGTTTCTTAAGCCACCATTGAAAAGGAAAATCCAGTTTTTCTTTTATCGGCCGGAAATTAAGGCCTTTTTTATCCGAAAGAGCAATTCCAAACGGCTGGTCTTTTTTAGTTGAGTAAAAAAGAACCGTCTTGTTTTTTACCTGCCCAACGCCTAATCCCGTTATAACAGTTTCACTATTTTTGGTTTTATTTGATTGAACTGGAGCCATTACTATCAGGTTAGCATAAATTAACCTGTTTATGCAAGGTCTGATCGGTGAAAGATTGTAGCTTTAGCGAAATATGGTCCAGGGGGTAGGATTCGAACCTACGTAGGGATAACCCGCGAGTTTTACAGACTCGTCCATTTGGCCGCTCTGGCACCCCTGGCCGTAAGTGTATTTTATAATGAAGAACGGTTGCTTGCAAACAGATATCAAAGTTTTTTGATGAAAATTGACTGGCTGACTTTTTTAAACCCGTGTTTATTCAAAAAAGCCAACGAAGCCTTATTGGGTACCGGTTTAAGAGAAACCGATGCAAAAAGGTATTGATATTTCAGGCGGCGGAGGTCACCAGTTATTTGGTTGAACAACTTGGTGCCGACGCCTTGGTGGTGGTGGTCGGGATGGATAACAGCTAAATAAGCAATCGCCGATTTTTTGGAATTAAAATATAATTTTTCCGCTTTTTTATTGTGCCAGTTAATTTTTTTCTTTGTCTTTTTTTTAACCGGGTAAGCGTTCATAAACCCGATAATCTTATTGTTTTTGACAAAAACCAAACTGACCAGTGATTTTTCAATAATTTTTCTTACCTTTTTTGAACTCCTCCGGAAGCGGAGGAAACCCCCGGATCTGTCATTTATCTGGGTTTGGTGATTTATTTTAATCAACCGGCTGATTTGGTCAGCATCTTTTAACCTGGCTTTACGGATCACATCAACAGTTTATTTTTCATCTTTAAGCTGTTTTAATTTCCACATAAATAATCTTGCCCGGCTTTTAACTTTATTTTTTGGCTGGTCTTTAACAAAGTTAAGTGCTTTTTCCAGAAGCCGCCTCGGCGTTTCTTTGGCCAGTTTAATATAAAGGGATTTATTTTTCCAGTCGTTCAATTCTTCGGCTAATTCTAAACCATAGGCCTGAAATTCTTTTTTAACGTATTTTTTGCGCTGGTCAAGTTTGTCCAGTATTTGGCTGAAGGCTTTGGAATCACCAATTTTTTTAACCATAATCAATTTTAACATGATAAAATCATATTGCGGGCCTGTAGGTAAAC
>CAYYDT010000034.1:1505-5031 GCA_964470705.1 uncultured Gammaproteobacteria bacterium | reverse complement strand
TTTATCAGGTTAAAGAAATTGCCCGGGTAGCCAGCACTTACACTCAGACATTAGAAAATGAAAATCCGGAGACAATTACTTTGCTGACCTGCGACAAATGGAACTCAAATTTAAGATTAATTATTAAGGCAGTTAAAGATGAATAAACAAAACATAAAATACGTAATCGTAGTTTTAATAATCGTTCTTGCTGGTTACGGCATTTATCAATATACCGATTATTTAGATGAAATTCCCCTGCCTCAGATCCGGCAGTCAAAAGAAACATCTGATGAACAAGAGACGGCTGGCCTTGACTTGCCTGAGGCCTGGACCGAGGTTGAAGATTTAGATGACGCCCTAGTCGGGTTGACCAGGGAAACCGATTCTCAAATTGCCACCAATGTTGTTTTCACCCAAACCGAAGAAATTGACTATGAAGATCCCAAAGATTACACCGACCAGCTGATCGCTGGAACAAAAAGCGCTTTGACAAGTTTGAATTATGCCACCGACGAAATCGAAGAAAACGACTATTACATTAGAAAATTAACCGGCAGTTACTGGCAGGCCGGCACCCGGATTGGAATTAAACAGAATATTTATTTAGCCGAGGACGTTGTATACGTGATTACTGCTTCTTATGACCAACAAACGGCAGGTGAAGGATTGACTGATGAAATAAATCAGATTTTTGAACTTCTTGCTGAAGAATATATCAGCGAGTAAAACTTTTTACAAAATCGTTGCTTTCTTTTTGGTAGTTGAATCTTTAGGCAGAACAAAAATATCATTGCCGTAAGTGTCTTGACCGACTAATTCACCTTCGCCTTCGACGATTCTTTCTAATGATCGGCAGTACCGGCAGCCCTTTTCACCTTCCGGGCAGGGAAATTTGCTTAACTGGTGGGAGAGTTTGATTTTCTTGCCGATTTCAAATATTTCTTTTTCTGCTTCTTCAGAAGAAGGCATCGGCTGTTCTTTGATCATATTATCGTAATACAAGTACCAGTAAGAGGCTTTTTCCACCGGCCAGGTTTGGCAGTTTTCCACCAGCAGTTTATAGATTGACAACTGGTGCGAGTCTGCATTATCCTGGCTTTTGCCGGTTTTAAAATCAATAATGTGAACTGAGTCAGATTCCGGCAGATATTCCAGCCAGTCAATTTTTCCGCACAAAATAAAATTATCTTCTTTGGAAAGCCAGTAATGGGGCAGGTCCATGTTGATTTTTACGGCCAGGCGTTTGAGCGGGCCTGGTTTTTTGGAAACTCTGGTCAGCATTTCCTCCCCTTCTCTTTTATATTTGTTTTCCACTTCCTCGGAGAAAAAACCGCCTTTTTTTCCGGAAACTTTTTCCCAACTAGTTTTATATCTGGCAAGAAGCGATTTTTTAAACCGCTCTTCTTTAGGTATTGCTGATATTTGGTCAAGAACCTGGTGGACTGCTTGTCCCCTGGCTAAAGCCGGGCTCATCAAGACAATTTTATTGCCTGTTTCCGGATTGCGGTAGACGTGGTGCAGGTAATAAGCACGCGGACAGTTAAGATAATTTCTGATTTTGGTATGCGACAGCCACAGGGCTTGATATTTATCCTGCTCCATGAATATATATTAGCATATTTGAAGCTTATTCAATGACATATGTTTTCGGGTATGGTCTCGAGCGAGCGGATGTTTCGGCGCGGCCGAACCATCTAGCCATTTAGCCATCTAGCCATTTATTTCCCCCTTGACAAGTGAACGAACGTTCACTATTATTAAATCATGGACTTAAAAACCAAAAAACAAAAAATTGTCAACTTCTATGAGGACAAAAAAAGAATGCCCAGTTACCGGGAAATGATGGGCCTTTTTAACTACAATTCCAAAAACTCAGTTTATAAACTGGTAAAAAAACTGGTCAGCCAGAATTTTATTAATCAAGACAACCAGGGCCGCTTAATCCCTAATCAACTTTACCGCCGGACTCCCCTTCTCGGCCTGGTTGAGGCCGGATTTCCAACTGACGCTCAAGAAGATTTTGTTGATACGGTCAGCTTAGATGAGTTTTTAATTGACAACAAAGAATCAACTTATCTTTTAGAAGTAAAAGGCGAGTCAATGAAAGACGCTGGTATTCTGCCCGGTGATTTGGTTTTGGTTGAAAAAACCGACCAAGCAGATTTCGGCCGGATTGTCATCGCCGAAGTTGACGGCGAGTGGACAATGAAGTATTTGGAAAAGAAAAACGGCAGACCTTGTCTGGTTCCGGCCAATAAAAAATTCAAGCCGATATTTCCGGAGGACAACTTAAAAATTGCCGCTATTGTCAAAGGAGTGATTAGAAAATGCCGGTAAATACCTCAATTCTTCATGTTGACGGCGACGCTTTTTTTGCTTCCTGCGCCCAGGCGCTCAACCCGAAATTAAAAAATAAACCGGTTGTTGTCGGTGCTGAACGGGGGCTGGCAACTGCAGTCAGTTATCAGGCAAAAAAATACGGTATCAAGCGCGGCATGTTTGGTTCAAAAATCAAACAATTGTGTCCGGAATGCATTTTTGTCCAGTCCGACTACCAGGCCTACCATCTTTTTTCCCAGCGCTTGTTTAATATTATTAAACAATTTACGCCTGATGTTGAAAAATATTCAGTTGACGAATGTTTTGCCGGTTTAACCGGTTTGCGCCGGCCGTACAACGCTTCGTATCTGGAAATCGGCGGAAGAATAAAAAATAAAATAGAATCGGAACTCGGCCTGACCGTTTCCGTCGGTCTTGGGCCGAACAAAACAATTGCTAAAATTGCTTCCGAATGGAATAAGCCGTCTGGTTTGGCTGCTATACCGGCCAACCAAGTTCACCACTATCTTAATGACCTACCTCTTGCCCAAATATGGGGCATCGGCGGCCAAACCAGCGCTTATCTTAAAAAACTTGGTATTAAAAACAGTCTTGATTTCGCCCGCCGGCCGGAAAACTGGGTGAAGCGCTATTTGACAAAACCCCATTGGGAAACCTGGCAGGAGTTAAACGGGAATCAGGTTTTTCCTTTGGAAATTGGAAAAAGAAAAGCTTACCAGTCGATCACCCGGTCGCGGACTTTTTATCCGGCTTCCAATAATCCAGCAAAAGTTTTCGGTGAGTTGACACAAAATTTAGATCAGGCCTGTTCGCGGTTAAGAAGTTTAAAAATGACCGCCCGTCAGGTGACAGTAATTTTAAAAACCCAGACCTTTAATTTTCAGGCGGAAATAATTAAACTGGACACTGCTGCCAATAATCCGCAGTTGATGGCCCCGGTGGTTAAAAAAGCATTTAAAAAACTCTTCCGCCAGCGGATTACCTACCGGGCGACCGGCGTAATCATGAAAAAACTCCGCCCGATTGGAAAAACTCAGATGAATTTGTTTTCCAGTCCGCAGAAAGCAGAAAAACTCGACCAGATTTATTATCAAGTGGATAAACTAAAACAGCGTTACGGCAGTCAAGTGGTTTCGCTGGCTTCCAGTTTACCTGTTTTAGAAGACCGGCCAAGGAAGTTTAACCTTCCCTATCTCGGAACAGT
>CAYYDT010000034.1:0-1405 GCA_964470705.1 uncultured Gammaproteobacteria bacterium | reverse complement strand
TCAGTCAATCAGAAATCGACCAGGGAATCTGTTTGATCTCTGTCCCCCATTCAACCGCGGCGATTTTAATCACTGAAAACGAAACCGGTTTGATAAACGACTGGCAAAAATTTATTCAAAATTTAACCGCCGGTAAAAATTGGGATCACAACCGGATTGACAACAACGCTGAAGCCCATCTTTTATCCGGGTTGATCGGTCAGTCAAAAACTCTGCCGATAAACTCCGGCCGGTTAAACCGGGGAACCTGGCAGCAGATTTTCTTAGTTGAATTGGACGGCCCGCGTTCCGCCAGAAAGATTGATGTCCACTGCCAATAAACAATGAACCAGCCATTAGCAGACAAAATCAGACCTCAGCAGTTAGATGAATTTATCGGCCAAAAACATTTAGTCGGCAAAGATAAACCGATCCGGCTGGCAATTGACCAGGACAAGATTTTTTCAATGATCTTTTGGGGGTCGCCGGGATGCGGTAAAACAACCTTAGCCAAAATCATTGCCAATGAAACAAATGCCGAATTTATTCACCTTTCGGCTGTTTCAGCTAAAAAAGAAGATATTCGGAAAATAATAAAAAGAATCAAAGGCAATCAGCCGAATTTATTGACAGAAAGCCAGGCCCGGTCAGTAATTTTATTTTTAGACGAGATTCATCGTTTCAACAAAGCCCAGCAGGATTATTTACTGCCTTTTGTTGAAGAAGGGACAATTACGCTTATTGGGGCGACAACCGAAAACCCGAGTTTTGAGGTTATCTCTCCCTTACTTTCCCGGTGCCGTGTATTTACGCTTAATGAGTTAACTGATAATGAAATAGAAGAGGTTATCAACCGGGCGGTTAAAGAATTATCTAAGATTAAAAGTGAAAAAGTAAGTTTAAAACAAGGTGCTAAGGATTGGCTGATCGGCATGGCCAACGGCGATGCCCGTCAGGCAGTGGCAATGATCGAAAACACTTATCAGCTTTACGACAATTTAACGGTAAAGAGTTTTAAAGAAACCCTGCAGTCCAAGCATTTGAGATTTGATAAAAAAGGTGAAGAGCACTACAACACGATTTCTGCTTTCATTAAATCAATGCGGGCTTCCGACCCGGACGCCGCCCTCTATTATCTTGCCCGGATGGTTGATGCAGGTGAAGATCCGTTGTTTATTGCCCGCCGGATGGTTATTTTTGCTTCCGAAGATATCGGTATGGCCCAGCCGACAGCCTTAGTTGTTGCCAACGGGGTTTTTCGTGCCTGCGAAACTATCGGCTATCCGGAATGCGCAATAAATCTTGCCCACGGCACGGTTTATCTGGCCACAGCCGAAAAAGACCGCTCCGCCTACAACGCCCTCCGCTCCGCCCAAAAAGATGTCAAAGACCACGGTAATTTGCCTATTCCTCTTCACCTCCGCAA
>CAYYDT010000033.1:2931-5076 GCA_964470705.1 uncultured Gammaproteobacteria bacterium | reverse complement strand
AAGGCGATTTGGACGGAAAAACCAATTTTTCAAATGCCGAAATGATTTATTTAATTTTAGTTTTTAGTTTTCTGGTGAGATTAATTAACTTAAGTCAATCGTTTTGGCTGGATGAGGCAATTCAGGCAAGTGCCAGTCAACTAGCGCTTAACCAATTTTTAAATAATTTTTTGCCAAGCGACTTTAACCCGCCGGGGTTTTATTTAATCACTCATTTTTGGATAAGAATCTTCGGTCATTCCGAAATCAGTCTTCGAATGCCGGCAGTCATACTAGGGACCGCCTCATTGTTTATATTTTACTTAATTTTAAAGAAACTGCCGATAACCACCAGCGAAAGATTGATTACTGTTTTGCTTTTTGCCACCGCGCCGCTTCATATATATTATTCCCAGGAAGCCAGGATGTATTCTTTAGCAGTTTTTAGCCTTTTATCGACGACATTAGTAATAATTAAGTTTATAGAAGATGCTTCGTGGCCGAAGGCAATGTTTTTAGGATTAAGTTTTGTTTTGATGTCCATGTCTCATTATTTAACTTTGCTGGCTTTGCCGGTTTTTATTTTTTTTCTGGCATATAAGAAAAAACTTTTTAACTGCAAAACTTACTTAGCTTTTGCAATTTTATTACTAACCTGGGCTGTTTATCTGCCGATTTTCAGGTCGCAGATCGGTGTCGGCAAAGGAATCAAATCGTCTGCTCCGGTTTGGCATCAAATTATCGGCCAGCCGACCTTAAAATCAGCCGCTCTTGTACCAATTAAATTTGTCATCGGCAGGGTGAGCATCAGGCCGAATTGGCTTTACGGCATATCTTCTCTTGTTCTAGTAATTATCTACTGGGGAAGCGCTGGATTAGGATGCATCAAAAAGGGTAAGTATAATTACTTGTTTGGCGGATTATTAGTTTTTCCTATTTTAGCAGGATTTTTAATCAGTTTTCGACTGCCGGTTTTTGCTTATTTTAGATTTGTTTTTTGTCTGCCGTTTTTGTACCTGCTTATCGGCTTGAGTCCGGTTAGTAAAAAGATAAAATACGGTCTGATTATTCTCAATCTGATTTTCGCCGGTATTTATTTGTTTAATCCGGGTTTCCACCGTGAAAACTGGAAAGGTCTGGCAGAATGGCTTGATCAAAAAAATCAGCCGGCTGTTTATGTTTTGAGCCAAATAAAAACTCCGCTTGAACATTATTACACCGGCAAAATCAACCCGATAACCAACGATTACCGATTCATCGATTCATCGATTCATCGTAACGAGGTGTTTTTAGTGAGTTACGGCTTGCCAATTTTTGATAAAGAGGATAAAATAAGAAAAGAGTTGAAGACTGAAGGTCTAAAACTGAAAGCAGGAGAGAGTTTTAATCAAGTTGGAATTGAAATTTGGGAGGAAAAATAATATGAATAATCCAAGAAATCCAGAATTTCCAGGAGACATGGTCGGTCGGCCTGAAGACGAAAAAGAACAGGCAGCAGAAAATTTTCAATTGGATCCGGAAAAGAAGAGGAAAACCACAAAAAAAGTTCTTGTTCCCCGAAAACCATCCTTTCCAGGTGAAACTGCCGAAGAAAGGTCAAAAAATTACTGGAGAAAAGTAAGACACAGCGATGAAAATCGGGATTGATGTTTCTCCGATTGTCTACGGCACTGGAGTAAGTATTTATACCAAGAATCTAGTTGAAAACTTACTTGAAATTGATAAAGAAAATAAATATACCCTCTTTTTTTCGTCCCTAAGAAGAGAGTTTCCGGGTATTCCGGGTTACCCGCCGCAATCCGCAGAAGCGAAAAGCAGGCGGGCGAATGGTTTAAAAACCATTCGAATTCCACCTACTGCCTTGGATATTTTATGGAACCAACTCCACATAATTCCGGTGGAAACTTTTGTCGGCAATATTGACGTTTTTCACTGTTCAGACTGGACACAGCCGCCGGCTAAAAAAGCTAAATTAGTAACCACTATCCACGATTTATCTTTCCTCCGCTGGCCGGAAACCGCCCACCCAAAAGTTTTAGCCGTCCAGAAAAGAAGATTAAAATGGGTGGAAAAAGAGGCAGAGGCGGTAATTACTATTTCCCAGGCGACAAAAAAGGAAATTATGGATTTAACAGATATTGATAAAGATAAAATAAGTGTGATTTA
>CAYYDT010000033.1:0-2831 GCA_964470705.1 uncultured Gammaproteobacteria bacterium | reverse complement strand
GGCTTTGGTCTGCCGATTTTGGAAGCATTTTCACTTGAAACCCCGGTTGTAACCAGTAATTGTTCAAGTATGGCGGAAATTGCCGGTAATGCCGCCGTTTTAGTTGATCCAAAATCAGTTGAATCAATCGCCGACGGAATAAATAAGGTTGTTGGAAATAAGGAAGTCCAGAAGAACTTGGTAGATAAAGGGAAAAGGAGACTGGCCGATTTCAGCTGGAAAAAAACTGCAGAAGAAACTTTAAAAGTTTACCAGAGGTGCAGGTAGTAAAACACCTCTAAGGTGCGTGAAAATATGTTAATCGGGATTGACGGTAATGAGGCGAATATTAAAAAAAGGGTTGGGGTAAATCAATTTGCTTTCCAAGTCCTTTGGGGAATATATAAAAATGTTCAAAATTCCCAATATTCAAATACTCAAAATTTAAAGTTTCGAGTATTTTTGGCTGAAAGACCGTTGGACGATATGCCGCCGGAAACAGACTGGTGGCAGTACGAAGTTTTTGGTCCACGAACTTTTTGGACGTGGACCGGTTTAGTTAAACGGCTGCATTTTGTCAAACCTAAGCCGGATATTATTTATTCCCCCTCACATTACGGGCCGCTGTTTTCTCCAATTAAATCAGTAATTTCTATAATGGACCTTGGGTTTTTAAAATGGCCGGGGCAGTTTACTAAAAAAGATTTTTGGCAGCTTAAATATATGACCATGTGGTCAGTTAAACGGGCGGAAAAAATAATCACTATTTCCGAGTTTTCTAAAAAAGATATTGTTGAAACTTATGGAATTGCTCATGAAAAAGTAGTTGTTGCTTATCCGGGGTATAAGAAAGTTAAAAGTGAAAAGTTAAAAGTGAAAAGTGAATCGGAAATATTTAAAAAATATAGTATTAACAGCGAATATATTTTGTATTTGGGGACGTTGAAGCCGAGTAAAAATATCGATGGACTTATAAAAGCCTTTAAAAAACTCCAAGATTCAAATGTTCAAATATTCAAAAAAGTAAAGCTGGTTATTGCGGGAAAGAAAGGATGGATGTATGAAGAATTGTTTCAACTGGTAAAAAAGTTGGATCTGGAATCAAAAGTAATTTTTACCGGTTTTGTTGAAGAGAATGAAGTTGACTTGCTAATGAAAAACGCTCAGGTTTTTGTTATGCCGTCCTACTGGGAAGGATTTGGTATTCCAATCCTAGAGGCAATGGATGCCGGCACGCCGGTGGTTTGTTCGAACAGGGGTGCTTTACCGGAAGTTGCCGGTAAAGCCGCGCTTATTGTCAACCCGGAAAAACCAGCTGATATTGCCGAAAAAATTTATCAGGTTTTAACTAGTGACAAATTGCGCGAAAATTTGGTACAATCAGGGAAAGAACGGGTGAAAATGTTTTCTTGGCAAAAAAGCGCCGACAAGATATTAAATGTCTTAATAAACAATGAAAATAACCAATAACCTTGAAATCAAACTATTACCGCCGGAAATAATTTTTATGGACAAAATGGGTGAAGAACTTGATTTACAGACCGGAATTGAAAAAGTTCTAAACCGATTTTATAATCTTTGGCTGGATTTCTGGCTGATGATTTTATTGCGGATCAGCTGGATACCTTTTTGGATCATCAGAAAATTATTTTTTCAATTGTCCGGTATAAAAATCGGCCGAGGAAGTAAAATACATCTTGGAGTAAAGTTTTACCAACCAAAAAATATAGTTATCGGCGAAGATACTATTGTTGGCTACAGAACTTTTTTAGACGGAAGAGGCAAATTAGAAATTGGAAATCACGTTGATATTGCTTCGGAAGTCATGATTTATAACTCCGAACACGACTTGGAGGCAGATGATTTTTCGGCGACAGAAGAGCCGGTAATTATTGAGGATTATGTTTTTCTCGGACCAAGGGCAATAATTTTGCCTGGTGTAAAAATCGGCAAAGGAGCAATTGTTGCCGCCGGGGCGGTTGTCACCAAAAATGTGCCGCCAAAAACTATTGTCGGCGGAGTACCAGCAGAAAAAATAGGGGAGAGGAATATTGCAAATTTAAATTACCGGCTTGGCCGCTCCCGCGCCTTTCAATAATCCGCAAAACGCAAAACCTCCCCTCTACCCTAACTCTGCGACTGTAGAGTTGTCGGAAGGGAAACGGATTTGGGGAAAGGGAAATTGATGGTAAAATTGTTAGGAGATGTCAAAAATGAAAAAAATCTGGCTTGGAGTGGGAATTTTATTGACTGTTTATTTAAGCCTGCCTGGGCCTCAACTGCCTCCGCCGGACCTGCCGGAAAGCTTAAAATCAACTGAACCCGGTGACACAGTGCAAATTAAAAACCTTTCTGCTTATTTTACTGATAAAAATAGAAATGAGGTTATTGAATATTATCAAAATTATTTTTCACGGTCAGCCTTTTTAAATATACCTCTGCCGGTAGTCAGGTTAAATCATCCACCTGAATACGCCAAAGTGATAATCATAGACACAATTAAAACCTATTATCTTGAAGAATTGGTTATTCCTTTTAAGCAGTCATTGTTTATTAATGGTTTTGATTGGCAGAAGGATGTTTTTACGCCAGAGGAGGGACGGAAAAAAAACCGGATCGAAGTTGACGGTAAAATCTGGCAGGCAAAAATTACTTTGAAGTGGTTTTCTTCCAATGTTTTTATCAGGAGCGGACTTTTTTGGATGGCTTGGGTGCTAATTTGGATAATTGGCAAGGAAATTGTTAGAGAATTAAGGATGATTAATGATTGATGGCTGATAAAGTGAAATTATCGATAATTATTGTTAATTGGAATACGAAAGAGTTGTTGAGAAATTGTCTAAAGTCAATTT
>CAYYDT010000032.1:0-5228 GCA_964470705.1 uncultured Gammaproteobacteria bacterium | reverse complement strand
CAGTATTTAAAAATAAAAAAGGAATATGCCGACTGTCTAGTTTTATTCCGGCTGGGCGATTTTTACGAACTTTTTCTTGACGACGCTAAAATCGGATCATCTGTTTTAGGAATCACTTTAACCACTCGAAAACGAGGAAGCGACGGCCGGATACCAATGTGCGGAGTTCCCTACCACGCCCTGGAATCATATTTGGGAAAATTGATTAAAGCCGGTTATAAAGTTGCCATCTGTGAGCAAATGGAAACGGCCGAAGAAGCCGACGGTATGGTTGACCGGGACGTTGTCCGGGTGGTTACGCCGGGAACGGTTTTGGACGATAAAAATCTGGTTCAGAAAGAAAATAATTTTACTTTAGGAATTGAAATAAACAAAAACCAAGTCGGTCTGGCTTACGCTGACTTGAGCACCGGAGAAATTTACCTCCGCCAAAAAGAGTTTAAAAATTTGGAAAAAACTCTAAGCGGCGAGCTTATCCGGATAAAGCCGGCAGAAGTAATTTCCTCCCACCAGAACTACAACCGGCCGGAAATCCTCCGCGGTCTGCGGGTGATACCAAATGTCAATATTTATCCTGATGACAACTGGGAAAAAAGAACTAAAGATTATCTAGCGTTTTTAAAAAAACACTTTGATGTCAAATCGTTACAGGGATTCGGCATCGACCCGGAAAAAAATCAAATCGGCCTCAAAGCGGCGGCGGGAATCTTGGGTTATTTAAAAGACACCCAGAAAAGCGGTTTAAGCCATATCACTAAATTAACCCCGGAGAAGAAAAAGGAATTTCTCCAGCTTGACCCGACAACAATCACTAATCTGGAATTATTTACCACTGTCCGCGGTGAAAAAAGTGAAGCAACGCTGATTTCCGTCCTTGATTACACCAAGACCGCCGCCGGAGGTAGAAAACTCCGGTCGTGGCTGCTTAACCCGCTGACTGACATTGATAAAATCAACCGCCGGCTGGACGGAGTGGAAATTTTAAAAAACCAACCGGGAAAAAGGGAAGAGGTTCAAAATATTTTAAGCCAGATTATGGACATAGAACGATTAATTTCCAGAATCTCAGTCGGTACGGCCAACCCAAGAGATCTTGCCGGTTTGAAAATTTCTTTGGAGAAGATAATTAAATTAGATAATTATCTTGATCATCAAATACCGACCTTAAGTTACCTTTTTTCTAATGGTTTAATTGAAAAAATCAAACCGGTAATTAAGCTGATCAAAGACAAAATTAAACCTGACCCGCCGGCAAATTTAACCGAAGGCGGTTATATTGCCGACGGGGTTGATCCTCAACTGGACGAACACCGGCAGATAATGTCCGGTACGAAAAAATGGCTGAAAAATTTTCAGGAAGAGGAAAGAAAGAGGACCGGAATTGAAAAATTAAAGATTGGACAAAACAAAGTTTATGGGTTTTACATTGAAATTACCAAATCCAACCTTGATAAAGTGCCTGACCGGTATATCCGCAAGCAGACTTTGGTTAATTCTGAGCGCTATATTCTGCCGGAATTAAAAAAACGAGAAGAAGCGGTTTTAAAGGCAGAAGAAAAAATTAAAATTTTAGAAGCCGAGATTTTTCAACAGGTGCTCGGGAAAGTTCTGCAATCGGCGGTTTTTGTTCAGCAGTCGGCAGGTGCGACTGCTGAGGTGGATGGGTATGCCAGCTTAGCCGAGTGCGCCCAAAAAAACCGCTATACCCGGCCTAAACTAACCAGACAGGGGAGTTTAGGTATAAAAGCCGGCCGCCACCCGGTGGTTGAAAAGATGCAGAACGAAGTTTTTGTCCCCAATAATACTGACATGGACACTGATGAAAATCAGGTTTTAATAATTACCGGCCCAAATATGGCCGGTAAATCAACTTATTTGCGCCAAACCGCCTTAATCTGCCTGATGGCTCAGCTGGGCAGTTTTGTTCCGGCTGAATCAGCGCAAATTCCTCTTCGTGATCAAATTTTCACCCGGGTCGGGGCGACCGACCGGATCAGTTTGGGCAAGAGCACTTTTTTGGTAGAAATGATAGAAACGGCGAATATTTTAAATAACTGCAGCCAAAAAAGTTTAATTATTTTTGATGAAATCGGCCGGGGGACAAGCACTTTTGACGGGATGAGTCTTGCCTGGGCGGTTGTTGAATATCTGGTTGAAAATAAAGACCGGAGAGCGCTGACTTTGTTCGCCACTCATTATCATGAATTAACCACTTTAGCTGATAAATATGCTGAAATTAAAAATTACCAGGCGGCAGTCAAGCGCCAAGGAGAGGAAATCGTTTTTCTGCATCAGATAATTGAAGGCGGGACGTGGCACAGCTACGGCATTGAAGTCGGCCGGCTGGCCGGTCTGCCCAGGCCGGTTATCCGCCGGGCAAAGGAAATTCTCCAGAAAACGAAGCAAAACCAGCAGGATTTATATAAAGGAAGGAAAAAAAGTGAAAGAGAAAAACAAAAGGAACTATTTTATGAATTATGAATTATGAATTATGAATTATGAATTAAAAGGATGAATAGGATTAGAGTTTTACCGGAAGAATTAGTCAACCAAATCGCTGCTGGGGAAGTGATCGACCGGCCGGCGTCGGTAGTCAAGGAATTGGTTGAAAACAGTTTGGATGCCGGAGCAACTTATTTGGAAATTGACGTTGACAAAGGTGGGATTGAAAAAATTGAGATTCGCGACAACGGCCAGGGGATGGGTAAAAAAGACGCTCAATTGGCAGTAAAACGCTACTCAACAAGCAAAATTAATTCTGTTGACGACCTTAACCAAATCAAGACTTTCGGCTTTCGCGGCGAGGCGCTGGCGAGTATTGCTTCAGTGTCGAACTTTTCTATGAAAACGAAAACCGGCCAAACAGTCGAGGCGACAGAGATCAGCGTTGACGGCGGCAAAAAACCGGTTGTCAAAACAACCGGCCATCCAAAGGGGACAACTGTAATCATCAAGGATTTGTTTTTCAATGTTCCAGCCCGCAAGAAGTTTATGAAAACCGCCCAAACTGAGTTTAAGCATATTAGGGAATTTGTCAGCGCCCAGGCAATCTGCCACCCCAAAATTGGATTCCGTCTGTCACATAACAACCGGGAAATCTTTCATCTGCCGGAAAACCAAAAAATCGCTGACCGGCTGGTTGGGTCGCTAAATTTAAACCTTGACCAGTTTTTGCCGATTGACATTAAAGCCGATTATTTTCATTTAAAGGGATTTGCCGGCATGCCGGAAACCGCCCGCAAAAAACAGCCGGTTCAATATTTGTTTATCAACCAACGCTGGCTGACCAATAAAACAGTAGCCGGAGCGGTTTATAAAGCCTATTCGGAATTGGTTCCCCCTGGGATAAAACCGGCATATATTTTAAAAATAAATATCCGTCAAGATTTGATTGACGTTAACGTCCACCCGCGTAAAGAAGAAATCAAATTTGTTTCACCGGGGGTTATTTTTGAAACTGTTTACAAATCAATCTACTCAAAACTCAGTCAGACGGCAGAAGGTCAAAAAAGGGTTTACCAATCTTCGGCAGAAGAATTTAGTCAAAAACCAACCAGCCGGCAAAAGCATAAAAAACAAACGCCGCCGATTACTTACCACCAGGAATTCATCCAGTCATTTTTTGAGGACAGCCAGGATGTTGACAAGGAAACTTTTCAGGGAAATATATGGCAGATTAATAATCTCTATTTAGTAGTACCGGCGGACGACGGCCTGTTTATTTATGACCAGCACGCCGCTGAGGAAAGAATTTTATTTGAACAATTTAAAACTGATTTTAAGTCTAAACAGCCGACCCGGCAGGAATTAATGTTTGATGAAAAAATTTCTCTCCATCCTGATGATGTTAATTTATTAAAGAAACAAAAACAAACTTTGGAAGCGGTCGGGTTTCGGTTTAAGATAAAAGGCGCCAAAGCAGTTGTTTCCGGAATTCCCGGTATTTTAAAAGACCAAAATGCCGGCATTTTAATCAGGGATTTTTTAGATGAACTTCAAAATCCGGAAGAAGAATTTCAGGCAAATCCAGAGGAAACCGGTATTGATGCTGAAACGCTGAAATGTTTGACATATTTGGCCTGCCGGTCAGCGGTTAAACAAGGCGATAAATTACCCCCAAGACAGCGGCAGGAAATTATTGATAAAATTGACAAACTTGGCGTCAAAGGAATGACCTGCCCCCACGGCCGGCCGACTTACATTAAAATATCACTAACCGAACTGGCAAAACGCTTCAAACGGCAATAAGAACTTTAAAATTATGCTATAATAAGTTTATGTCAATAGAAAGCGAAAAGTCTAAATCAAGATCAAAAGAATGGGCAATAGGACTCGGTTTGCTGGCTCAGTTTACCCCGTGGAAAATTGTCCGACAAGTCGGGGTTGGTGCGATTGTTGTCGGCGGTGTGCTTTGGGCATCAGAAAAATTAACTTCATCCCGGGCTGAAAAATAAAAATCGCCACCACTTAATGAACGGTCGTCATTTAAGTGGCGCTTTTTTTTTGTGATATTATGAAAGTGTGGGGAAGGGGAGCTACACAATCCATGATCTGCCAAATGAAGACCGGCCGCGGGAAAGACTTCAGCAAGTCGGCGAAAAAAATCTTTCCCACCAGGAACTGGTGGCAATTATTATTGAAAAAGGCAGCCGGGGTGAAAATGCTTTACAACTCAGCCAGCGGCTGATTGCAGAATTTGGATCTTTAACCAAACTAAGCAAGGCAACCTTTCAGCAATTGGTTTCAATTAAAGGCATTGGGCCGGCAACCGCCTGCAAACTGAAAGCCGCTTTTCAAATCGGCAGACTAGGCAGTCAAAAAAGTACTCCGCTCCGGAAGGAGGTCCGTTCGGCAAGCGATGTTTTTGATTTGATTAAAAATGAAATCGGCGATAAGAATAAAGAGTATTTTCTTTTAATCTGCCTTGACGCCCGCAACCGGATAACCGCCAAAGAAGTTGTTTCTATTGGAACTTTAAACTCTAGTTTGTCCCATCCGCGGGAGATTTTTAAGTCAGCGATCAGCCATCAGGCCTGTTACCTTATTTTGGCCCACAACCATCCGTCTGGAGATGTTCAGCCGAGCAGAAGCGATTTGAAGTTGACCGAAAAACTAATTGCTGTCAGCCAGCTGGTTAATATTCCGATAATTGACCACCTGATTGTTTCCACAACCGACTATTTCAGCTGGAGAGAAAGTAATTTGATTTAGAGGTTCGAAAGGTTCGA
>CAYYDT010000031.1:3196-5289 GCA_964470705.1 uncultured Gammaproteobacteria bacterium | reverse complement strand
GGAGCGGTTGTTGGTGTCATACTTATTATAATGAATAGAAAAAAATTCGGCCATCACATTGCTTTTGGCCCATTTTTAGTTATCGGCACGCTGGTTAGCTGGTTCTGGGGAGAGACTATAATTAGCATATTAGCTTTTAGCTTTTAGTTATGAAAAATATAATAAATTCTAAATTCCAGATTCCTAAATTCCTAAATTCCTATACTAAAGGTCTTACCTTAATCGAACTGCTGGTTGTAATGGTTATTCTTGGAATTCTGGCGACAATTGGTTTTGGTCAGTATAGAACCAGTCAACTAAAAGCCAGGGATGCTCAGCGGAAAGGTGATTTGGACAATATCGGCCGGGCGCTGGAAATGTACTACAACGATTTTCAATCCTATCCCCTATCATCTAATGGTTTGATGCAAGTGGACACTGACGGCGATGGAACTCTAGACAACCTTGATTGGGGCGGTGAGTTTTCCACGCCCGATGTTATTTACATGAAATCCCTCCCGGAAGACCCGGCAGATGATTATGGCTATTGTTATCAATCAGATGCTGAAGGTAGCGAATACCAAATTTACTCAGTTTTGGAAAATGAACGTGATGCGGATTATTTTGACAGTTACGTCTGCAACGGAGAAGATTATAATTACGGAGTGTCAAGTTCGAATACAAGTATATAAAATTAAATGGTTAAATGGCTAGATGGTTAAAAAGAAAAACAATTTAACAATGAAACAATTTAACAATGAATTTAATTCCGGTTTTACCCTCATTGAACTGCTGGTTGTTATTTTTATTATCGGTGCGTTAACCGGCATAATTCTTCCCAACTTTGTCGGCTCGCGTCAGCGGGCACGGGATGCCCGCCGCAAACAGGACCTAGCCGATATTAAAAACGCCCTCCGGATGTATTACAATGACAACCAGGCCTATCCAGCCACTTTAAACACTGCTGACCTGGACGATAATTATATCAGCGCTATTCCCCAGGATCCGACCGGCGGTGATTACGGCTACTGTGTCAGCGATGACAGTGACCGGTTTGTTCTCTGCGCTGATTTGGAAAATGAAGGCGATAGTGATAATCTGTTATTAGCAGACAGCAATTGCAATAATATCTGTCCGGCTGGTAGTGAGTGTGTCTGTGGTGATACTAAATGTTATTATATTTGTGCAAATTAGCAACTATGAATATAGAAATTTACGAATCTACGAATTTACGAATAAGAAACAAAAAAAATCCAGACATCTGGACTTCTAGATTCCAAATTCCTAGATTCCAGATTCCTAGATTCCCAGATTCCTGTGTTAAGGGTTTCACTCTTTTCGAATTACTCGTTGTTGTTTCGATTATCGGTATTTTAATCGGGTTTGGAGCGGTATCCTACTCCGGCGCCCAACGGCGGGCAAGGGACGCCCGCCGGATGGAAGACATGCGTGAAATCCAATCAGCAATGGAACTCTGCTACAGCATTAACAACGGTTCATATCCTTCACCCGGATGGACAACCGGCGCTTTGGTCTGCGACGGAGAAACTTTAATGGCCAGTTTCCCGGCTGACCCGAAAAACGACGGTAGCTTTGTTTATCAATCTGATAATTTGTCCGATACCACTTACTGCTATTGCGCTTATTTGGAATCGGCCGAAGGCAATTCCGGGGCTGATTGCGCCAGCGGTACGGGTTATTATTGTGTCAGCCAAAGACAATGAGGAAAGGTTTTACTTTAATCGAACTACTGGTGGTTATTACCATAATTCTGGTTGTTTCCGGAATTGGTCTGGTTACCTATACCGGTGCTCAGACAAGGGCCCGGGACACCAAACGGAAAGCCGACCTCGAACAAATCCGGTCTGTCCTGGAAATGTACCGGGACGTCAACGACCTTTATCCGGACGCGCTTTCTAATTTAACCGCCGATGGCTACCTGGATTCAATTCCCGATGACCCCAAAAATTACGATTACTATTATAATCCTGCTGCCACCAGATATACTTATCAGCTTTGCGCTTATTTAGAAAGTGGGAATGGAGGTTGTGACGGGAACCCCAGTTGCGGCAGTGAAACTTGCAATTACCAGGTTAGAAATCCGTAAACCTATT
>CAYYDT010000031.1:0-3096 GCA_964470705.1 uncultured Gammaproteobacteria bacterium | reverse complement strand
CAGATTCTAGATTCCTAGATTCTTATTCCTCTGGTTATTCCTTAATTGAAATTCTGGTTGTTCTCGGTTTAATGGGAATTTTTATTTCTTTGGGAATATCCGGGTGGACCAACTATCGGGAGACAAGGACTCTGGACGAAGCCGGTTTGGAGATAGTGACTTATTTGCGGTCGATTCGGTCTCGGGCAGTAAACGGTAAAAAACCAGCGGCTGGTTGTGACCTGTTGGAAGGTTGGCAGGTTAACGATAGCCTTCAGGCCAGCGCCTGCTGTTCGAATGTTGAATGCGGTTTAGTAGGAATAAAAAATTTCCAGCCAAAAGTTTCAGTGAGCAAAACTTTTACTGGTTTCCCTGTTTATTTTGAATCTAGGACGGGAAAAACCGATGAAGAAGCGGAAATAAATATGAGTTATCATAACAAATCAGGAACGGTAAGTATTACTGATTCAGGCGCGTCAATAGAATGGCAAAGGAACTAGGTCAATCACTCATTGAAGTCATTTTCGCCGTATCAATAGTCGGTCTTATTTTAACCGGATTTGTGGCGGCAATGCTGCAGTTTTCAAAAACCGGTCAAGTTTCCGAAAGCGGTTCCCGGGCAGCCCAATTTGCCCAGGAAAAAATTGAAGAATTAAGAAGTGAAAAAAAAACCAACCCGGTTCAGTTTTGGGACAATATGGCAGCATGGTCGGCAGCTGCACCAGCGTCGGAAGCGGTTGGCGGCGGCAAATTTGACCGGAGTATAAATGTAGACTATGACGCAACCAATCCCAACCGGCGGGCAAAAGTTGAAGTCAGTGTTGATTGGCGGGAGCAGGACCAGCAGAAAAACGTAACTGTTAGTTCTTATTTTAGCGAATACTAAGTTATGAATATACGAATAAACGAATCTACGAATCTACGAATAAATTCGCATATTAAAGGTTTTACCTTAATCGAGGTTTTAGTTGTTTTAACTATTTTAATTATCATTGCCGTTATTTCCGGAAATATCTTTGTTACCACCCTCCGGTCAAATACGAGGACACAGACATCAACTAATCTTAAACAAAAAGGCGATTACGGCTTAATGGTAATCGAGCGGATGATCCGTGAATCGACCGAAGTTGAATGTATTTCGGATAATGAACTGCGGATTGTTTACAAAGACGGCCAGCAAACGGTTTTTACCTGCGCCTCCAACCGAGTCGCCTCCAACGCAGCGGTTTTAATTGAACCGATTGACTGTATGGATTTTAGTTTTTCCTGTTCTCTGCCCCGGGTGGATATTAGTTTTGTTTTAAACCAAAACCCGGATGATCCCCTGCCCTTTAAACGCTCCGAGGTTAATTTTCAAACCAGCGTCACCGCCCGAAACTTGTAATTTGCGTTAAAATTTGACACCAGTTTTTTTTTAGTGTAGTCTGATTTTAGATCAATGGGAGAAAACAAAAATTTAATCATTTACGGCATTGTTGCTTTGGCTGTTGGCTTCAGTGGCTGGTACGGTTACTCTCTATGGCAGGAGTCCAAGCTTGGCGGTACCAGTACCGTAAGTACTCCTGGTGAGGAAATAACCGAACAAGTTATTGATACAAGACCGACATTGACGCAGGAAGAAGTCGTTGAACTAAGATCAAGGTTTCTGCAGGGTACAATAACTGGAATTGAAGATGAAATAATCGCTGTTGAAGATCGTGAAGGCAGTGCCTATCGGCTGAAAATTAATCAGTCAACCCGCTACTTGAAGTTTTTACCCCACGAACCGGATGCCAAAAGAATTCAAACCCAGGCAATCAGTTTGTCCGATTTAGCTGTCGGCCAGGAAGTGAACATTAATTTGGACGGCGATACCCTTGAAGACGACACTCCTCTCGCCACCACCGTCAC
This sequence comes from uncultured Gammaproteobacteria bacterium, assembly GCA_964470705.1. Classification (GTDB taxonomy): domain Bacteria; phylum Patescibacteriota; class Microgenomatia; order UBA12405; family JAHJSD01; genus CAYSLZ01. The sequence continues at coordinate 1,227 of CAYYDT010000031.1, read as the reverse complement.
CGTCAAATAATTTTATTTATTTTTTCTTCTAAAAAATCAATGTTTTCTATGAATTGGTCAACGAATTTTTTGTTTTCAAAAAACGGGTACAAGTCATTTTTGAGATGATTTTTTTTCTTAATTGCCTGTTTAATTTTTTTTGTTAATTCTTTCTTGACTTCTTTTTTAGTTTTATATTTGGTTATTTCCAAAAGACGTTTAAGATTTGGTTTGGCTCCTTTATCAATCAGCCAAAAAACATCGAAATAATCTCTTCCTTTAAATCGCGGTTTCACTTTTTCGCCATTTCTTGTTTTACGTTGAAGAATCGCACAAAGTTTCCCAGCGAATAAATCTTCTAGATTGTAGTGTTTGATCAAAAATGAAAAATCATAACTTGATTTCAAAAATATCTCTGTTTGAAAATTTTTCGTTTTGATTGGTGTAATGTCAATTCTGACAAATAACAAATTGTCAGTTGGTTTTTCAACCGGATAGCCGATTTGGTCCAAAACCGGAAATTTTAAATAAATTATTTTGTTTTTCCCTTTTATTTGATCTTCCAGATTTTCAAAATCTAATTTGGTTGCGAAATACTTTTTGATATCATTTTTAAATTTTGGATAATCAAAATTCTTTATAGTTGAATTGAAGTCCAAGTCTTCGGAGAGTCGTGGTAGACCATAGCAAAAACGCAGACACGTCCCCCCGGTGAAAATCAGCTCGTCGCCGTATTCAGAATTATAAACGTAGTTTAAAATGTAATTCTGCAGAAATTCCTTTAACAGATTGCGAACATAAAGCAAATCCTTATCGTTGTTTTCATCAAACACTTTTTGCAGACCCTGGATGATCATTAAATTAAATTCTCAATAACTAAATAAATATCCTCCATTTTTTTCATTTTTGACTTCTTTACATATTTTTTAAATTCTTTTAAATCCGATTGATTAAAAACTCCCCAGTTTATTCTTAAATCAGTTTTTAATTCATTTTTAAGAGAGTTTTCAAATTTTTTTAAATAAAGCCAGTCAAAAAGGGCTTTTGCTTTGGTCGCTTCTTTTATAGTGTAGTTTTCTGTAAAACGTTTTTCATGGAAACCAGTAAACAATTCGTCTTTGACACTTTGGTAAATGAAATTTCCTAACTCATTTTGATAACTTCTCGTCGTTTTCGTTGTGACTGAAGTATAGGCGTATACGGCTTCGGGAATTACGTTGTTTTTCTGCAAAACATATTCTGTTGACA
>CAYYDT010000030.1:0-5405 GCA_964470705.1 uncultured Gammaproteobacteria bacterium | reverse complement strand
CAGCATATTTGCCCATTCCCAAACCTTTTTCTTTAACATTGTAGGATTGGGACAAGTTCAAATTACCGCCAGCACCGGAGTAAGCAAAAGCACCTAAAAATGACCCCAAACCAATTCCAGTTGGAAAAAACCAGAAGCCGTTGCCTCTGCCAACTAATCCTTGAGCTAAATCCGCCCAATCCTGCCTGCCAGTCAGCAAAACTACTAAGATTAAAATTAATGGTAGACCGGCTAAGATAATTGTTCGCTGAAGATACTCCATTGTCTGGTAAAGAACTTTGCCAACACTGAGAATAATTCCAGTCAATACCAACAACCCAATTCCCAACCATTTTGTCTGGCTGAAACCAAATATCCTCGAAATTATTTGGGCTGAGGCCGAAGAAAAACCGGGCAGTCCCCAAGGAATAAAGGTCGAGGCAATAAACCAAACCGGCCACCATTTCCATAACCGCTTAAAACCAACAAATACACTTTCCCCCCAAACAAGAGAATAGCGGATGATTTCCGTGTTTAAAAAAAACTGCAGGGTTATTCCCAGTAATGCTCCCCAAATCAGCCCCAGACCATGGCTGGCGGCCAAAAAAGGCCATAAAATCAGTTCGCCGCTGCCCAATGCCAAACCGAGCAAAATAAACGACGGCCCGATGATTTTTCCCAACTCCGGCGGATTCGGTAAGTCCTTTTTTTCCATTCTAAATTCATCATACCAAAAAAATTATTTATTTGATTTACCAAAACCTATTTTCTACCTCTGAAAATATTTCTTTATCCATTCCGGATATTCTTCGTTGGCGGCATCAAACAAACCATATCGCAATAAAAGCCGTCGGTTTGGGGTATAGCCATATTTTTATTTTATCAAATCTCTTTCTTCACCCTATCAAAAATTTTTCTATTGTTGTTTTAATTTCAGGATGTTTACTAACGTCCCCGGGTTTCAATTTAACCCTGTCTTCACCACCAAACTTTTTCCAGGGCATTTCAGCTAACTTTGACAATGTACCTAACTCCATCTCAGTTATTCCGAGCTCATTAAGAACTAAAGCTGAAACTGATATCATTAGTGACCCTATTCCCAATTGTTGATAAATTGGTTTTGTCCATTGCTCTTCATTAGCGATAGTCCCATTCCTCTTTAGTTTATTCATCATTTTGAAACCGCCTTTTTCTGCCGCAAATTTTAAAAAATCGTCACCGCGAACATGAAAACCTTCTCCTGTAGCCCAATACCTATCTGCCACCTCTTGAGCTTCATTAATGGCCGGAAGGTGACCATGCCTCTGCTTATTTCCACTCGCTTTACACCCTTTTATCTCCCAATCATATATTCCAATGGGGACATATTCATCTTCTCTAGAAGCAAACACGTCAATAATTAAATATCGAACGTCCTTATCTACTGAATCAACCCCATATCTAGCAGATATATATAGCGGCTCTCCTAACCTGGACCTTTTTCCCGGCAAATTTAAAAGTTTCCCATCTGCCTTAACAATCTTTTCCACAAAACTTTCTACTTCTATCTCTGGCCGATTAATCGAACCAAGCTCAGAATCTATCGACATAAATTTAATTTTACCAAATTAAATCCGGCTTAACTTCTCCAGCTAGGGGATATCCATATTCTTGCGTTGCCACCAAGGGTCTTCCCAGATGTAGTAAACGACGAGCTGTTGATAGGGTTGATAAAAACAAAAGGTCCGGCTTGTGAAAAGTAGAATCAAAATCAAACGGCGTAGTTGGAACAATCTTAACGGTTTTGACTTTTTGAAGTTTCATTATCCAATTCTATAATAATCATCAGTTATGATTTAGTTGACGGCTTAAGCTGAGATAAATCTAATTTAACCGGTTCAAACTGGTCAACATAGTCACTAAAATCATGTTCGGCCCAAAACTTTCTTTCTTCATTTTCATTCTTGAACTTGGGTAATTTTTTATTTTTGCTCATATATCCTCCTTTCTTTTTTGCTCATATCCCGAGCGGAAATAATTCTAATTTTTCTATTTCTTACTGTAAACACAATAAGTAATCTTCTGTTTTCGTCAGTTTTCCCAAAAGCAATAAACCGAATTTCCTCTTGCGAATGTTTAATATCGTAAAATGTTTTTAAAGGTTCGTTTAAAAAAACCTCTTCACATTCTTTAAAATTCACCTTATGTTTTTCCCAATTTTTTTCCCTGTTATGCTCATCCCGGTCTCATTATTCTACGATACCCTACACACCCTTTGAACACAAACTTCGCTTTCCCCCTCATCCTCAACCCCTCATTTTGTCCAATATGTTTCTGAACTTATGAACAAGTTTTTAATTTATTAAACTTTATTATTTTTCATTTGTATAAATGCTAAAATTACAAAATGGCTAAGGAGAATCAGCAAAATAACACCAATTTCTACATGTTGTTGGATATAATTAAGAAAAGAGTTAAATTAAACAAAAATAAATTAATTTTATTCATTAGGAGAGGACGTATTTAAGTTTGTTTCATGAAATTAAATAAAATTGACAATATTATGTTTTATGTTGAGGACTTAGAAAAAGCGGCGGTTTTCAACAACCAACCCCGCTACAACTAATTTTACTTTAAATCGGAGATTTTTAACTTAGCCTTTTTGGGCTCACTAGGGAAACCATTTTTTATGTCGTCAATGAGCCAATCGCGAATTTCCAAAGGGTACAGTAGTAAGTTAGGCAATTGGGAAGCTTCAATCCAAAGCGGCTGATAAAAGTCTTTTTTCGTTTTCATTCGTTGCCTCTCAATGCTTCCACCGGCCAACCTCGGCCGGCCGCCTTGATAATTACAAAGATAATAAACCTGCCGGCTGGAACCGTAATCATGAACATAAACTAGCCGATCAATTTTGACATTGACACTTGTTTCTTCTTTTAACTCCCGAATTAAGGCCTTCTCGCTAGTTTCGTTTTCTCCCACACTTCCATCTGGGAAAACATAATATTCCTTGTAGTTTTTCTTGCGATTGATTAGCAAAATCTTGCTTTTTTTAAGAACAATTCCAGTAACCCGCGTTGGTTTTTTATTCATAATCAGATTCTATCAAAGTTAAATGCAAGATCCCATAACCCGGGAGTTATTTTCTCTCCTTCCCACCCACAGTCGCCTTTGGCTCCAGTTTTGGCGGGCACAGCGAGAAAAAGATGACGATTTACGCCCTGGAGACGTATTCAGCGGTGTCGGTGTTGACTATGATTTTTTCGCCTTTTTTAATGAAAAGGGGGACTTTTACTTTTAAACCGGTCTCTAATATTGCCGGTTTGGTTGCCCCGGAAACGGTATCGCCTTTGACTCCGGTTGAGGTTTGTTTGACTTCTAAAGTGACTTTTTGGGGGAGACGAACTGAAATAACTTCCTCTTCATATATACCCAACTGATATTTTTCGCCTTCAACCAAAAAGTCTTTTGCCTGGCCAACAATTCGGGTGTCAACTTCATATTGGTGATATGACTGTAAATCCATGAAAATATAGTCATTTTTTTGGTGATATAGGTACTGGCCGGAAGAGTAGTTGACAGTTATTTCTTCTAAATCAATGTCAGTATTGAAAACTTCCTGGATTGTGCTTCCGGATTTTAATCCTTTCAGCCACAAACGGGCTTTGGCTGAACCGCGGCCGTGATGGGAAAGCTTTCTTTTAATTATCTCGCGGGGTTCGTCCCTGAAAAAAATGAATTTTCCTTTTGGTAAGTTTCCTGCTTTGGTCATGTTTTTGAATTAGGTGCTAGGTGCTAGTGGCGCGTCAGCCAAAGACTGATTGGCCTCTGGCCCAAATAGTAACAAAAAAATAATTAACAAGGGTTATTTTAACATATTAAAAAAACCGATTGTTAGATGGCTAGATAGTTGAATGGTTGCGCGCGGCGGGTGGGTGCAGGGGTAGGGCTTGTCCCTGCCCCGTATGCAGGCAATAACCTGCATACAAACGGATAGCCACAAGGGCTATCCCTACGGTGCCAATAATAAACAACCGTGCCAAAAATTAACGGGTTCACGGCGGGTGGGTGTCCTTACTTATAAATTGGAATTTTTTCGCCGGTGAGGACGAGGCCGAGACTTAAACGGCGGTTTTCTTTATCCAGCGTCTCTACATAGCACTGAACTTCCTGGCCGACTTCCAAATTGACATCCGGCGGTATTTTACTGATATGAATCAGTCCTTCTATACCCGGCTCAAGCTGGACCAAAGCGCCGAAACTGGCCTTGCGGACAACTTCACCTTTAAACTGTTCCTCTTCGGGATATTTTTCTTCGATTCCCTCCCAAGGATCAGCTTCCTTTCTTTTTATGGAAAACTGAAGACGGTCGCCTTTTTTGTTTAACAAAACAACCTCTACTTTGTCTCCCGGCTTGTATTTCTCCTGAAGTTTATTGACTTTTTCCCAGGAAACTTCTGAAATATGGACCAGACCTTCAATCGTTGTTTCGTCTTTTTCCACCTCGACAAAAAGACCGAATGGTTCAACCCGGACAACCTCAGCTTTAAATTTATCACCCTCATTAAGACTGTCGATAAGTTCTTTTTCTTCCTTGACAACTTCCGGTTCACTGACCAGCCGTTCACTAAAAACCAACCGGTTTTGGTCACGCTTTACTTCAAGGACTTTTACTTTTATTTTCCCGCCAACCATTTTCCTGCTGTCCTGATCATATTTTTCGCCAATTTGAGAACCGGGAATAAAACCTAACCGGCCGAAAGGCGCCCTAACAACTAAACCGCCGTGGCTTTCTTCTTTGCCGTAAACTTCAATTGTTTCACCAGTTTCCTTTTTTTCTCTGAAAAAGTCCCAGGCGTGGTCAACCGCCGCTTTTCGAAGAGAGAGAAGTGTCTGACCGCGGTCGTTTTCCGGGACACGGACTTGAACTTCAACCTGGTCGCCGATTTCCAACTGGTCGGTAAAATCTTGAACTCTCTTTAGTTCTTTGCCGGTAACAATACCCTCTGTTTTTGCTCCAATATCAAAGTAGATAGTATTTTTCCGTTTATCGGCTAAAGTACCGGTTACAAACTCTTTTTGCTTTAGACCGCTGATTTTTTCATCTGTTTGAGCTAGAAGCTCTTCCATTGTCTGCGGCTTCGAACTTTCTGCTTTCTTGCTTTCAGCCTTCAGCTTTTCGCCTTTAGCCCTTTCTTTTTTCTTCTTCTTTGGCATATATTAAAAAATTCTCCTTTCAATTAGATGTTCGAAAAGTTCGAGAGGCTCGAAAGGTTCGAACCTCTCCAAGTATTGATGACATAGTATACAGTGCATCATGTTAACCATGTACCGAACGGTACGTGGCATAACCGGATGTACCACGTACCCACGAAGGATACATGGTTAAAAATAAATTCTAGGTCGGCCGATAAGAATAGGTCAGCTTAAACCATTGCTGGTCTTCC
>CAYYDT010000029.1:0-5939 GCA_964470705.1 uncultured Gammaproteobacteria bacterium | reverse complement strand
GGCGAAGTTGAAGGAGAAAAGGATGAAAGACATTGTTTTTGGTGGTTTCTTCCTATTTTAGCTTTGGTAATAAATACAATTTTTGTTTATAAAAAAGAAAAAACTTTAAAGGAAAACAAACCTTTATGGATTTTTCCAGCAGTGATTTCTGTCTTAGCCTTTTTTGGCGATCGGCTGGCTCACCGCTGGTGGCAGCCTTCGGTATATTGCCCTTGGGTCTGGCTGGCAAGTTTGGTTAGTTTTCTTCTGCCAATAAGCATTTACTTCTATACTTCACATTTCCCTAAAAAAAGTGTATTATGACCCTAAGATGCATTTAGACGATGACCTGAAAGGTTTATTCATACCGCGTAAAGATAATAATTACCGGGCTGGAATCCTTGACCTGCCTTTTTTGGCATTTTTGGTAGTTCTTTTTCTTTCCAGCCAGGCGTCATTAAGGATTATTGCCCTTGTCCAACCGGGGGTTCTCGGCTATGCCTCTGATATTACTCCGGGGAAAATAGTTGAGTTGACTAACCAGGAAAGGGCCGCCGCTGGGTTGCCGGCCTTGACTTTGAATAATTCTTTATCCCAGGGTGCTGGCTTGAAGGCAAATGACATGTTTGCTTTCGACTACTGGGCCCACGAATCGCCGACCGGCAGACAGCCATGGGAATTTTTTCGGGAAGCCGGTTATGATTACCGGGTTGCCGGCGAGAATTTGGCCCGTGACTTTATGAATGCTGAAGAAGTTGTTAGCGCCTGGATGAAATCGCCCTCACATAAAGATAATATTTTAAATCCTAAATACCAAGAAATTGGTGTTGCCGCTGTTAACGGAACTTTAGGTGGAATTAAGACTACTTTAGTTGTCCAGTTTTTTGGCACGCCGTCACAAGCGGTTGCTGCCAAACTACCGGAACCGGAAACTCTAAACCCGGTTGTTGTTGACAATAGTGAAATTGCCGGTGAGGTGCCGGAAACCAGCCCTTTAATTCCGGTTCAAGCGGCTGAAGGCGCCGTTGTCAGGGAACCTGAACCGTCCAGCCAGAAGTTGATAAACCCAGTTGGGGTGACCCAAAAGATGAGCACTTTTGTTGTTGGCATTGTTACCGGGGCTTTGCTTCTCGACGGTTATTTATATCTTAGAAAGAAAGTATATAGAAGTACAGGGCGGACAACCGCTCATGTTGGCTTTATGGTTTTGGTTATTGTTTTAGTTTTGCTTGGCGGCCGAGCTGGAGTAATATTTTAAATGCTCTTAAAAAAAGAATTTAAGGAAGATACACCAAGCTTTTTGATTTTATACGCTGGTTTTGCCATTGGTGCAGCTATATTTTTTAGTTTTACTTTTCAAAGGTCTGTTCAATCGATGATTGTTATCGCCATTGGCTTATACTACTTTTTATGGGGAATTTGGCACCATTATAAAAAAGGGAATTTGTGCGTAAAAGTAGCAGCTGAATATCTCCTCTTTGCTATCCTTGGAACTAGTATCATTCTTGCTACCGTACTTCGAACTTAAAAATGATATAATAAGCGGCAATGAAAAAATATTTGCTCAATCTTACTAGCGGCAAAGTGACTTGGAACGGCCTAGGGGCGGAGATCAGGAAATTTATTCTGGAAGAACCGGAACTCGATTACCAGTTGATTATTGGCTCTGATTCAAGGACCAAAGACGCCCAGAAAAAGCCGAGTATTGATTTGGTTACTGCGATAGTTATTCATCGCAAGGGAAGAGGGGGCCGTTATTTCTGGACAAAAGAGCGGATAGAAAATGTTTATTCGCTTAAAGAAAAGCTTTATCGTGAAACAATTGCTTCTTTGGAAGCGGCCAGAAAACTTTTGAATATTTTAAAAGATGATCTTAACGGCCATTATGAGGAACTTGAAATTCATATTGATGTCGGCGAAAACGGTCCCAGCCGTCAGATGATCAAAGAGTTGGTTGGTATGGTCAACGGCAATGGGTTTAAGGCAAAAGTTAAACCGTCTGCCTACGCTGCCGCCTCCGTCGCCGACAAATACACTTAAATATCACCTTTAAGGTGATATTAGGTATACACCTTCAGAAAATTGTTGTGTTATTATTAATTTATGCCTGGTCGTAAAGTCCCTTTAGTCGAGGGCTTTTATTACCATGTTCTCAACCGTGGTATTGCAGATACCAGGGTTTTTAATAATAATTGGAATTACAAAAGATTCTTGAACTATATATTCTATTACCAGAATATAAATGTACCCGGCCGCTATTCATATTTTATTCAATTATCTAGGGTACAGAGAAAAAGTATACTAGATGAACTAGGTAAGGAAAAAAAGTTTCATGCTGATTTAATATGCTTTTGCCTAATGCCAACCCATTTTCACCTATTACTGAAGCAAAATACTGAGGATGGAATTTCGAAATTTTTATCTCAAATAACAAACAGTTACACTCGTTACCTCAATTCCACTTTAAGTCGCAAGGGACCAATTTTTCAAGGGACATTTAAAGCGGTGAAAATAAACTCAGAAGAGCAATTGATGCATCTTTCTCGATATATTCATTTAAATCCTTATTCATCCGGCCTAGTAAAAGATTTAAAAGATTTAGTTAATTATCCGTATTCTTCATTTTTTGAGTATGTTAACCTGGAAACTAACCGGTGCCAAAAAGAAATAATTCTGAACAAATTTAAGTCAAAAAAAAGTTATCGCGATTTTGTCTTTGACAGAGCAGATTACCAAAAAGAACTTGAATTTATTAAACATTTGATATTAGACTAAGAATATTCCAAGGTGTATACTTAATATCACCTTTAAGGTGATAGAGACATAGTGAGGGCGGAGGCGATTGGGATAAGAAGATTGTCGTCGATTTCTGTTCCGTTAATTTTCGGCGAACTAAATTCAAGCAGAAAAGTAACTAAGGCTCCAATAACCGCTTGAATAGGAGAAACTAAATATAGATTGATAATGATTGTTGAAATGGCGGCGGCAATTGCCGGTTGAAGCTTTTTTTTGCCGTAAATAATATCAGCGGTTTCTCCATGTTTAATCGGCTCAAATGAAAAGTGGCCGACCAAGGCATTAATTGAGTCGCCAATTGCCAAATTGATAATGGCGGCAGTAGCAATGCTTTTACTGAAGATAAAAGTGGTAATCAGACCGCTGATTAAAAAAAACAGCGGCCCGATACCGAAGTACTCGGGATGGGGGTTTCTTTCAAAATAAGATACCAGCCGGTTAATTTTATTTTCTTTTTTGAAGTGGCTGACTAAAACAAATAATCCTGACCCGGCAACAAGAACTGAAAGTTCATTTTTTGAAACAAATTCGAGATAGATTAAACCAGCCAGTGTTAGGCCAAAGATTAAATGAAATATTTTTCTCCTGATGTTTGGATTAGCATATTTGGATAAGATTTTATCGGGATTAAGCAGTGAATAAGTAAACCAAAAAACAAAAGTACCTAGCAGAAAACCACTAAGAATATCAAAATAATAATGAACGCCAAGGTAAACCCGGGATACTGATATTATGAAAGCAATGGTAAAACCAGCTACAGACAGTTTTGGCTTGATGGTTGACAGTGCCCAGGCAAAAATAGTTATTAATACCGTGTGCAGTGAGGGAAGGGCAAATGAATCCGGAATATTAAATGTTAAGCGTAAAAGATCAGGGTTATTGACAAACGGTCGATTAATAGCCGTCATGACTTTTATAAGTGAGCCTGACAAGTAACCGGCAAGGTAGCTGATTGAAAAAAGAAAGAACTCGTTTTTTCGGTTCTCAACTAAAGCAATAATACATGGTACTGTTGCCAAGAAAAGTAATAATTCATGGGAATGGATAATTTGATTAATCATTTTTAATTGTAATTTGCTCTGCTCTCCACTGAGTGATTTTTTGGTGATCGCCTGATAATAAAATGTCAGGAACTTTCCAACCGTTAAAATCTTCCGGACGGGTATATTGGGGAAATTCGATTAAGCTTTCAGCTTTTAGCTTTGAGCTTTCAGGGAGTAACTTAGTTAAGCCAGGGGAAAAAGATTCCTCTTCAGCGGCGCCTTCTTTTTCAAGTACGTTCGGAAGGAGCCGTGATATAGCGTCGGTGACAACCATCGCCGGAATTTCTCCGCCAGAAAGAACATAATCGCCTATTGAAATATCGATATCAATCATTTTCTGCCTGACCCGTTCATCAACTCCCTCATAATGGCCGCAGATCAAGATGGCTTGGTCAAGTTTGCTTAATTTCTGAGCAGTTTTTTGATTGAAGGTTTGACCCTTGGCGGATAACAAAATAGCTTTTAGGTTTGAGCTTTTAGCTTTTAGTTTCAATTCGCTTAACGAATTGAATATTGGTTCCGGCCGGAGGATCATTCCCGGTCCGCCGCCGTAGGGTCGGGAATCAACCGTGCCGTGTTTGTCAATTGCCCACTGCCGAAGGTCGTGGACATTCAAATCAAGAGCATTGATCTCTCTGGCTTTTTTAATCATGCTCCATTCTTTAAACGGCGTAAAAATTTCTGGAAAAAGGGTGACGATGTCTATTTTCATAATCAAATTGTACCAGACGCAAACTAAAGTTTGCTACTACAAAGTTTTAGCGTACCAGACGCAAACTAAAGTTTGCTACTACGGGACTTAATGAAATATATTTGATGCTTTAGTTTGGGTTAGTCGGAAAAGATAAATTTGGCTGGCGGTCAAGAGTTTCGATATTTTCAACAAATTTTCCCTGCTGGGCAGAATAATAAGCGGCGACACCGATCATTCCGGCATTATCAGAAAACAACTTGTCAGAATAGGGAATAAAAACAGGTAAATTAAATTTTTTTGCTGTTTGCCGAATTTGCCGACGGAGGGCAAGGTTATTAATTACCCCGCCGCCAAGAAGTATTTGATTTGGTTTTGTTTTCTCGATTGCCTTTTTTAGATTAATAGTTATTGATTTAATCAGCGCCTGCTGAAATGAGGCCGAGAAATCTTTTAAAAACTGCTTGTTTTTATCTTTTTCGGGTATTTCTCGGATTTTATACAAGCAGGCGGTTTTTAGACCCGAAAAACTAAAATTCAATGACTGGTGTCTAGCCATTGGTATCGGCAGTTGATATTTATGAGGATTGCCGTTTCTGGCTAACTCTTCAATAATCGGTCCGCCGGGATAGCCGAGGTCAAGCATTTTAGCGACTTTGTCAAACGCCTCACCGGCTGCGTCATCAAGTGTCTGGCCGATAATTTGATATTTGCCAAAATCAGACATCAAAACCAGCTGGGTGTGGCCGCCGGAAATTAAAAGGCCTAAAATTGGGAAGGCAGGTTTTATATTTGAAAAAGGCCCATTCCCGTTGAGGTTTAGTGCAAACGAAGAAAGCAAATGGCCTTCCATATGGTTGACAGCGATTAACGGCTTACTATATTTTTTTGCCAATTCTTTGGCCTTGGCAATGCCGACTTCCAAGGCGATGGCCAATCCCGGCCCATGGGTAACGGCAACGGCATCAATATTTTCAAGGTTAATTTTTGGCAGGTCCAAATCAAACCGCTTCCTGTTTGCCTCGGCATTCTTTATCGCTTCATTCTTAACATCCTTTATTCTTAATTTGTGCGCTTGACGAGCAAGATTGGGGACAACACCGCCCCATGGCTGATGGATGTCAATCTGCGACCAGATAACATTTGATAAAACCCGTCTTCCGGCAGTTATTGCCGCCGAGGTTTCGTCACAGCTGGTTTCAATCGCTAAGATTAGATAAGCGTCATTAATTGCTGTTTTTGACATAATAATTGTATTATACTTGATAGATGTATATGTTAAAGGGTTAATGGGTTTCGAGTTAGCGGGTTACGAGTTGGTAGGTTACGTGTTATTATAAAATTAAAATATGAAAATCCAAAAATTTGATCAAGCTAATGATCTTTTGTTATTATTAGCTAGTAAAATTGGGTCATTAATTAGATATTTA
>CAYYDT010000028.1:0-5939 GCA_964470705.1 uncultured Gammaproteobacteria bacterium | reverse complement strand
CCTCGTCAACAATATTGGTCGTATCCCTGCCCTCAAAAAAGGTCATTCCTTCGCCCTTAAACCCGACACCAATTGTTTTACCGCCGCCTCTTTTGGCGCCTAAGGTTGAAGCTCTCATTATTCCCGGACCAGCGCCGTTGACAATAGTTATTCCTTTTTTCGCTAATAAAAAAGCGGTTTCTTCCGCCGCCTGGAAATCCTCGCCTTCCGGTTTAGCCTCCGAGTGACCAAAAAAAGTTACCGCTTCAATTTTCATAATTTTTCATAATTTAATTTAACTACTTCTAAATCGATATTATCATAACTTCCCTTTTCGCTCCGCCAAAGATTATAAAATCCCCACTCACTCCACTGCCAAACCGCTAAATATTCGCCTTGACAACCAATTATATCTTTATAACTGCCCTCAATGACAACAAGTTCATTTTTTCTATCCTCATTAATGTCAGCAATTAAAAATTGGCAGTTCGGCCGACTCAAACTAGACGACTGCCATACTGGCCTTATTTGATCATTTTTAAGACTAAAAACAAAGAAGTGATTTCTAACACGCCAATCCCGCTTCTTAACCCAAAAAGGTCTAGACTCGCCAAAACTGCCAGCTCGCCAAACAGAAAGGTTTAAATTATTATTTCCATCATTGTTGCTATCGGCAATAACAAAATGGTCAATCCACCAATTATTTGGTGTTTGCCAAATTAATTGCGAACTCTGGACAACACTTAATTTACCCCCTTCTAACTTATATATTTCTTCTTTTTGGTCTCCATCTAAATCAGTTATTTCAGATTTATTGCCAAAGTCCGATTTAATATATTTTTTAAGTTTAAACAATCGAAAATTAAAAGTGCTAAAAACAAAAAATAATAAACCAAAGAAGAATTCGGACATTAATCTTCAATTAAATAGTTGTTTACCCAAAAAGGCCGATCAAGTGCTTCTTTGTTTTTCAATATTTGCCGCCACTTTTTATCGGTTAACCGGTCAGACATCGGCCAAGTAAATTCGTAGTAAGAATAGACTCCTCCTTTAGCGATTTTTAATTGTCCTTCTACCGGCACAACTACATAAATCTCGTCTATATATCCAGTCCCTTCTTCTAAAACCAATCCATTCGGATCAGTGGCAACATCAGCAACAATTGCCGCCGGATTTTCCTCCAAGTAAGCCATGCTGGTCATTCCACCTTCTTCCATCTCCTTTTTGTTTACTTCATACCATATATGCTCTAGTTGTCCTCCATAAGTTCTAATCAATTCATAATCCTCAGCGGTTAATTTTTCATCTGATAACTCCTTTTCAGAAATTATTTTTAATTTTTCAACTAATTCCTCCATCAAAATTAAATTCTTTTCATCTTCAGCCCCAAGAATATCAAGGTTAGAAAGACCAGAACGGGTCATTGCCAATAGAGATTTCAACCGTCCATACACCAACGGCTCCGGCTCAACATAACCGCGGTCATCTTTTTCTTCTGGAAAACCACCGGCTCCTAATTCTGCATAGACCTGTTTGGCGTACAAAATAGTGTCGTGTTTTAACTCTGTCCAACTACCCAAATAAGTATTTAATCCCTTTCTAAGCCAGTTATTATTAAGCATAAAGGAAGGATAACCTTCAGGTTTGGACTGCGCAAGAGGCTTTAAAGAATATAACCAACCCCAGTATAAATTTTGCGTCCAGATATCTTCATCCAAACCTGAAATATATTCCCTCATTTTATTGATGTTTTCTGAATAACAGGCATAATCGGTTTCGCCTTTTTCCTCTAAAATATTTAAGGCCTCACCTGAACCCATTGCCGCTGGAATATCTAACCCCATTGGCAAGCACCTTGCCTCATTTAAACAGCCTGTCTCTTGTGGATTGTAGTTTTGGCAATTTTGTTTTTTATCACCAACTTCACGATAAACTAAACGCTGAAAAACTGAAGCGTCTAAAGTAAATCTCTGGCCCATAAACCTAAAACCTTTTATTTCTTCTTCACGATCAGACTGAATACGAGCTTCAAAGATAGGTATAGAATTAACCTGAGGCGGGTCTAATTCTTTGATTGCCTCAACAAATTGATCAAATCTATTCTTGTCTTTCAATTCTAACAAACTATAATCTTGGCCAAAAAATTGTTCAGCTAGATCATTGAATTGATAATAATCAATATCATCGCTTACGCCAACAAAAAAACTTGTCGGTTGATATATTTTCTCCCATTTGTTTAAATTGTCATTTTGATTTAAAGCCAAATTAATCAATAGACCGGATTTAATTTCGTCCGGATTTTTAAAACGGAAAGTCAATCGACCAAACCACATCATTGATTTAAAGTATTGTTTTAAAAGTTCTGATTTATCATAGTGGCCACGAGGAATGTATTGAGTATAATCCTCTTTTAATTTTTCCAGCGGCAGCAAACCTTGCGGCGTCTCAATGATGCTTTCTTCAGTTGAGCCGATATTCATAACCGGCGATGCTTCAATCTCCTCATGGGCATCAATTAAGGCCAGCTCCTGGTCAACCAAATCGGCAACTTCACCAGGAACGTTAATTTTCGGATCTAAAAGTTTACTGCCAACCGCAAAAAAACCTAGTGTCCGCTTGGCGGCGTTTTCCCACTCTGTTCCTTTTAATTGATCATAATATTGTTGAGATAAATCAACCATATTTAAATTTAATTCTTTAAGAATTGGTGTAAGTTTTTCTTTTTCTAAGTTTTCCAATAAATGATTAAACATCAAGTGGTAATTATGAAGAATAGAATCAGTGGTAATAAAGTTTGGTGTTTGATCATATCGATTCAACTCATATAGACTAAAAAACTCACGGCTGTACCCGGGAACAACAACAAACTGATTTTCAACTAATTTTGATTTAGCCCGATTAGACAAATATGAAAATTCCTCAGCGTTATCAACATTGGAGAGATTGTCTTTTACAGAATACTTTTTAAGCGCCGGAACAATATCAATTTTTACCTCTGGAAAATTAGCAAATTTTGATCCGCCAACGACAGGTTTACCGGTATCTTCTTTTCTTGCAGTTGTAGGTTGAATTGAAGTTTGATCGTCAGTTGAATCAATTGGTTTATAAAAATTTTGATAACCTGTATAACCGACAAAGCCAACTAAAAAAACTAAAATTAAACCTAAAATTGTTTTTGTTGGAAATTGATTATCTGCCACTAATTGCAGTTTACATTGAGGTAAAATTATTGTCAATCAAAACATTAACTAATTAACGCATTAGTATTGTTATTGCCGAAACGCAACCTAACCGCAGTACCGCAAGGGTACACGGCAAGAGGTGCGGTTCACTGCGCATTCATTTGGTAGAATTGGATATGAAAAAATGGTTGTTTTTGATTATCTGGGTTGTGTTAACCGGCATAATCGGCGGGCTGTTATGGAAAACAAAACCAGATGTCGTCCGGCAGACCAATCTTGGTTCATCAATTTTTCTCCACACTGAACCAACACCAACTCTGGCGGCGGAAAAAATAACTATTGCCGCCGTTGGCGATATCGGCCTCGGCCGAGAAGCCAATTATCAGATTATCCAAAAAAACAACCCAAATTTTGCTTTTGAAAAAATTGCTGATTTTATTAAAACTGCAGACATATCAACCGGCAACCTGGAAGGTCCGGTGATTGATAACTGTCCAATAGTCAGGAGCGGATTTCAGTTTTGCGGCCGGCCGGAAAATATCCAGGGACTAAAATATGCTGGATTTAAGGCAATGAGCCTGGCCAATAACCATATATATAATTACGGTGAAGAAGGCCTTAACCAAACAATTGAAGAACTGGAAAAAAATAATATCGGTTATTTTTATAATCAGGAAGCTTGGTTTACCAAAGTAAAAGGAACAAAATTCGCTTTTTTAGGGTTTGATGATACTGTCCAAAAATTAGAAAACTCAAATATAAGAACTCAAATCGAAAAAATAAAAAGCCAAACCGATCTTGTTGTTGTTAATTTTCATTGGGGTGAAGAATATCAACCGCTTCCTAATGACCGGCAAAGACAATTAGCTGAATTGGCAATTGATAGCGGCGCTGACATTATTATCGGCCACCATCCGCACGTTATCCAGCCGCTGGAGTATTACCAAGACAAACCAATTTTTTACTCTCTGGGTAATTTTGCTTTTGACCAGATGTGGTCTGAAGAAACTAAAACCGGGGCGATTGGCTTAATCACCATTGAAAATAACCAAATCGTTAATGCCGAAACCCGCCAAGTTTACACAGCAGACTGCTGCCAGCCGGAATTAATTGACTAATTTATGAAAAAAATTAATCTAACAATAATTTTATTCTTCACCGCCATTTTTATAACTTTTTTTCTTGCCCCTGTTGACACTGATCTCGGCTGGCACCTGCGCTACGGGAACTTTTTTTTAGAAAACGGTCATCCAATGCTAAGAAATAAACTAACTGTTCTTCTGCATGACCAATTTTGGCCAAACTCATATATTTTCTACCACCCGCTTATTGCCCTTGTTTATAATCTTTCCGGCTTTTGGGGGTTAACACTATTAAACGCATTAATAATGGTGTTAAGTTTTATTTTTGTCTGGCTGGCAGTTAATAAAAATATTGTTAAAACTTTTATTGTTGCAATAAGTACTGCTGTTGGCGGATGGGTAATTTTACGCTATGGTCTCCGCGGCCAAGTGACATCAATTTTGTTTTTAAGCCTTCTTTTTTACATTTTAGAAAAAATTAATCAAACTAAAACTAAACTCATTTTACTAGGTTTATTATTTTTTTTATGGGGAAATTTCCACGGCAGTTATCTGTACGGGATTATACTGACTTGTCTCTGGTCTTTACTTGAATTTCAGCCATATTTACTAATCCCTGTTTTTATTGCACCTTTGCTGAACCCTTTTGGAATTAATAATTATCGTTATGTCTTAACAACGATGTTTTCACCTTTGAACACAATGATTGCCGAATGGACAGCTCCCCGGCCAGTTTTTAGAATTATTAGTTTGAGCGTTTTTTTAATCTACATCGGCCTCTGGTTTAGAAAAAACAAATCTCTAGAGTTGAAAAAATTATTTTGGCCGCTGGCCAGTTTATCCTGTCTTTACCTGGTTTTTAACGCCCAACGCAATCTGCCGCAATTTTTCTTAATTATTTCAATCGGCTTGGCTAAATTGCTTAAAATACCTAAGAAGTTAGGCCCAATTATCGGTATTCTTTCGGCTGCCGGTTTGTGCCTGTCAACAATTTTAATTTTGCCCAAAACAATTGAAATAAATTCCAGTTGGCAAAACTACTGCCGGCTGGGAATGACCCACTATCCATGCTCAGCCATTGATTATATTAAAGAAAACAAACTTCAGGGCAATATTTTCAATTTTTACCGCTGGGGCGGATTTTTATCTTGGCAGCTGCCTGACAATCTAATCTTTGTTGCCGGTCATATTCCGGCCAACCAACTACCCTCGGGTAAATATCCATATCAACTTCATTTGGAAATACTTCAAGCTCAACCAGAATATCAGGATAAACTAGATAAATACAATATTGATTACATTTTAATCCCACCAAATACTTTTTTAGACCTAGAACTCCAAGAAAATAAAACCAAACTCTGGAAGGAAATCTACCGGGATAAAATATCTGCACTGTATAAGCGATTGGAGTAGCGTAATTCACCGCACGTTAAACAACGCGGACTAAAGTCAGCTATTACAACTAACAATCTAACCATCCAACCATCTAGCCATTTTATATTTCTACCTAACTTTGATATAATAAGACAATTGGATGACAGATAATCAATTCTCGAGAGCAAGAGTCCTCATTTACGGCAAAGTCCAAAATGTCGGTTTTAGGGCAAAGGCAGTCAAAAAAGCCAAAAAACTTGGCGTCAGCGGCTGGATACGCAACCGGGCCGACGGCCGGGTGGAAACTTTAATTGTCGGCAAA
>CAYYDT010000027.1:4904-6163 GCA_964470705.1 uncultured Gammaproteobacteria bacterium | reverse complement strand
TTCGGCCCGCCGGTGGTTTCTTCTTCGCAGTTTTCGCAGTTGCAAATGCCTTTCAGGGCATCAATAACACACTGATTGCTCCACAAACCCCAGCCTTGGTAGTTGGAAAACATTGCCCAGCCGATGATTTGACCATTACTTTGCCAATAATCAACTACGCCGTTGCAAAACATATCTTCACAAAGCGGCATTGCCTGGTAGGTGACAGAGCCATTTACAATAACCCCCGATTCAGTAACAATAATTGGCAAAGGTGGAATTCCCCATTGCAACAAAAGTTGAGGCAACTGTTTGGCCAAGTCGGGAGAATAAACATTAAAGGTTGCTGCGTCAAACTTATTAAAATTTACACCGTTTGTTTTTAGTAAGTTAACTAATTGGGCGGCGGTATTTTCTTGGTTGTGCGGGTCAAGCGCAGGGGTGGTAAGTTTAATGTTTGACGTGTTTAAAGCGTTTATAAATCTGGCGACTCTTGGAGCGCAAGTTGTTAACGGGTCGCCGTTGCACTCTGGGTTAATGCTTGTTGGTTCGTTCCACGGTTGAAAATAAACTTGTTTATTAAGTTTGGTAAAAAATTGGTTCCAATCATCTGCGGCGCCTTCTGGGTCAGAATACATTTTTTGGCCGATTGGCTTCCAATGGGCATGCCCCCTGATAACCCAGTTGAAATTATATGAGTTAATGATATTGATAAAGTTTTGGTCGTCCGGACTGCCGACAACGACTACCCAGGCATTATCACCAAAGTTTTCCTGTATTTTTTGCAGGGTTGCCCCGTTCCAGTCCTCGATTATATTCACCTGGGCATGGGACGAGGAGGGAAGGGATAACGAAATAAAAATTAAAGTTAAAATAAAAACCGGGAAATGAAAGGCAAGTTTTTTCATCTTTGTCTATTCACATCTAATCATACCCAGGTGTGATTAGTCAAGCCAAACTTGTTAAAAGGCCATAATTTATTGCCGGGGGATTTCGAAGATGGTAACGTCTATGCCGGTAAACTCCTTGATGAGAGTCAAGATAAACCAAGCGACAATCATCAAAGACAGGCCGATAATTGCTGTCGTAAATATCTTTCTCGCCCCCTGGATCTGCTGTTTGTCGCCGCCGGCGAAAATTAGTTTAAACCCGCCGACAACCAGCATAAGCACAAAGGTAATACCTGCTAAGGTAGTGATTACGCTTAGCAGGTTTTTAAACAAGCACTCAATTCCCTGGAGAGTGGCGACGTCGCCATCAACACAATCCCCCCCCCAAGC
>CAYYDT010000027.1:0-4804 GCA_964470705.1 uncultured Gammaproteobacteria bacterium | reverse complement strand
ATTAGCCCAATTATAGCGGAAGTAACTTTTTGCTGGGCTTCTTGGACTTTATTTTTATCCCCCTTACTGGTCATCCAGGCGTAACCGGCAAGAATGAAGTTGACTAGAAAAAACAAAACCGCGCCAATCAAAAATAGGTTGACCAAAAGAGAAACTAGTTTATTGACAAACTGGACGCCGGTATCTGCCGGCATATTGCCGCCGAAAATTGGATTGGTTATTTCTTGTGCGTGTATTTTCATTGTTGTTATATTTATGGTGACATCCTTTCAATCATCCCGCCTAAATCTAATATCGAATCAATGCCGAGTAGTTCGCCTAAGAGCATAAACAAAAATATTGCCGAGATAACAATTATCGCTCCGATAAAACTGTTTTGGAGTTTTTGTTGGGCATCTTTGATTTTTTGGCTGTCGCCGCCGGCGGAAATAAACTGATAACCGGCAAGGATGATTTGGATTAAAAACCAAATTAAACCTAAGACGGACAGGATACCAACAAGGTTAGAGATAACCTGTGTTAAGATTTGACCGGGATTACCTTGACCAATATCCATATCTGGCGCCGGCTCAAAAGTGTATTCTATTGCTTTTACTTTTTTTATAATATTCATCTTTATATTTATATTCTATAACGTTTTACGGTCCTTCTATTGTTGGGTTGATAATCGCTGTCCACTCTCCAAATATTAATTTACCAGCCACTCCGGCAATTGTAAATGACCCGGCGGCAATTAAAACGCCGAGCATGCTCTGCCAAATTTTACTCCAAGCATTGTTGATTTTTTGGGGATCGTTATTTGCTGAAATAAATTGGTAGCCGGCAATAATAAAATTAAGCAGGGCAAAGACACCGGCACCGGCGATTAAAAATTTCATGATGTTGTTCAAGATAATAAACATCCCCGTGCCGTCTCCAGGGTAGGCATCTAAAACGTCTGGCCTTGGTATTGGCCCGATTTGACTGTATGCCGGACGTTTAAAAACTTGGTTAAATATTTGGGTTAAGGATTTGTACACCGGTTAACACCTCGATTAATTGAATAATAAAATAACTTCCTACTATTATAATAAATCCGACAACCGCAGCAACTATTGCTTTTTGGCCCTGCTGGATTTTATTGGTATCCTGGCTGCCTGAGCCCATAATAACGCTAAATCCCCCAAAAATCAAGAGAAACATAAAAATTATACCGGCAATGGCGTAAATTGGTGAAAGCAGTGTATGAAAAAAATGGCCGAATGAATCAAAGGCGATATTGTAGTGGTCTCCGATTGCTACTTGGGCGTAAGCTTTATTAACTAACATAATTTAGAATACCAAAAGGTTAATCAATAGTAAACACCAGCGAAATTCTTGTCAACCGCAGGCGGTTGTTATATTATTAACTAACTTATGCAGATGACTATGCCGCAACAGCGAGTTTCTAAAAAAGGTTTCAACCCGCTTTTTCTGATTGCCGGAGTGGTTTTGGTTTTAGTGCTCGTCGGCGGAGGAATATATTTTTTTTCCGGTAAAAGCGAGACTCAAAAAGAGGTTACTTTGACTTACTGGGGCATGTGGGAGCCGGAAGCGGTTATGCAGGGGATAATCGGTGAGTGGGAAAGAGAAAACCCGAACGTTAAAATCCGTTATCTTAAGCAGGATAAAGAGGATTACCGGGCTCGTTTACAGTCGGCTTTTTCAAGGAACGAAGGCCCGGATATTTTTCGTTTTCACCAAACTTGGGTGCCGATGCTTAAAGAAGATTTGGCTGTTGTTCCGGACCCGGTTGTTAGTGAACTAGGGCTGGAAAGTGGATATTTTTCGATCGTTAAAGATTCGCTGTCGGTTGGCGGCCAGTATTACGGCCTGCCCTTAATGGTTGACAGTTTGGCCCTGTTTTATAACAAAGATTTATTAGCCGCCGCCAATTTGTCACCGCCAAGAACCTGGTGGGGGTTGGAGGAAGTGGCTAAAAAAGTTGCTGTCCGGTCTGAAGGAAGGTTGACAATCGGTGGTGTTGCTTTGGGAACAACAAACAACGTTGATCATTGGAGCGATATTATTGGATTAATGATCTACCAAAACGGTGGTAGCCCGGCTAAACCGGATAACCTAACCGAAGATGTTTTAAAGTATTATCTGAAGTTTGCTAAGACAAACCAGGTTTGGGATGAAACAATGCCGCGTTCAACCTTGGCTTTTGCTTCTAACAGGCTGGCCTTTTACTTTGGTCCTTCCTGGCGAGTTTTTAACTTGTATGAAGCTAATCCTGGTTTGAATTTTGGCATAACTGGAGTTCCACAATTACCGGTGGTTGAGGGGGCAGATTGGGAAGAGGCAGAGGCCGGTTATGCAGAACTGACTGACGTTGGCTGGAGTACTTTTTGGGTTGAAGGTGTTTGGAACAAAAGTAAAAACCGAGATAAAGCTTGGGAATTTTTAAAATTTTTAAGTTCACCGGAGACAATGAAAAAACTTTATACTGCCCAGTCGCAATTAAGACAGTTCGGAGAAATTTATCCCCGCCAGGATTTAGCCGAACAGATCCAAGATCCATTGGTCCAGCCATTTGTTGAAGAAACAAAAAGGGCTAAAAACTGGTATCTATGTTCGTTTACCCATGATTCCGGGATTAATGATCGGATGATAAATTATTATGATGTGGCAATAAACGAATTTGCTCAAAGAGGCCAGCCGGAACAGGTCTTGTCCAATTTAAAAAGCGGAATTAATCAAATATTTAGCCAATACGGGATGACTGCCCCTTGACAAAATTGATTAAATAATTAAAATATATAGACGTAGGCAAATGGCAAGCAAGAGCAAAAAAAATAAAATTGGTTTAATTCCGGCTCCGGGATATATATTAGTTGACCCCTTGGAGGCGGAAAAGGAAACCGAATCAGGAATTGTCCTGCCTGAAAGTGTTGAGGAAAAGCCGCTCAAAGGCAAGGTTGTTGCCGTTGGTGATGCCGAATTAGATGAAAAAGGCTTAAAAAAGCCGGTTTGGAAAGAAATTAAAAAAGGGACAGTTATTATCTATAAAAAATGGGCCGGTAACGAATACCAGCCTAAAGGAAGCGATAAAGAGTTATTATTTGTTAAATTTGAAGACATCCTCGCTGTTTGTGATTAAGGTTGTCTAATTATTAAGAAAAATGGCTAAACAACTTATTACTGGAGAAAAAGCCAGGCAAGCAATACTTCGCGGGGTTAATACTTTATCCCACGCGGTGGTGACCACATTAGGCCCTCGGGGCAGGAACGTTGCTTTAGAAAAATCATGGGGAGCGCCGAACGTTGTTCATGACGGGGTTACGGTTGCCAAAGAAATTGATTTAAAAGACCCGTTTGAGAATATGGGTGCTCAATTGCTTAAGGAAGCGGCTTCAAAAACTAATGATGTTGCCGGGGATGGAACAACCACTTCTACCTTATTGGCCCAGGCAATAATTAATGAGGGATTAAAACAAGTCGCCGCTGGAGCTAACCCGATGATTATTCGCAAAGGAATTGAAAAAGCGGGTAAAGCCGTAGTTGAAGAATTAAAATCAATGGCAGAAAAAGTTGACAGTGAAGAAGATGTTGTCAACGTTGCCACCATTTCTGCCGGCGATCCTCAGATCGGCAAAATTATTGCCAAAGCGCTCAAAGAAGTCGGAGAAAACGGGGTAGTCACTGTTGAAGAAGGCCGTGGCTTAGAAATGGAGATAGACTACAAGGAAGGAATGGCTTTTGACGAGGGTTATGTATCTCCCTATTTTGTTTCTGACACTGACAATATGGAATCAGTAATTGAAAATCCTTATATTTTAATTACTGACAAAAGTATTTCATCAGCTCAGGAATTACTTCCTTTCTTGGAAAAGATTGTCAAGGTCACCAAAAATTTCGTTATTATTGCCGAAGACATTGAAGGCGAAGCTTTGGCGACTTTGGTTGTTAATAAACTCCGGGGGACGTTTAATTGTCTGGCCGTTAAAGCGCCTGGTTTTGGCGACCGGCGGAAAGAAATGCTTGCTGACATTGCTTTTTTAACCGGCGGCAAAGTTGTTTCTAAAGATACCGGCCGGAAACTGGAGACAGTAGAACCGGAATTTTGCGGTCAGGCTGAAAAAGTTATCGCCACTGACGACGAAACACAAATAGTCGGTGGTAAAGGCAAGAAAGCCGATATTGAAGGCAGAATAAATCAGATTCAAAAACAGATTAAACAAGCGGATTCTGATTATGACCGGGAAAAACTTGAAGAACGGCTGGCAAAATTAACCGGTGGAGTTGCGGTGATCAATGTTGGGGCGGCAACCGAAGTTGAGTTAAAAGAAAAAAAAGAAAGAGTAATTGATGCCGTTGAATCAACTAAAGCGGCAAAAGAAGAAGGCGTTTTGCCGGGAGGCGGAGTTGCTTTGCTTAGAGCTTTAAAATCATTAGACAAAGTCAAACCGGATAACGATGAAGAGCAGACAGGTGTTGAGATTGTCCGCTACGCTTTACACCAGCCGGTAAGAATGCTTGCTAAAAATGCCGGTGAAGACGAAGGTTATGTTGTCAGTAAAATTAAAGAAAAACTGGCGACTAAAAAAGATTACGGTTTTAATGCTCTTACCGGTGAATTTGAATCAATGCTTGAAGCCGGGATTTTGGACCCGGTGAAAGTAACCAGAAGCGCAGTGGAAAACGCGGTTTCGGTCGGGTCAATGGTTTTGACCACTGAAGTAATGGTTGCTGACTTGCCTGAAAAAGAAGACGACTCCGGCCCAGCCGGCGGTGCCGGCGGCATGGGTGGTATGGGTGGTATGGGTGGTATGGGTGGTATGGG
>CAYYDT010000026.1:0-6182 GCA_964470705.1 uncultured Gammaproteobacteria bacterium | reverse complement strand
CGCCTCCATTACTTCTTTCAAAGTATACGGCTTATTCACTTTCTCGAGTTCTTTCCTCAGCGAAATATAGTCATAATTCAATTTGTACCCGACTGAAACTGGAGTCAACCGAAACCAAACATGAGTTATCAAAAACTTGTTTTTAAATTTTTCCTTAAAAGCGCTTGTATGATACCCAAATTGGCAATTTTTGTTGTCAAAAATTTTTACGTCTCCATTTTCCAAATCAACCGCCTCAACCTTTTCAACTACTTCAGCAACTTCTTGTCCATAAGCCCCAATACCTTGGCTGACTGCTCCGCCAACTGTTCCTGGAATATTAATTAAATTTTCTATTCCTCCCCAATTCATCTCAACTGTCCATCGGACAAACTTATCCCAATCTTCTGCCGCTCCAACCCGAATAAAAATCTGGTGGTCATTTTTTTGGTAAATTATTCGACCTTTAATTTCCGGCTTAATCACCAAACCCTTAAAGTCATTTACAAACAAAATATTATTCCCTCCGCCCAAGACAAGTTTTTTTTTATCTTTAAATTCCGCATCATCCACTAATTCTTTAACATCTTCTACTGTTTTCGGCTGAGCAAAAAATTCTGCCTGAACTTCCACCCCGAACTGGTTATATGGTTTTAAAGGAAAATCAAATTTCGTCTTCATAACGGCTGTCTAAAGTTCTTAAAAAGATACTTATATCCTGAGTGTTGACAACACCGTTGAAGTTTATATCCGCTTTGTGGTAGCCTTTTTCTCCAAGAGATTGTTTTAAGATACTGAAATCCAAAACATCAACAACGCCGTCCTGGTTAATATCTCCCGGCTCAACCGGCCAGCCGGTAAAATCAATATCATTATCACCTCTGGTAATTAAAATATTGTTGTTTCCCAATTGGCAATACCTATCTTGGTCATGGTAACAATATCTTCTGGCCAAGTGGTTTGGGCCTTTAACTGAAATAAGGTAAAAACCTTCGGGTATTTCTGTTGTTTCTATTCTCCCCGTTCCAATCGCCTTTTCATCAAATTCAACCATTACGCCTTCTTCCTGGTAATAGTTAGTATCGTTTTTGATAGTTATGTCAAAGGGCAAATCAGGAATATCATCAACAACAATTTTTTGATCATCAACCATATATTCTGTACCAACCATCTTAACTTTAAAGTTTATAACTGCTGGTTCAATTGTTGGCGTCGGTGTTAAAATAACTGTTTCTGTTGGCGTCGGTGTACTTGTCGGCTCACCAGGTCGAACAGTATTAGTTGGCATAGGAGTAGTTGTCAATCTAGGCGTGGTGGTCGGCCAAGGAGTAATAGTCAAAGAACCTGTAGGTACCGGCGTTGCCGTTAATATCGGTGCTCTTGTTGTCGTTGGTGTCAAGTGCAGTGGGCCGGTTGGTTCAGTCAACACTCTAATTTGACCGTGACGACGATCAACTAAAAGCCAAGTACTGTTATCATAATTGGTTACTGCAGCTCGGTTAATATCTATACTTTTCTCACCCGGGTTAACTCCCCGGAATCTAATTGTGGCAACCCGAACATTACCACTAACTGGAAAAAGGGAGCGTAAACCAATATTTACCTTGCCCTGGACCTCGTTAAGATTAGTTATCTCATCTATTTTAATACCAAATTTTTTTTCGGGATCGTAGTTAATATCTTCAATCATAACCAAATCTGACGGGTAATGGATTTCGGTTGAAAAATATACTGTTCTGAAACTAGCCAAATTAAGATAAATATTTACTGTCTGCACTTCACCGACTTGCAAATCAATTATTTCCGGGCTGATTATTAAATTGACTTGATTATCATCAGCGCGCCTTCTTAACAACTGCTCATACCTGATCAACAAAAGACCGCCAAACAAACTGGTAATTAAAATAAAGAGGATTAATAATTGATTATTTTTTCCGGTTAATATTTTGTTTACTGCCATTTAATGTGCCTTAGTAAAATTTCTAAATCCAAAAAATCAATTTCCCTGTCACAATTAAAATCTGCCTGCAAACTACCTTCTTCGTTGTACTCTCTCACCCAGGTAGTGTAATCCAGCGGATCATCGCACCTTGCTGTGCTCCCAGTTACCGGATTCGGGCATTTTATACACTGATAAGGCGTTGCCGTCGATCTCGGCGTGTTTGTCGGCCAAGGTGTTAATGTCGGCCAAGGTGTTGATGTCAGCCAAGGTGTTGATGTCAGCCAAGGTGTTGATGTCGGCCGAGGTGTTGATGTCGGCCGAGGTGTTGACGTTGGACTCAAAATTTGACAAGCCGAAGGCGGGGCCTCGAATTTAATTAAGTATTTACCCTCAGGCAGATCGTCTCTATCCCATTTGGCATTGGGAATATAAGGGTTCCAATATTGTCCATATGTTATTGCAGAGTGAGGCGGATTTCCATACAACGGCAAAAACTCGTCCTGCTCACATAAACCCTCTTCGCACAAACCTACATAAATATTATTCCACTCGTGACTGCTGATTATGGTTGTTGTCTCTGGACCAACCCGGGCACTTTTTAAAACAGGCTCAAAAGGACTCGGCGGCCACAACACATACCATGTCTTTACAGATATATCAGGAGTTTTTCCGTTATCGCATACTGCCGCTGTCTCAATATGCCAAGACAAACTTCCTGGCGATTGTGTAACTGTCGGCGCCGGCGTTGATGTTAGTCGAGGCGTTGAAGTTGGATAAGCATGTAGCGTATTTGTCGGCCGAGGTGTTGATGTAGGACGGGGTGTCGATGTCGGCTGAGGTGAACTACCATCAATAAGCCGAACACAGCGAGCTTGTGGACAAACATGAATAGGCCCATATCCGGTTTTTTTCATGCAACAATTTTCGCCAACACTACAATCTATGTAGGACGCTGCCGGCCCGCTGGAACTTATGCTCGTTGTAGTAAAAACATATGCTCCATCTGAAATCTGCCCCTGACTGCAAGAAGTGGAACTCCATAAAATTGGCATTTGCCTATTCCAACAATCAGGTCCAATAGGGTTTACATAATTAGGATGACAATCAGTCAAACTCTCACAACACTCACAAGGCAAGGCACTCCGCGGGGGCAACGGGGAAGGATTACTTCCTAGCCCCGCATTAGCCTCTGAAATATTTGGCAAAAACCAATCATTGTAACTCTTATCACCCGAATTACTTCCACTCTGAATTAAACTATTACACCAGCTCTGCCCCTTTGTTCCACTATTACCGTCAGGGGGCGAACCACTGTAACCAGACATGATTGCTATTCTATTAACGGCAGGGTCAAAAGCATGGCTCCAAGCATATGTTTGTCCCTTATATTCAAAAGTAGAATACCATTGCGCACCAACCGGCCGGGCAAACAAAACCAGAAAAGAAATTAAAAAAAAGAAAATCATAGTTTATAATTCATAATTCTTAACCCTTAATTCCTCTTTAGTTGCATTCCCCATAAATATAATAGCACCCAGGGGAAAAATAGCGAATGATTAAAAAAAGAATGTACGCAAATCGGCAAAACCAACCACCATGGCTGCAGCGAAAAAATCAACCACAAAAAAGTAATCAAGCCAAAAACTCCGGTCGTCGCCCAGACAAAAAGAAATGAATTATCCGCACCGCCCTCGGCATGATTGACAACTGTCGAGCCTTTCGAACCCCTCGAACTTCTCAAACTTTGCGAATTCACAATTCGCACATTATTAAATCCAACGCCGAAAATTGGGTTTTCTTTAATTATTTCAACTACTTGCTGATAATTTTCCTGTCTGCCGAAAATAGAAGCTGTTCTCGCTAAATTACCTCCTTCACCCTCCGGCCGGGGCATTAAAACAAAAATTATCGCTGACACCCCCAGCCAAAAGTAAACTGAATAAGCAGTTAATGACCTGAAAAATATTCTCCCCAGTTTAAATATTCCTCCCTTTATCGGCTTAGCAAAAGCTTTATTTATCCCCCAGCCAAAAAGTAAAACCAGCCAAGCCAGATAAGAGGCACGGGAATAAGTAAAGAATAAAGTTATTATGTAGAATAACTTCTTCAAAAAAGTGTCAACGCCATTCTGTCCCTCAGAATGACAAAATTCCAACCCCAACCCGATCACTAGTAAAATTCCCATAAAGTTTGGGTCAAGCAACGTCCCGGTCAAACGAAAAAAATGGTCGTCCCAGCCAAAATATTTCATTCTAGTCAAATCAGGGAAAATAAAGTACTGTACCCAGCCGAGAACCACTAATAAAAAAATGCTTTTTTTTAACAATTTTCCAACTTGTAACTCGTAACCCGTAACCCTTAAACATATCAACGGTGCAATCATTAATACCCAGCGGATCAAGTATCCTAAACCAATTAAACTTTCCCCTCCCCACCGTGGAAGATTAATCAACCAGGAAATTGCCGCAATTGCGGTAAAGACAACAAACGGCCGTAACGTACGCACCCTAAAGGGTGCTAATACATTTTCTTTTTCGCTTTTGTTTTTTGTATTTGTAATAGCAGGCTTCAGCCTGCGCCACAAAATCCACGCCCAAAGCGCCGTTAAAACCAAATCATGGGCATACACCGATACCCCTGGAATATCCAAAGGCAGTCTTTGCAGCTGGCCAAGCGGTAAAAGAAGATACAAAATAATAATCAGCCAATTACCAGCATTCATCCTAATTAATTTTAGCAGAAATCATTCACTAATCAGAAGTTTGAAAGAGATACTCCGGACTCATCCCTTGGTTTTTCAATTCTTCTTGCTGGTTTGAACTAAGAGCTTGATAACAAGCATGAACAAAACCTCCCCAATAATCTTTATCTTCTCTTATTAAATCTTGAACTCTGCCGCCCTGTTCCAAGTGACCGGACAACTCTTCTATTTCAGGAAAAACCTTTTCCAACACATCCATCCGCAAACCCATAGAGTCTATATAATTTTTAAAATCTACTGAGGGGCTAACTGATGACTGAATCGCTAAAAATAAAAAGGTGTATCTTTCTTTCATCAACCTCTGGCTTTCACTTCTGTTTTCTTTTAACCAATCAGTGATATTATCCAAATGCCGGTTTGAGTCTGGGCCAATAGTCACTTCTACCCCCCGCCTTCTCGGAATTATACTGACCGCTGACTTTTCTAAAACCCTGCCGGGAATACCAAACATTAAGGCTGCTTCTGAAGCAGAATAGTTTTTAGAAATTGTCGCCCCATTTTCAGCCAATTTGACTACCCTGTTTTTATTTTCTGCTATCTGACTGAGCCGGTTTTTTGGTTGTTCCAGTGACATTTTTATCTTAAAAATTCTCCCTCACACTCAGGGAAATCAGGACACTCTTTGACCATCAGCCAAGCTCCCCTCACCGTTGTCTTTACCTGACAACCGCAAAGCAATTCTAGCTCGAAACCAAAACCCAGTTCTGCCGCCCCCAAATCCTGAGGTGGATTTTTTGAATTCCGTAGCTGTTTGCCAATTTCAAAAGCATTAATCGGATTTACCTCTGCCTGACGATAATTTTCTGCCGCTTGTTGAATTCTTTCACTAACCCATTTTCTCCTCCATTTTGGTCCTTCGTCAACTAGATTAACCGGCTTGCCCTTATATTCTGCCGGCGTACGCGACCGCCAAACCATTTGTTCTTTTATCGCCCCAGAGGTAGTTGGCGCTTGAACCAAAATTTTTCTTTTAACCAATCCGTGGTCTTTGAGTATTATTCTTCTTGCTTCCAACCCTTGCCTATAACCCGGGCCCTTATTTTCAAAAACAATCACTGGTGATCGCGACGGCAAGAGTGGAACCATTGTCTGAAAATAGTTAGTTACTGGTTCTAACTGATTAAATTCAGTTTTAACTAGTAAGCCTGATAAATACTTAGGGAACTGATGTGAATCAACTAAATCCGCCCGATCGGTTTGCCAAGTTAAAGGATCAAAATCAAAAGTTATACCGCGTTCAAAATCAACCGCAATACACGTTAAATCTCTTTTATTTCTCTGCTCAAAAAAATAGTTATGCCACATTTTTTCTTGGTCGAGAAACCTAGTTACTAATCCAAATTCTTGATCAGAGCTTAAAGGGTAAGGGGGGCTAAAACGTTCACCCCACGTAAAATCTCCCTGCTGTCCAAGCCTGTCCTTTTCTCTGTTGGAAGGTGACATATTTAATTATACCAAATCCGATAATAAAAAATACGACTTTACATCCGGTCAAGGGCT
>CAYYDT010000025.1:0-6568 GCA_964470705.1 uncultured Gammaproteobacteria bacterium | reverse complement strand
TGAAAACACCTAAAACTAAGGCAAGTAAAAAAATTATGGGAATAATTAACGGGGAGAGGACTATTGCTCTAGCTCTTTCCAATAAGTAAGATCCCGGTGAGCTACGTACGCCATAAAGAGGTCCAAATTCACGCCATTGTTGAGCTGACTGAGCTTGTAATTGAGCGGAAACATTTAATTGCCCAAACCAAAATGCCAGAACTGAGCCAAAAATATGATTCAAAAAATTTTTTAGTTTACTCATTTATAACTACTAAATCAGTCTAATATAAAAATGTGCTTAATGCAAATTATTCAATTTCAAAAAATTTAACATATTATCAGCCTCACTTCGGCTTTAACTTCCACCTGTATTTTCATCTTTCCCCTGCATTCCCTTTCTACCCTTTTGGCTTAATCCAACCTCCGTATCTTTTTCCTCAGGCACCTCAGGTTCACCATCTTCCTCGGCCGACACACCCATCGAAATTGCATCTATTGTCGCCTGAGAGGGCTGCCAATCTTTTGGAATTGCATCCTCTTCTTTATTTTTCCCCCGCTTAATATCTTTCTTACCCGCAACAGGCGGTTCCTCTCCCCAATCTTTTATTTCTGCCATTTTTCTCCTTTCTATTACTGAAGATTTTTAGTTAACCTGATAAGTCTTCTCCGCCGTGTATTCACCTACAATTTCATCGTATATATTTTTAACTTTCGTTGAAAGTTCAGCCCGCAGCTTTCCTCTACTGCTAATAAACGTGGAAGTAAAACCACAAATTTCTGGTTTTGATTGTGAAACACCGCTGGGTTTTTCCATCTCTTCATAAAGGATTTCCTCATTGTTTTGAATTAAATAAAACCGCCAATGACAATCTACTCTAAAAGAATCGTCAGACTCTATTCCACTAAACTTTGCCTGCCACATTCGAGCTTGACTGGCAAGAAAAACTTCTTCTTCCGGACTGATAATTTCAAGTTTAACTGAGTCCCCAAAAAAGTCATCTGGTTCCAAACTTTCTATAACTTCTTCTGGAGACATTTTTGATTCATCCTCAACCACTTCAATAACCTCACCAGGTATATTTACCTGACTAAAAAATACCTGCCGAAAGACAACCGCAAGAACAACTAAAGCAATTAAAAATATTAAACCTAGAAGTATTTTTTTATTTTTCATATTAAATTAAATTATACACTAATTTAGTTTCGTCTGGTCTATGCGTATTGAAAGCAAAATCCTAAATAATTTTTTTAGTTTATAATCAAAATAATATGTTTGATGAAGAAGTTCAGCTGACTGACCAAATAAATTTCATGGAAAAAATTACTTCTAATCCTTTACCTGCAGGAACTGATGTCGGCGATGAAATCAGTTTTACTAATACAATTACTTCAAATGTTGATGACTTCAAAATGTTTTTATGGTTGGAAATTGCTAAAAAGCACAACCTGGATCCGCAAAAAGACTATGAGAAAATTGTCCAAATGGCAGAAAATCAAGAAGTAAGGAAAGAAATTAAAGACCAACTTCAAAAAGAATCCCGCCAAACCTATAGGGTCAAAAAAGTACTAAATCTGGCTGCCGACTCAAAACCTGAAACTCATTTTAACCACGATGAGAACTTTTTTGAAAGATTCAATCACTTGCCAAACTCGGGAATCGCTGAAGTTTCTCTAGAAGAATTAAAAAATATTGACAGAGCCTACATTGGAGGCGATTTAAAATCACCTGCTTATGAAAACACGAGAGAAAATCATTTATACGGCGACCAAGAAAGCAAACCAACTTATTTAAGTACGGATTACGAAACAGCAATGTCACATATGGCTAACGAAAGCGAAGATAGTACCCCAATACTTGTTGAGGTTTCAATTGACGAATTATTAAAATATAGAAAACTACTTCGTGACCCTGAATCGCTTTCCGTAGAAGCAGAAAGCGGCAAAACTTTTATTAGTTTCTATGGAATCCCCACAACGGCTATAAATAAAATACTTGTTTTAGAGGAAATAGGTTGACAGTCAATACAATCGACAGTATTTCCGAAAAACTTTAATCCCCCCTACAATTTTCTTTTTATTTGTCTTTTGGCAACAAAAAAATTCACTTTCCCTATATAATCAGAATAACTTGTTTCTAATAGGCACTTTTTGGTATAATACCACATATGAAAAGTGAAAGAGCTCAAAGGATAATTTCAGCCGTACAATCTGCTGAAGAAGAAAAGAAAAAAAAGGAGAGGGAACTCCGACAGGCAGAAGAAAGTAGAAAAAGGGCTAAGGCAGCAAGAATCGCGGCTGAACAAAAACGTGAAATGGAAATCAATCAAAGATTATTGAGAGAGACAGGAATTGTTGATTTATTTGAAGATTTAAGAGATAGCAGGCTAATTTCGCGTCCCTATACCCCAGCAAAACTTGTTTGGAGTCAAGATAAAAGTGCCATTGAATTACTTTATGGCGAACGCATTTCAGGTTATACAATGGGAGGTGATGAAGAATATGAGTGTAAATATCTGCGGGCAGAAAGATCCGCATCGGGACAACTGCTTATCAATTATCAACCTGCCAATACTGAAGAAATCGACAAAATAATAATAGAAAAGATGACTTCAGGTACAAATTATAAAAAAGGAAATATAACTTCTGTTTCACCTAGCAAAAAATAAACCGACCGCTAAAGAGTTTCCTCTCCAAATAGTCCTCTAAAAACAAAACTGGTTTAACATGCAACAAAGATTATTTTTTCAATCCTCACTATTAAAATCATTTTATCAACCTAACCACCTGATCCCTGCTCTGGCCATTCCCAAAACCAACTCCACTCCGGCTCTTCTATTTCCTCAATATTCGACTCAACCAACTTATACACTCCGTCAAAATCATCAACCCGCTGTGTCCCTTCAAAATATTTATAAACCAAGGTTTCATCAACCAAATCCGCTGAATAAAATTTAACAAAAATCGTGTTCACATCGTCTTCTGTTTGTTCTGCTTTGACAAAAATAATATATAAAGTATTTTCATAACCTTCTTTCCACTGGTCAAACGTCCAAGTAGTATAACTTTCGGCAAGCAATTGATAAGCATTTTCCCACTCACCGGTTGTTTGATAATTATAAAAAGCGCGCACGCACTCCAGCGGACTGGAATTCGGTTTAAATTCAATCTTTTCAATATCAACTAAAGGATCTTCGGCATCAAGCATCTCATCCCACTTCCATTCAACAAAATCTGTTGTGGAAACACCCATGCTTAAACTATATATATTTAATAAATTCACTCCATAAACATTGCCGCAAATATCAATCATCGGCCCGCCGCTCATTCCAGGAACCAAACCAATATCAGTCTGAACAATCTTTGTACTAAAAGTATCGTCTTGACGAAGAGCAACAAAATGTCCTTTATTGGCTGTCGCCTCACCGCGGATATCCGTCCCTAAAGGAAAACCAATCGCTACCAACTCATCCAATTCCTCTAAATTATTTATATCGCCAAACTCCAGCGGTTCAATTTGCCGGTCACCGACATCAGCTTTAACCACCGCCAAATCCGCTCCCTTATCAGCGGCAATAACTTTTCCCTGCAAAACAGTGTAGTCATCTAAAATAACTTTTGGCCGGTCATCTTTGGCAACAACATGCCAATTAGTCAAAACATATTTTCCTTCCGGGACAGACTTGCCGGTAAAGAAAAAACCTGATCCCTGAGCATCCCGGCCGACTATTCTAACCGTACTTTTTTTCACCCGGCTGACCGACTCCCGTTCATTACAAAACAACCGGCTTTCACCAATAACCGTTTCTAATTTTTTCACCCGGCCGGCCAAATGCCAGTTCCGCCACCCAAGACCAAAAACAACGAGAATAATTACCACCCGGAATCCATTAACCGCCAAATTTTTTCCCCAACTCGTATTTAAAAACTTCAGCCCGACTCCTTTTTTTGTCAAAATCCGGCTGATAAACTTGCCAGCCGGTATCAACAACTGGAAAACCGAAACCAAAAATTGAAAGAAAATAAACAGCAAAAAATAGTTCGCGATCAAACCAATCCAAATTTTTTCGTAATCTAAAACCGTCGCAAACAAAACTAAAAAACCAATCTGGCCGACAAAAAAAATTATCCTGGTAAACACCGCCCCCTCATCCAAACCCCGATAAATCAACCGGTAAAGAAAAATAAACGAAGGCAAAAAAAACAAAATACATACGTATCCCAACCAGCCGATATCCCGATAATCACTGACTACATACAAAATCACCCCAACCAAAGAAAAATTAACAACAAAAAATTTCCCGCTAACCGCCTCCACCGCTCTCTCAACTTTTTTCTTTATTTTCATAACAAAAATCCCTCAGTATTTTTCAGTCATATTTTACTCAACAGCTTTTCGTCCAATAAAATTTAAAACGCATCAGAATTTACAAAATTATCAAGTATCACTACTTTCTTTCTTAACATTTCAAGATCTTGTTCAGAGATATCCCTGGCAACAATTATTTGCCGAACAAAGCCGCTATCCATCGCTGCCTCTACTTCATGTATTTGCCATATGTGCAAATCCGGGTCAAAATCGGTATTGTATTGAATTCCAAATGTATCTTTTAGAGAAGGGTGTTTTTCAAGCACCGAACTATATAACCCCGTAAACCTATCAAGAACCTGCCTTTCCTCATCACTAATTGGTAATGAGTCTTGTATAATTCCTTTTTCCGCACAATCTTCAAATTTTTTCTCCCGTTCACTAAATTCTTCTTCTTGCTCCAAAACAAGTTGTTGTTCATCCGATGTTAAAACTGGTAATGGAATAACTGAATAATCACTGGCTTCTCCATTTAAAAAACTTGTTTCTTTTCTATTTCTTGCCAGAATCTCCTCATCAGGGTATTTAACTCTTTTTCTGATCATTCCAATATCAACTGATTTTCCCTGTACAGCAGAAAATATTTCTTCTACACCCTGAATAATATCTGGGTCATTACCAATTAAATCTGGATAAAGTAAGGCATATTTAATCATCTCAGCATAAATTTCAACACAAACATTCTCCATCTTGTCCTGGTATTTATCTTCTAGATCTCCGGTAAACCGTACTTTGCCGCCAATTAAAAGTTGAAACAGTTCCCCGCCTATTTGCTCACATATCCGTTTGTTAAACTTAAGTTGATCAATGCTTTTTTCATTTTCTCGTGCAGTCTTATCAATTACGTTCCTGACAACCTCAGCATTTTTCCAGTTAACAATACCTCTCAATTTCTTTTTTTCAACTATTACCTTGCCGATAACCTCACCAATAGATCTTTTTAATAAAGGAAGCATTAAATCACCGGGGTGGTCTAAAAACTGCCCTTCGACCGATAAGCACCGGGATAGGGCTCTCCATTTTCCATGCGCTACCTTAGCTAACATCTCTGGCGGATAATCCAAATTCAATAGTGGATCAGAACCATGGCCGGCTGCTTCATGCAAGGCATAATCAGTAAACTTTCCTTTGATGGGTATATCGTGAACACTGTGGCTTAAACAACAACTTCGGCTAAAACAATCAAAAAACATTCCATAAGGAAAACCAGAATCCGCCCTCACCTCCCCAACTAACCTACCAGCATTATCACCAAATAAAGTTCCCATTACTTCTCTAATCCTTAAGCCATATGACTTATTTTTCTCGGGCAGATTAACGGCCAATTCTTCAGCTTCCGACTTCCATTTTTCTCTTTTAATCAACCCTCTTAAAATACCCGGTGACAATCCATTCAATCCCAATTGTCGTCGATATTCAACAACCTGATCTAACTTTTGTTTGGCCTCCTTCGAAAGATTAATTTCACCGATTTTAGTGATAACAGCTTCTGTCGTTTCTTCAGGGAAATATTTTGCTAAAGTGCCTCCAATAACAAGCCCTAATGCAGAGCCACCAGCCATAGACATAAACGTCCTTCTGTCTATCTTTTTACCAACTTCGCCCGCATTAGGCAATTCACTCTTTTCTAGCATATAACAATAATAGCAAATCTAAAGACTTCTGACCCTTTCTGCATTTATTAATTTTTTACCTTTTAAATCGCATATTCCGGATCAAACAAAATATCCCCCAAAAAGTCTTCTAGGTTCTTAATCTCTTCCTCCTCAGAACCTTTTGCCGAACTGAAGCTCCGCAGTTCATAACCACCGCCGGCAAGGTCATAAACCCAAGCGGTAAATATCTCATCCGGCTTATCCTGAAAAAAGATATCAATATATTTGCCTCCTGCCACCCCGTCATTCATCGCCAAAACAACAAACTTTCCTTTAAAATACTCTTTATCAAAAGCATCCAGCCCCGCCACCCTTTCGTCATCCTCTGATTTTTCAATCGCTGTTTCCGAAAGATACTCCGAACTCTCAACGTCCCCGGACAAATAATCGTCAATCGCTGTCCTTAAGGCAATAACGTATGGATTGTCATAAACCAACTTATACTCTTCGATTTGCTCCTCCGTCATCCCGCCGGCTCCATCCGCCGGCTCAGCGGTTTCTCCTTCATCGGACGGCACCACTGTAATAGTCGGGGTTATTTCCACTGTCGGCTCCGCCTCTGTCG
>CAYYDT010000024.1:0-7334 GCA_964470705.1 uncultured Gammaproteobacteria bacterium | reverse complement strand
AACTCTCCAAAGGCCAAGAACTTAACTTTTGACTTTTCTAAAGAAGAAAGTATTAGCCTGCCATACGCTAATGCCTTAAAAGACATTTATGAAAATGATCGGCTGTATTCACCTTGCTTTAAAGAAATTCTTCTGTCCTGGAAGTTTATCGACGCCGTTGAAAATTGGCTGGCGGATAAAAGGGAAAAATTGTTAAAAAGGTATTAGATTTCAAACAAGTTGTTATTGATAAGAATGGTTAACATTTGGTATCATAGTTCTGATGAAAAAACCAAAGTTAATTGTAGTTGCTTTTATAATAATTTTAGTCGTTTTGCCGGGAGCGGCCGCCTTGGTTTTAAAAGATAACCAGCCGGAAATAGTCGGCCAGGTAGAGTCGGCTGAAGATGAGCGCCGGCCGATAATT
This sequence comes from uncultured Gammaproteobacteria bacterium, assembly GCA_964470705.1. Lineage (GTDB taxonomy): Bacteria > Patescibacteriota > Microgenomatia > UBA12405 > JAHJSD01 > CAYSLZ01. The sequence goes on along the minus strand of CAYYDT010000024.1, from coordinate 6,928 downwards.
TTGGCCGGCACAGTTCAGGCGGAAGATATTGCTGAACTTCGTTTTCAAACTTCCGGCCGATTAGCCTGGGTGGGGGTGGAAAAGGGTGATTGGGTTGAAAAAGGTCAGGCGATTGCCAGTTTGGATAGAGAGGAACTAAAAAAACGATTTCAAAAGGAAATGAATGATTATTTAAAAGAACGCTGGGATTTTGAACAAACGCATGACAATTATCAAAATGAAAAAGACCGTTTTTTAATCACTGACGAAATTAAACGGATATTGGAGAAAGCCCAGTTTGATTTAAATAATGCTGTTTTAGATGCCGAAATTAGCAGTTTAGCAGTAAAATATGCAACTTTAACTACTCCCATTGACGGAATTGTCATCGAATTAGATCAGCCGTTTTCCGGGGTAAATATTACTCCGGCCGGGGCCAAATTCGTTGCTGCTGATCCACGGTCGGTATACTTTCGGGCTGAAGCTGACGAAGAAGAAGTAGTCAAGATAAAACCGGGAATGAAAGGCGTAATTCTCCTTGACGCTTATCCTAATGACCAGTTTGAGTCTGAAGTGGTTTCGGTTGATTTTGCTCCTTTGTCCGGGACAAGAACAACCAGTTATGGGGTTAAAATGCTTTTACCTGAAAACAAAGACCTTCGTTTCCGGATGGAAATGGGTGGAGAAGTTCAGTTTGACCTCAATGATTAAGTTAAAATCTGTCAGCAAGCGCTACCATATGGGAGACAGTGTTGTTGTTCATGCCCTTGATAAGGTAGACTTGCATATTAAAAAGGGCGAGTTCAGCGGCATCGTTGGTTCATCTGGTTCGGGCAAGTCAACTTTGCTTCATATCATCGGCGGTTTAGACCGGCCGGATGACGGTGAGGTTATCTGGGAAGGCCAGAATATTTTTAAGTTAAATGACCGTCAACTGGCCGATTTCCGTAACCGAAAAATCGGTTTTGTTTTTCAGCAGTTCCACCTTCTCCCTAAGACAAGCGTTTTGGAAAACACCTTACTGCCGGCAATGTATAGTCAGTGTCGCGATGAAGACTGCCGCCAGCGGGCAGTGAAAATATTAAAAAGACTTGGTATGGGTAATCGGCTGAACCATTATCCAAACGAATTGTCCGGTGGTCAGCAGCAGCGGGTAGCAATTGCCCGGGCGTTAATTAACCAGCCGGAAGTTATTTTTGCAGATGAGCCGACCGGCAACCTTGATTCTAAATCCGGTTTGAATATTGTTAAGGTGTTGAAACAACTAAATAATGACGAAAAGATTACCGTTGTTATTGTTACTCATGATTTGGATTTAGCAGCTGAAACTCGGAGGATTATTAAAATGAAAGACGGAAAAATTATTTCTGATGAGAAAAATGTCTGAATACAGCCAATTGATTTCATTAAAAAACTGGCAGTATATTTTTAAAACACTGCTTAAAAACAAAGTCCGGTCTTTACTGACCGCCCTTGGGATAATCATTGGTGTTTGGGCGGTTATTGTTTTAATTTCAATTGGCAACGGTTTGAAGGTTTATGTAACTGACCAGTTTGAAAGTTTAGGTGCCAATTCAATTTATGTTATACCCGGAAATTTTCAGCAGATGGATCAGAGTGGTGGTTTTAGGCCAATGGTATCGCTTAGCTTTACAGAAGACGATGTTAATGATTTGGAAAAGATCGAGGGTGTGGTTGCCGTTTCTCCGGTAATGACAACAACAATAAAAGCGGCTACTAGGACTAAGGATACCTACACGGAATTAATTGGCAGTAACCTGGCAATCAAAGAAACTTATAACCTGGAAGTTGACTCCGGCCGGTTTTTTAACTCCGCCGAAGAACGGCGAGGCAGGCGGGTAGCTGTTATCGGTTCGGCGGTAAAGGAGGAACTTTTTGGTGAACAGCCGCCGGTTGGCGAAAATGTTCGGATTGACAATCAAGTATTTGAAGTTATCGGTAGTTTAAAACAAAAAGGCAGCGGCGGCGGTTTCGGCAGGGATGTTAATGACGCGGTTTATACCCCTTATACCGCTGTTTGGCGGTTGACTGATGGCCGGGACTTTAATTCTATTATTATTAGTGCTGAAACTAAAGATATCATTGACCAGGTAAAAGAGGGGACAACTTCAATTCTTCTAGAAAGTTACGATAAGGACGATTTTTCAGTTATCGATCAGTCGGAACTGCTTGGTGTTATCAATGATATTTTAAATATCTTTACGGTTGGTCTGGCTGGCATTGCTGCTGTTTCTTTAATTGTTGGCGGCGTGGGAATAATGAATGTAATGTTTGTTTCTGTTAATGAACGAACAAAAGAAGTTGGTTTACGAAAAGCGGTTGGGGCAACTAACCGTGATATTTTAATTCAATTTTTGTCGGAATCAGTCGCTCTTAGTTTGATTGGTGGGCTAATCGGGTTTTTATTAGCAGTTGGAACGACGTTAATTATTGATCGTTTCTTTCCGGCGGCGATTGCTACCTGGTCGATATTTTTGGCCTTGGGAGTGTCAACTTTTGTCGGTATTATTTTTGGCATTACTCCGTCCAGCCGGGCGGCCAAACTATCGCCCGTAGAAGCTTTAAGACATGAATAGCATTTTTGAAAATTACTTTTCTTTTGATACAATGCCAATATGGACAAAAAAATAGTCATTGGCCTGATATCTGGTTTAGTAGTTATTTTGGGCTTAGTTCTGCTGTTGACAATTGGTAGTAATGGTCCAGAGATTGGTCAATCAGATGAAATTAACCAGTCAAGACAAATTGCTGAAGATTGGATTGAAAATAATTCGCCGACTTACACCCACGACGGATCAGAGTTAACTTTGGTATCAGAAGAAAAACTAATTGCTGGCGAACAATATTTATTTGTTTTTTCTTTTGTTTCTTCATCTGCTGGTTACGGCGACAGGAGCGACAAAATGACTGCCCAGGTAATTACTCCCCATACTGTAGAAGTGGTTGTTGACAACCGCCAGGTTGCCAGTGCAATTACCGATGGGGTTTACGATGAAATGGCTGACGAAATGTTGGTTGAGCCCAGTTTGGAAGATCAGGTGGAACCGGAAACAATTAGCTTTAAAGTTTATTTTCTCCGGGTTGATGAAGGGGAAGAAAAAATTGAACCAGTAGAGAGGCAAGTGTCCTATACCCCTGCCGTCGCTAGGGCAGCAATTGAAGAACTTTTAAAAGGCCCGCTTGACGAGGAAAAAGAAACTGGTTACTCAACTGCGATAAATGAAGATAGCCAACTTCAAAGTATTGAAATCGAGGGCGGACTTGCCCGAGTTGATTTCAACCAGCGCTTGGATGAAGAGGTCGCTGGATCAGCCAGAGTAATGGCGATAAGAAGCCAGATAGAAAAAACTCTTTTGCAGTTTGAATCAATAGACGAAGTTATTGTTTCGGTTGACGGCCGGACAGGGGATATTCTACAGCCTTAACCGGAAACCTTACAAAACTCCAAAGGCAATTAAAGCAAGGTAGCAGGTAAGTAAAACAGCTCCTTCCCACCGGTTTAAGGTTTCTTTAGTCCTGACGAAGATGTAAAAAAGAAGGAAAACAATCAGGAAGAATAATGTTGCTGTATAAAAGACTTCCGGTTGCGAGATGGTGAATGGGTCAAGAACAGCGTTAACGGCAATTGCCAAAGATGAGTTAAAAGCAATCGAGCCAAGAATATTGCCCAAGGCGATTTCGGCTATTTTATCTTTAGCTGATTTGATGCTGATTAAGAGTTCCGGCAGTGAACTGCCGAATCCGGTTAGAAAAATACCGACAATTAGCGGCGGAATCTTAAATTCATCGGCGATGATTATTCCCTGGCCTACCAAACTGCTCGACAGCATTATTAGTCCGGCCAGACTTAGGATTATTTTAAATATCGGCAAAACAATTTTAGAAAAGTTCACTTTTATTTTTGGGGTCTCGACCAGGTCATTTTGACTTTTATCGTTAGCTAAAGAGGCAAATTTCCAAACAAGAAAAACAATAATTAAAATGATGCCGTCAAAAATGTCTAATTGTCCGTCTATAAGAAGAATCAACGGTGATATGGCGACCAAAAAGGTATAGTAAACATTTTTGTTAAGGATAGTTTTACTTATTTTTATTGAACCGCCGATTAGAGCGCCGCCGCCGATAACAATCGATAAGTTAGCGATGTTACTGCCGAGAACATTACCCAAAGACAATGAAGACTGACCAATCATTGCTGACTGAAAGGCAATTGATAATTCCGGCAAAGAAGTTCCAAAAGCGATTAAGGAATTAGCAAGAGTAAAATCTCTTATCCCTGTTAGTTGAGTTATTTTTTTGATTGATTTAAGGAGCAGATCAGTCACAAAAGCGAGTGAGATTGAAAGAATGACGATTAAAAAAAAGTTAATTAACATAATAAATAACATTTTAAATAGTTATATTGATTTCCGCAAGTAAGCAGTCTTTTTTCCGAATTAAACAAATTTACCGTATAATAAAATATTTTATGACAAAAAAAAGAATTTTTACATTATTATTACCGATTTTGATTTTTATCCTCCTCCGTCTGCCTTCAACCTATGAAACTTATTGGTACGGCGACGAAGGCATTTATGCCGCAGTCAGCAGTCAGTTGTCTGAAGGCAAAAATTTATATCAGCAAACTTGGGACCACAAACCGCCATTAATTTTTCTCCTCTTTTCTACAGTTAGTGTCTTTGGCTGGCCGGCCGGCCTGATTATACTAAAAGTTCTCAGTATCACTCTCAGCTTGCTGACAATATTAATAATTAATAAGATTATTAGGGAAAAAGTGGATGATTTGCCGAGGTTTGTCTCGTTGTTTTTTTTGTCATTCCTGTTGGGTTCAACACTACTGGAAGGAAATGTGGTTAATGCCGAGGTTATCTTTATATTTTTAAACTCCTTGGCCTTTCTACTGCTGATTGAAAAAAAATATTTTAGTTTGGTCGGTTTTTTAGCTTATTTGTCTTTGATGACCAAAATCCCCGGGGCAGTAGAATTCTTTTTGTTCTTTATTCTCTTTTTAATTATTTATTACCGGGAAAACGGCACCAGTTTTCTTATCCAAAAACTTAAACAGGCGGCGCTTGGTTTTGGTATTCCCTTATTGTTAACCTTGGCTTATTTTTATTTTCAAGGCACATTGACCGATTTTATTTACGCCAATCTTATTTTTAACATCCGTTATTCGCTAAACGTTGATAATACTTTTAATTTTTTCGGTGCCGGGTTTCCGAATACGATTATTAAATTTTTCAGTCTTTTATCAATTTTATTTTTTAGTTTTTTTCTTTATTTTAAAAAAAGAATCTCAGTGTTTTTTTTCTTAGTAATTAATTTCTTCAATGTCCAGGTTTTTAGCAGTTTACTTTCCGGCAAAAACTACGGCCATTACTTTATTCAGGTTTTACCCGGTGGCTCAATGCTAATCGCTTTGACAGCCAGCCAAATAAAAAAGTTTTTTAAAAATAAACAAGTTGATGTTGTCCAGCTGAAACAAGTCATTGTTTTAATTGCTCTTTTTCTGCCATATTCTTTGGTTATCAGCCAATCCGGTGAAATTGGTTATTATGCGCCCTTAAAAAGATATTATCCTTCTTTTTTCAACGGCTATATCCTTGGCAAAGAAGAAGCTAAAAATCAATTTTGGTGGCGGACCGGCGGGGAGATTAAAAAAACAGTTAATTTTGCCGAATATCTTGACAGTCATTATTTAGACTATGATCAAGTTTACATTTATACTGATAAACCCTGGTTGATTGCCTTAAGTCAAAGAAAGATAACCAATAAGTATGTTGTTTGGTTTCATTTAGGCTACCGCCGGAAACACTTACTGGAAGGAATAGAAAATATCAGACAGTCGGATTTGGTGGTTATTGACAATGACGCCGGTTTGTTAGATTTAGTTGAAACTGAAATCAAGACAAATTATGAAAAAATCGGCGGCTATGAGAACTTTGATGTTTACCGCCAGTCAAACAACGCGGGCTAAACCCCGCTATTACAGTCTGCTGCGTCAAGCAACGCGGGTATTTTTTTGCGGTAATGGTTATTTCTGCTACAATAACCAAATGGACAAACAAAAAAAGATAATCATTGGAATTTTGGCCGGAATTATAATTCTTGCCGGCGCTTGGTATGTTTACTCAAACTACCGGCCAAATAACACTGATGGTGATTCAACTAATCCAGAACTAAATGAGCCGGTTGCCACTGTCAACGGTGAAAAAGTAACTGCTGGTGAAGTGTCAGAAGTTGAACAGGCATATCTTCGTCAGGGACAAGAGGTAAGTGAAAAAGAAGCAATTGATTTGATAATTAACCAAAAACTGCTTTCTCAAAAAATAAAAGAAGAGGGTTATTCGGTTTCTGACCAAGAGGCAGAGGAATTGATTGAGTCCCAGTTAACAATGCAGGGTCAGTCTTTGGACGAACTAAAGCAGGAGCTTGACGATCAGGGGATTTCTTACCAGGAGCAATTAGAGTTGATTAAAGATGATATCGCCATCCAAAATTATCTCGAGGATGAACTTGGTGACCAGGAGTTCGAAATAACTGATCAGGAAAAAGATGACTTTTATCAACTTTACCAGGAACAATCATCAGAAGAGGCGCTTCCCTTTGAAGAAGTGGAAGCAGAAATAATTGCCGCTTTAAATCAGCAGAAACAGCAGGAAGCAATCGGTGTTTTAATTGAAGAACTTCGATCCGCCGCCGAAATTGAATATTTATAAAGGCTTTTTCTGTATTTTTCTTTAAATTCTTCTTCGGTGAGGGTGGGGATGTTTTTGTTTGGGCAGGTTGCGCAATGTCTGTAGGGGTAGGCCTTGTGCCTACCCGGTATGAAGGTATATCACCTTCATATCATGGACAACCACGAGGGTTGTCCCTACATTTTTTAATTTTCACTCCCGAGACGGGTTCTACTGGCCGAGGAGGTTTT
>CAYYDT010000023.1:2863-7757 GCA_964470705.1 uncultured Gammaproteobacteria bacterium | reverse complement strand
AAAAAACTATTTATTGCAAGAGGAGAAATTTAGATGCGGGTGTAGTTGATGTGGAGGTAATAAGTGGAATAATCAGAGTCTTTATGATTAACGCGGACATAACGCAGACTGCACCCGCCCTGGCCGGTATAACTACCCCGGTATAAAGTGCCGTCCTGGACCGCATAAACATTAAGCGAAGGGTTAATAATGTCAATGCCGGTATGAAAACTATAAATCTGCCTAACCCAAGTATTATTTACCGCCCAGGAATTGCCATAACCTTGGGTAAGCCGGATCGGTTCATCTATCGGCCAGCGCCATGAACCGCTGGGATTAAACGGATCGCCGCCTGAACCGCAGGAATAAGTAGAACAATTTTCATGACTGACACCGCTGCTTAAATAACTAAACGGGTTAACAACAGAACCTCCCCGGGCAACGGTGAAATGCAAATGGGCGCCGCTGGAATTGCAAGAGGCGGTTGGAATAATGGTAGCAATAACATCTCCGGCGTTGACTTCGGCAACCTGGGATTCTCGTCCCTGGCCGGCTAGAACAGCCTGAATTGATTCGTATTCTGCCCTTGCCTGAGCTAATAAGCGCTGGTACTCTTTTTCATTGTTATTGGTTACGGCAAGTAAGTGTTCTTTATTTCTCTTTTGCTGAGCAAGACTTTCTTTCTGGGCATCTAATTTGGCTTTAAGTCCTTCCAACTCCTGCTGTTTATCTTCTTTTTCCAGTTTTCGTTTGTCATAATCCGCCCGCATCTGCTCCATCGCCAACAGCATTTGGCGGTCATTAAGCTGAGCTGCTCTGAAATACTTCCACAGGCTGAAAAAATCGCCGAACTTGTTTGAGGATAAAAATAAGTCTAAAGACGAAATTTGACCAGCTTTATAATTGGCCACTACCCGGTTGATAAACAAAGCCGTAACATCATTTAAAGAGGTGTCTAAAATATCAATTCTTCTGCCTAAGTCAGCAACCTGAGCTTCAAGAAGTTTCATTCTATTTAAGGTTTGGCTGATTTTCAAGGTTGTCAATTCAATTTCCGAATTCATATAATTGATCTCATTAGTCAAAGTTGACGCTTGTTTTTGGGCCTGGCTGATTTTCTGTTGAAGGACCTGGATTTTTTCCTCAATTTCCGCCATTTCAGACTCAACGTCTTGGGCGTTTATTCTGAAACCAAAAAGGAAAGGTACGGAGGCAAAAATAATAAAAAAGATTAATTTCTTTTTCATCCCCTAATATACCGCCGGCTGGCTATCCAAGAGGCGATAAGCCCCAATAATATACCAACTGCCAGTTGCCCGCCAATGTAAATAGCAATAACACTTATTTCTGAAGGCAAAACACTAACCGGGGCAAAAAACGAAAGTATGTCCTGGCGCCAGTAATATATAGCGCCGATAACCGCACTTTGACCTAAAATCGCTCCAATCAAGCCGTAAAATACTCCCTCAAGAATAAACGGTGCCTGAATATATAAACTGCCGGCGCCAATTGACCTTAAAGCGGAAATCTCGTCCCGGTGGGCGCTGATTTTCATACCGATAATAACCATAATTACTACCAAAGAAACAAAACCGTAGACGCTGACCATCACCAAGCCAGCGTTACGAATGTTTTTCACCCAAGTGGACAATGTCTGAACAACTTCCTGCTGAAAAATTACTTCCTGAATAATGTCTGTCTTTTCTTGTAAAAACTTGGCCATCTGAGTTAAGTACTCCGGATTATCAGCTGAAATTTCCAATGAAGCAGGTAGAATTTCTGGACTGACCATTTCCAAAAGCAGCGGATTGTCTTTGTTTTGTTCTTGATATATCTTAAACGCCTGTTCTTTAGAAACAAACCTGACTTCGCTTATTCCTTCGGCGGTTTCTACCTCTTGTTGCAAAGACTGGATACTTGCCTCGGTTGCACTATCCTTCAAAAAGGCGGTCACCTCCGGCCTGGTTTCGAAATAATTCAATAAAACACCAAAAACTAAAATTACTGAAATAAGCAGACTGGTCATAAAATAATTCAGCCACATAACTAAAATCGCAGTAAAACTCTGAAAAGGTGCCCGGCGGATATGCTGCCAAGTTCGGCTGAAAGTTCCGATTTTTGTTTTTATTTTTGTTTTTTTATTCGTATTTGGCTTTTTCTTTATCATATGCTACCTTTCCATTTTCTAATTTTATCACCCGCTTGCCGGCTGAATTAACTATATCAAAATCGTGGGTTGCCATAATTATAGTTGTCCCATTTTTATTGATTTCTTCAAATAAAGTCATTATTTCCCAACTTATTTCTGGATCAAGATTGCCGGTTGGCTCATCAGCCATCAGCAAGTCGGGTTGGATAATTAAAGCTCGTGCCAAACAGGCTCGTTGAAGTTCACCGCCGGATAATTGCGCCGGAAACATATTTGCCCGGCCGGATAAGCCGACTTGTTTTAAAACTTTTTTTAATTTATCAATTTTATCTTCTTTTTTAACACCGACGACGTCAAGAGCAATTAAAATATTTTCACTGACTGTTTGGCGATTAAGCAGTCGATAATCTTGGTAAACCATGCCGATTCGGCGGCGTAAATTTAGAATCTCTTTTTTTTTGGTTTTTTTATTTATTTCCAGATCATCAACCATTACTTTGCCCTGGTCAGCAAAATATTCACCGCGGATTAATTTTAGAATTGTCGTTTTTCCAACACCTGACCGGCCGGTAATAAACAGAAACTCTTTGGGTCTTACTTTAAAAGATACATCTTCAACACCAACAATGTCTCCGAATTTTTTGGTGACGTCTGAAAATTGTATGCGCATGGTTTATTTTAAAACTTTAACTGCGCCAACGTCCATCAGCCAACCAACCCTTTGGGCAGCAAAGGTTTCCCCCCAAACCTTAACTTCACGGTCAATAAAACGGTCGAGGTCTACCAAAGAAGAAGTTAAATAAACCGTCTGAGACTCGCCGCCTTCACGAACCAACCGATGGGTCCCTTCGACGTTATCAACGCTGGCTTCAATAACGCCGGTTGCTTCATCTGGGAAAATATCGTCCTCCACATTTTCACTACCGTAGGTCTGGCCAACTTTAACCTTTTCATCCGGGCTTAACTCTCCTGACTGACCGTTGCCGCTAACAACAGCAGATGTTGATTTCCGCAGTCTTGAAATGCCATAACCGGTGCCGACACCAGCCAGGTTGATCAAAACAAAAATTAGAATTATTTTCCAATCAAAAAGTTGACTGCCAAATTCCAGTTTTTTCACCGGTAAATTATTTTTATTTGCCATTGTTTATATTTAGATTATAACAGAATCAGGTGTTTTGCAACTGTTTAAGCTCTGCCTGGATAAAATCTTCTAAATCACCATCAAGAACTGCCTGAGCATTGGGCGTTTCGTAACCGGTCCTCGTATCTTTGACCAACTGGTATGGATGCAAAACATAATTGCGGATCTGCTCACCCCAAGTGGGTAAAGGATTTTTTCCTTTTAACCTTCTTTCTTCGACCTGACGCTCTTTTTCCTTCTTCTCCCATATTTTTGCGGACAATATCTGCATGGCAATCTGCTTATTTTTAATTTGGCTTCTTTCTGCCTGGCAGGAAGCAACCAACCCGGTTGGTTTGTGCTTTAACCGGACAGCCGTTTCCACCTTATTGACATTTTGACCGCCGTGGCCACCGGATTTAAAGGTTTCCATTTCAATGTCATCCGGATTTATATCCACATCAATTTTTTCTTTTAAAACAGGCAGCACTTCTACTTTAGCAAAAGATGTTTGGCGCAAATTTTGCGCATTAAACGGCGATATTCTAACTAATCGGTGGATTCCTGATTCTTTTTTTAAATAACCATAGGCAAACCTAGCTGAAACATGCAAAGTCACCGATTTGATGCCCGCTTCCTCCCCAGGAATAAGATCAACTATTTTCACCGACCAGTCTTTAGACTGACAGTACTGAATATACATCCGCTGAAGCATTGCTGACCAATCCATTGCCTCGGTTCCCCCTTGGCCAGCGTGAATAGAAATTAAAGCATCACTTTTGTCATATTTACCAGATAAAAACGTTTTTATTTCAAGTTTTGATAAATCTTCTTCTACTTGTAATAATTCTTTTTTCAAGTCTTTTATTATTGCCTCTCCTTCATCACTTTCTTCAATTAATTTTATCATTTCTGCCGATTCTTTAAGCCGGGAACCAATTTTTGCAATTTCCTCGATTTCATTTCTAATTTCACCTAATTGGCTCATCACTTCCTGACCGTACTGGGCATCGTCCCAAAGATCATGACGACGGCTTTCTTTTTTTAATCTTTCTAAATCTCTTTTTAACTGGTCAATATCAAGTTGTGATTTCAACTCTTTGTATCTGGTTTTTAACTGGTCTAATTTACTCTTTATCTTGGTCATTTTCTACCTCCTTCATTAAGGCATCGCACACCTGCCTGATTGCCTCTTTTTTAATATCTTTTTTTTGTTTGTCTGGAAAACCTTCTATTTCGTTGGTTGTCTGAGTAATTATTTTTTCTATTTCTTCAGCCAGCTTAGTTTCTTTAATAACCACTTCCACTTCCTTGATTACCTGATCACCCTGGTTGTAAAAACGCTGGTTTATTTTGTCAACTTGTTTTTGGACTATTTCGGGCAAAATTTGGTCAATACTCTTTTTTTCTATTTCCAACTCGGTGCCCATTACCTGACCTTCAACAGAAGAAAAACCACCAAGCTTGTTTTCGTCGGCATCAATTGTTATTTGACCGGACAGCCAATAGATCAAACCAGCGGCAATTGCTAAAAAAAGAACAATCCTGCCGGTTTTGGGCTTAGGTTTTTTTTCTTTATCCTTTTTTCCCATAACCAATTGTACCAAATTCGGTAAAAAAAACGCACGCTAAAGCGTGCTACT
>CAYYDT010000023.1:0-2763 GCA_964470705.1 uncultured Gammaproteobacteria bacterium | reverse complement strand
CAACCTTTAGGTTGCGCCTACCCTATTCAAATTTTGGGTAGCAACATTTTTTATATTTCTTGCCGCTGCCACACGGGCAGGGGTCATTTCGGCCGGGCGACGGCTGGTCAGAAGTTATAGGTTCAACCTTATTCTGGCTGGCCGCTTGACTTGAAGACTCTTCTTGACCGGGTACAACCATTTTACCCCTACCTTCAGTAACTTTACTCGGCATTGTCGGTTTAAGACCAACCTCAACCCTCATTATTTTCATTGACATATGTTGATCAATTTTTGATAACAATTCCTGGAACATTTCATAACTTTCTTTACGATATTCAACTAAAGGATCGCGCTGTCCATAGCCCCTTAACCTAACTCCTTCTTTTAAATTATCCAGGGCAGTTAAGTGGTCTACCCATAAATTGTCAATTGTATGCAGTAAAATTGATTTTTCTATTTCTCTTGACGCTTCAGACCCAATCATTTTTTCCCGGTATTGGTAAAGGCTGGTGAATTTACCCATTAAGTACTCGGCGGTTTCTTGTTCGCTTAGACCTTTTATTTCACTTTTAATTCTTTCTTTTTCCTGACCTTCACCAAGTGGAACGATTTTCGAGAAACCAGCAATCATTTTTTCCTCATCAATAATCATTGTCTCCGGATCTAAACTAATATTTATTATGTTCTCGATTTCTTTCCCTACTGTTTCCAAAACTCTCTCTTTTAGTTTTGCCGGGTTTTCTTGAAAATCTTTTAAAATTTCCTGCCTGCGGGCGTAAATAATTTCTCTCTGCTTGTTGATAACGTCGTCAAACTCAACCAAACTTTTCCTCATATCATAATTAAAGCCCTCAACTTTTACCTGGATCTGTTTAATCATATTGGTAACCATTGGATGACTTATCGGCGCATCTTCAGGCATTTTTAGCCTTTCCATCATTCCAGATATTTTTTCACCGCCAAAAATCCGCATTATATCGTCTTGGAGAGAAACAAAAAATTTAGAGGCACCAGGATCACCTTGGCGACCCGATCGCCCTCTCAATTGATTATCAATCCTTCTTGCTTCATGTCTCTCAGTCCCGATTACATAAAGACCACCAAGGTCTAAAACCTTCTCTCTTTGTCTTTCCCATTGCTGGTAACTTTTTTTAAATTTATTCTGGTCAGAAAACTGTACTTTTTTCGGTGCTTCGCCTCCCAAAACTATGTCAACTCCCCTTCCGGCCATATTGGTGGCAATGGTCACTGCTTTCGGCTGGCCAGCTTGAGATATTATTTTGGCTTCTTTTAAATGATGTTTAGCGTTTAAAACCTGGTGAGGAATTTTTTTCCGCTGCAGATATTTACTAACCATCTCGTTTTTGTCAATTGATGTCGTCCCTACCAACACCGGCTGGCCATTTTGATAACAGCGTTCGATGTCCGCTGCTACTGCAGTAAATTTCGCTCTTCTTGTTTTGTAGATTTCATCCGGATAATCCTTTCTGATTACTGGTTCATTGGTCGGCATAACAACTACTTCCAGCCCGTAAATATTCTCAAACTCCTCTTTTTCAGTAGCGGCAGTACCGGTCATTCCTGACAATATCTGGTATTTTCTAAAATAGTTCTGGAAAGTTATTGTTGCCCAGGTTTTCGATTCTCTTTGAATCGGCACACCTTCTTTAGCTTCCACCGCCTGGTGCAGACCGTCTGACCAACGCCGGCCTTCCATTAACCGGCCGGTAAACTCGTCAACAATAATTACCCGATCATCTTTGACAACATAATTCTCGTCCCGGTGAAATAACGTTCTCGCTTTTAGGGAATTTTCTATCTGATGAATTGTTTCAAAATCTTCTTCATAAAGGTTATCAACACCAAGTTTCCTTTCTACCCGCCGGATACCATACTCGGTAAGCATGGCAGTTCTTGCTTTTTCATCAACAATGTAATCGGTTTCAGGGGAAAGTTCTTCGGCCAGTTTAGCATATTGATAATATTTTTCAGTTGGCTTTTGTTCAGGAGAAGAAATAATCAGCGGTGTTCGGGCTTCGTCAATCAAGGCAAAATCGATTTCATCGACAATAGCAAAAAAATGATCTCGCTGAACAACATCTTTTTGTGACTGGGCCATATTGTCCCGCAGATAATCAAACCCAAATTCATTGTTGGTTCCATAAGTGACATCTGCACTGTAAACATCTTTTCTTTTAACCAGTTTTAAGTGCTTCAACCGGTCGTCATCGGTTTCCTTTTCAAATTCAGGATCGTACAAAAATGACTGGTCCGGGATAATACAGCCGACTGACAAACCAAGCAGGTGAAAAATAGGCGCCATCCAGCCGCAGTCACGCCGGGCAAGATAATCATTAACAGTAACCAAATGCACTCCTTTACCTTCTAGGGCGCGCAAATAAAGAGCGGGAACGGCGGAAAGTGTTTTTCCTTCACCGGTCTTTTGTTCGGCAATTTTTCCTTCCCAAAGGGCAATTGCCGCCATCATTTGAACATCGTAATGTCGAAGTTCGAGTGTTCTGATTGATGCTTCTCGAACAATGGCAAACGCCTCCGGAATTAATTCCTTTGGGTCTGTGCCAGTTTTAATTTGTTCTTTAAAACGCTTGGTTCGACTTCTTAATTCTGAATCGGACAGTGACTCAATTTCTTCCTCATAGCCATTAATTGCTTCAACAATACTTCCCAAACGCTTTAACTGCTTTTTGTTATAGTCAAATAGATTTGATACAAAGTTTAACATGGTTTATTGGTTAATCCTGAAGGCGTAATGCTTAATGC
>CAYYDT010000022.1:0-8420 GCA_964470705.1 uncultured Gammaproteobacteria bacterium | reverse complement strand
TTTCTTTTTGGTCATAATTTGATAAAAAAAACCCTCGGAATTTCGAGGGAAATGATCGTCCGGTGATTGCTCCCGGACTTTATGAAATAATAATTTTATTTTGCAAACTGGCTAATTTCATTTATCTAAACTTAATTATAGCAGTTTATTTGGTCAAAGTGCAATAATTTATAACCGAGTTAGCTTTATCCGGAATTTTTCCAGAAGTGATTTTTGTCTTTTAGTGAATTTATAGGTGTAAAAATTGTCCAAAGTCATTCCGGCAATTGGTAATAGAGGGACAAGTTTCCAGGGAAACCCTGCTTTAAGAATAAGAAAAACAATTGAAAGGGAAGTAATTCTTCCAATAGAAAGGGCAGCTTCTCTTTGTGTAAAAAAGTTTAATTTTCTTCTTTTGCCAAATTGGTAAACAAGTATTGTTCGGGGGACATCAACAAAAAGACTTGCAAATTGGTAAATTGGGTCGGTTATTGCAATTATCAGCGGGTGAGTAGCAATTGCCCGGATAAGCCAAATAAAAGATCTCGCCACATTGCCGCTGATAAAGGGTTCAATTTTAAAATTATCAAAGTTTTTTCCGATCCATCTTAAGTTAATTACTGAAACCAATAAGGTTATTGTGGTAATTCCGCCGATTTTTTTAAAATCGGGAATAGCAAAATATATAATTAACGGCCAGACCGCTCCGTCAATTGCTGTCCTAAAGCCCTGGAAAAAAAAAGCCAGGTTAAGTGGCCTGTTTTTGGGTTCAAATTGCTTTTTGACCAATTTTTTAATCGGCCAGATATTCTCTTTCTTGTCATATTCGTCAAAAAAGACCGGCAGACTTGAAACTATAAGAAGAAGTACACTGGCTAACAAAAGAGTTGAAAAGCCGAGTTTGGCGGCGATTATCCCACCTAGCAGGGGAGCAAGTGTTCTTGCTAAACGTGACAAATTTGAGGCGTTGGTGATATTTTTGCATAGATTTTTGTCTTTGGTAACGTTAGAAAACGCCGTGTGGTAGGGCAACCAGTGAAGGCTTAATTGCAGGCCGCCAAAAATTGCTGAGATCCAGAAAAAATGGGGGAAATCATTAAGCAGAGAAAGAAAAGTTAAATAAAAGGCAGCTAAAAAACTGGAAACGAGCATTGAAAAGTCCGGTCCGATTTTTTCGATTAATTTAGTCGACGGATAAAGACTAACTAAGGTAGAAATTCGATAGATTAAAAAAAATAAAATAGTGCTGTTTAGACTGTGAGTAACCTGATATACATAAATTGGAATCAAGATGCCTAAAACGCCAAAAGCAAAGTCTCTTACTGCCGTGTTCAGATAAATTCCGGAAAGCCCTTTTAATTCTGGAATGTAGTCCCAGTGGGGCAGGTAGGACAAATTGGCTGGGTATCCATTAATGCTTGGCATATATACAATGTACAATTTTTACTACCAATTTATCAAGTAACATCTTTCAGCATTAAGTTTTCAGCCTTTAGCCAAATCATGTTATACTAACGGAAGCGATGAACCAGACAACCGCCAAAGAATTGATGCGCGACAAGGGTTTAAAACAAATTTCTCCGGACAAAAAAATTACTTCTGCTGTCAGCCAGTTGGTCAGCACTCACGACGCTGTTTTTGTTTCTTCTAACGGAGAATACTTGGGTGTGGTTAACTTGTATCACTCCTTTTTAGGTAAAGGTAAAAAGTGGAGCCCAAAACAAAAAGTAGAATCTTGTTTATATCAGCCGCCGGCCTTAAAAAAAGATACACCGATTGAAGAAATTTCCCGGCTGATGGTTGAGGCAAGAGTTTACCGTCTGCCGGTTTTGGCCAAAAACAAACTTTTAGGCGTTGTCTATGCTGAAGATGTTTTGATCCGGTCAAAAGAATTAGACTCTTTCAGGCAGCCAATCGATGAAAAATTAACTCCGAGGAAACCGGTTTTCATTGACCTAAAAACAACAATTATAAAAGCAATTTACCAAATGCTCAAAAATAAGACCAATCGGCTTTTAATCGGCAGTGAAAATGACCTCCAGGGGATACTTGCTTTGTATGATTTGCGGTCAATCTACTCCGAACCAAGAGACCGTGTTGCCGGTATGAGCCGAACACCGATTAAAAAAGAGTTTGGCAACAAAAAAGTTGAGAAATTTTATAAATCAGCGGTGGAAACGATAAGATGCAACGCCTCGCTAGCCGAAGCGGTCGATTTGATGTTGAAAAAAAATATTGGCAGTCTGGTCGTTACTTGTGTTGAAGGTAAAAAAGCGCTTGGGTTGGTAACCTGGAGAGACTTTTTAAAACTGATTGCCGCTCGGGAAGATGAAGGAGTCGATGTCTCTTTTTCCCGGCTGTTTACCAGAGATAGTTTAAAATTGGCCAAAAAATCAACGATAGACAAAATACAGTCGTTGGTTGACAACAATTCGCTTTTTGCTCAAAAAGTTAAACGGATTGATTTAAAATTAGAAGAAGTGGCTAAATCAAAAGACAATATGCGCCTGCCTCTTCTAGAAGTTACGGCAATGGTTAGGTTGAAAAAAGGCAATGAACTGCTTCGGTCAGAAGCCAAGGGCCGGACAGTTAAATACATGGTCGACGAGGTTTTTGATAATATAAAAAGGTTGTTGAGGAAAGAAAAGGATTAATTTAGAGATTTTTAAATTATAAATTTTATAATTCTTCATATGTACGACACCCACGCCCACTTGAATTCTCAAGAGTACCAGAACCAGGTCGAAAAAATTATCCGCCAATCAAAAGAGGCTGGTTTAACCGGAATAATTGTTGCCAGCAGTAATGTGGAGGATTCTTTACAGGCGATTGATTTAGCCAAAAAACACCCCAGGTATTTGTATGCGACGGTGGGGATTCATCCACAAAATACAAATCCGAAACCAAGTCAAACTTGGCTGACGCAAATTAGCCAATTAGATAATTTAATAAATGAAAGCAAAGAGTATATTGTTGCGGTGGGGGAGACAGGATTGGATGACAGCGAACCTTTTTCACCAGGAGAAACACTGCCCTCATTGGAAGAACAAAAAGAACTTTTTCAAGGACAACTTGAGTTAGCAGCGAAATATAATTTACCGGTAGTTATCCACGCCCGCGGCCTCGTCGACGAAACTATAGAAATTATTCGTTCAAGAGTTACAGAGTTACGAGTTGCGGGTGGCGGGTTAAAAGAAAAAGATTCCGAACGCGTAACACGTAACCCGAAACACGAAAACATCCTAAACGGGGTGTTTCATTGCTACGCCGGCGGTAAAAAACGAATTGCTAAAATCTTAGATTTACCTGGGAAGTGGTACTTTGGCATCGATGGCAATGTCACCTATGACCAGGGCCTGCAAAATGTTGTTGCCGAAATTCCTCATGACCGATTGCTTTTGGAAACCGATTCGCCCTGGTTGACTCCTGAGCCCCATCGGGGCAAAATTAATTCACCGGCTTATTTGCCTCTTGTTGCCGACCAAGTTGCCAAGATTTGGTCTACCACACTGGCCGAAGTCGCCGAAATCACTTCTCAAAACACCCAGACCCTTTTTAACTTATAATCTTTCCCCTGATCACTACGGTTGTAGTTTTGCGGGGAGAAGGTTACTCTTTCCAAATCTGGTCAACAGCGGAGATAAGGTCAGGGTAGGGGATGTGGGCGTAAAGTTGATCCTGCCACTTTTCGTCTTTGATGTTTATATGCGGGTCAACACCGCGGCCTTCAATTGGTTCACCGTCGGCCCTCAAGGTTAACCGATGGACCATAAACATTGAATAATTTTCAGTGTCTGAGATTTGATTTTCAATTGGAAAAACCCGCTCGACTGTACCCCAGCCTTTGGTGGTTGTGCCAACAACAATGCCGACATTGTACTTTTTAACAACAGAAGCAAAAACTTCTGCTGACGATTGGGTATTTTCATTAATTAAAAAAACCACTTTCTTATATCGAATTAAACTGGGCATCCAACCAAGTTCAGTTTTGTAATCTTCTCTTTCACCTTGGTGAAAATATTGATAAGCGTATTGATCGTTGCCGATAAATGGTCCAAGAAAATAGGGCAGGCCGTCAATCGCCCCGCCGATATTATCTCGTAGATCAAAAATCAACGTGTCCAATTTTTTACCTTGGTCAAATTTTTTGGTTATCCGTTGCAAATCTTCTAGTGTAGTCGGCGAAAATTTGGTTATATGCAAGTGTAGAATTTCAGGTTGAATAAGGTTATATCGAATTGTCGGTTCAATTCCAGAAGTGTCATAATTTTCTTTTGCTTTTTCATCTCCCAAAACCTGCTGGGCTTCTTTGAGACTTTCGATTTCCTGTTCTGCTTCTGGAGTTTCCTCTTTTTTGAGCTCTGCGATTTTTTCTTCAGCCTTTTTGTTGATTTCCTCCGGCGAAGCGTTTTTTTCAACTTCCAGCTCTTGATAATAATCTTTGTCGGTTTGGTTGGTTACCCGCCTTTGCAGGGCGAGTTCGTCTTTTTGGACATAAAGCCGGCTCCGGCCGAAAGGCTGCAAATTTGCCAAAACGATGTCCGCCAACTGCTGGGCAAATTCCTTCTTCTTATCCTTATCACTAATATCTTCTATTCTTTGCGCTAGTCTTTCTTCAAGGCATTGTTTATCCTGGCAATCCCAGTTTTCGGTTTGGCCGGTGAGTTTTTCTACGCCTTTTTCAAAAAGGACAATTAGATTTTCTGTTTCGGTTTTTTCCCAATAATTTTCAATAATTGTATCGTAGACCTCGGCCAGAAAAGCAACATATTGATTTGAAGAACCGCCCTGCACCATCTGTGGTACCTGGTTATTTCTAAAATAAAAATACCCGCTGGCAATTGCTCCTAAAAAAAGTATTGATATGCCGATGGTGACTAAAAATTTCTTAGATAACTTCATTCTTATTGACTTTGTCATTCTGAGTTTATCGAACTTGTCGAGCCTTTCGAACCTCTCTAACTTTTCTATATAATATTACCATGCCTAAAAAGTTTACCAAGCGGGTAGAGAATTTTGTCTGTGATCACTGCGGCCGGAAAGTGGAAGGCACCGGTTATACCGACCACTGCCCGGATTGTTTATGGTCAAAACATGTTGACAATAATCCCGGCGACCGTCAGGCGGATTGCGCCGGGCTAATGGAGCCGATTGCCGCAGAGCGGAAAGGGGCTATCTGGCGGATTTTGTACCAGTGTCGAAAATGCGGGTACCGCCATTTCAACCGCGCCGCCCCAGACGATAATATTGACAAAATAATTGAATTGTCCAAAAATCCAACCCCGGTTGGTAATAGCAGACTTTAGTCTGCGTTAACGGCATTCGATAATTATGTTATCAAGAATACGGTATTTGTCTCATTCCTCCTCATTTTCCGAGAAAAGATCAGCAGTGTAGACAAGGAGTTCGGTTTCCCGGTCTTTGTAGCAGTCAATCGGCAGGCCGGCTTTTTCTTGACACAAACTGGCTAGAAATTCTTCAACGTTCTGCCAATCCTGTTCCTTTCCAACCTGGGGGAGATAAGTCCCGGATTGACTGCCTTTTCTGACAATTACCCCGTGTTTGCCTAATTCGATTTCCTGCCAGCTGCCAACTGCCCTTGGTTCGGAAAGCAGAGAAATCTCAATCTGCAGTTGGTCAAGTTCTTCTGTTAATACCGGGGGAAACCTTGGGTCTTCAGAAGCGGCGATGACCGTTTGGTCAATAACTGTCTGCCAGATCGGGGTTTCCGGATTAAATTCGCCCATGCATCCTCTTAGCTCACCGTTTTTTGTTAAAGTAACAAAAACTCCTTGTTTAGATTGCAAGCCGGCATCTTCAATCATAAAACCTGGTTTTTCACCGCTTCTAATGTAACTTTCAAGTGTTTCCCGTGCTATGTCCAGTAATTTATCCTTTTCGTCTTTTTTTAATCCTTTTTGAACATTTGAAGATTGAAGATTGGATTTTTTCTGGCTGAAGGCCATTGCCGCATAACCAACGACTCTTGACTTTTCGCCAGCAGTGTCACCGGAGTTGGCGTATTTAAGCAGGGTCCAATTGCCTTCCCTAGAAATTTTTTCAACTACCTTCATTCCTGTTTTAACTGCATTCTCGGCGCAAACAAGCGTTTCCACGTTTGGATAATTTTGCAGCCTTTGTTCAGCAAGTTTTTGGTCAAACTTAACCGGGTCGCCGGTAAGAATCGAGTTAATTGTCCGCTCGTCGATTGAGTTGGCGATTTCATAATTAGGATAATGGGAAAGGTCAGTACTGACGACAATTAAAGTGGTTGGTGTAAGGTGGTTAAAGATGGCATTGGCAAGTTGGTTGATGTCTTCATCGGTTGTTTGGCCAAGTAAAATTGGGACAATTTTAAATTCGCCCAAGACTGTTTGTAAAAAAGGCAGTTCAACTTCCAGTGTATGTTCATCGGCATGTGCCCGGGTACTGAAATGAAAACTTTCGCTGGAATCGACTATTCCTTGGGCAGTAATCAAGTCTATTGGTACTTGGCCTAAAGGAGTCTTCCATACTGTATTCTCATCAATAACTACGCCTTTAAAATAATGCTGGTGAGAACTGCCGAGGAGGATAACCTTGTCATATTCCTGATTTTCGATTTCCTTAAACCCGGTGCTGGCAACCATTCCGGAATAATCATATCCGGCGTGGGGGACAATTAATAATTTGACCATTTGATCATTCCCTATTTGTTTATTTGTTGAAGACAGGAACCCACTTATTTTATTTTTTAGTTCTACTGGATCGGCAGGGTAAAAAGCTTGTGATACAGCTGGTTGTCTTACCGTTGATGTTTCTTCCATTGTTGATTCTCCGTTTTCTTTTATTATTACACCTTTTTGCCCTATTTTAAACTTGACAATCCATATTCCAGTAATTAGCAGGATGCTAAAGCCGGCGATTAAGGCGGCAAATTTCTTGTTCATTACTAAAATATTACATCAAAATTTGTTAATTGAAAAGTTAACAGTTTTCAGCCTTTGGCCTTTGGTCTCTAGCCCAATTGTGTTATAGTTGTAAATATGGATTTGGCAAAACAAATTGACCATGCTAATCATTCCGCTCAGTCAACCCGAGAAGATCTAAAAAAAGTTTGCGATGAGGTTAAGGAATACGGTTTTAATGCTGCTTTTGTTAATTCCTGCTGGGTGGAATATGCCCGAGAGCAGTTGGGAAATGAGGCAAAAGTTGGCACAGTGGTTTCTTTTCCACTGGGCCAGGATTCTACTGAGGCAAAGATTTCGGCTGTAGTCCAGGCAATTAGCGACGGAGCCGATGAAATTGATGTTTCCGCTAATGTCGGCTGGCTAAAGTCCGGAGAAGCTGATAGATATTTAGATGAATTGAAACAAATTGTTACGGTTGTCAAGACAGAAGATAGTTCTAAAGTTGTCAAATTTATTATTGAGGCCGTTTTTTTGACTAAAGAGGAAATTCAAAAGGCGGCAAAGTTGGTTTTGGAGTCCGGTGCTGATTTTGTTAAAACCACTTCTGGATTTGGGCCGCGGGATGCCAAAATTGAGTTTGTTCACGCGATTCGACAGGCGGTAGGAGAGAGAATCAAAGTAAAAGCCGCTGGTGGTATTCACAGTCGTGAACAAGTGGACGCTTTTTTGAAGGCAGGGGCTGATCGTATAGGAACTTCAGCCGGGGTAGCAATTATTACCGGCGAAAAACCAGAAAACACCAGTGAGTAAAAAGTTTTATTTTTTTCAACCCAACTCTTTCACCTTACTAATAATTGCTCTTGTTGATAGATAGGTTGCCTCAATTCCAGACAAGCCAAGTGTTTCGCCAAGCGTATCTGACAAAATGTAAGTATTATCTGAGGAATAATAAATCATGCCAAGTTCAAAAGGCGGCTGATATAAATCAACAATTGCCTCTTGAGGCACTGGTTTGGGGTAAGTTGCTTGTGAAACCGCCCCCAAGTAAGGTCCGGCCTCCATTTCAATAATATTAAATTCTTTTTTGGAATAATCATCAAAAAGGCCCTGGTTTTCTAAAAAGGTTCCTAAAACTGATACCAGCCGCTGGTTGTCTAGAATCGACCCGCTTTGAAAATCACTGGGAAAATCCTTATTAAAACAATTATTGACCATATAAGTGTTTTGAGTATGTTCGTCAAAAACAACTTTAGGAATTAAAATATCGCCGACCTTGGTGTTTAGCGCTGCCGCTTTGCCAAGAATATATACCGCCTTGATTTTTTGTGTATTTTCTAGAATTTCTTCAAGAAGGTGAAAAGCGCCAAAACCCAAAGGGTATTCAACGTTTAAAATAAACATATCAGAGTTTTTTTTACTGATTAATCTACCCGGAATAAGCTGTGCTTCAATGTCCAGATTTGTTTCTGGCTGAAGCCGATAGATGCCCATTTTTTTTTCTAAGTTAATTTTTCTTTCCCACAAATCTGCATTTGACTGGAAAGCAAACTG
>CAYYDT010000021.1:0-8761 GCA_964470705.1 uncultured Gammaproteobacteria bacterium | reverse complement strand
GTGTCCGCCCAGGACAAACACATGGGTTTGTCCCTACGATAAACCCAACAAAAATAACAACCAAGAAAGGCGGTTGAGATATTCAAGAAACTCTTCGGGCAGATCTTGATACCGGTTGAGTGAAACCGACCGACGTTCAACTTGGCGAACTGCCACCCGGCTTAAGTTTAACCGGGATTCTAATTCTGATTTTCCCGGAATAATAAATTTTTCTGGAATTGTTACTTTTTGTTCAAATTTTTCTATCTGAAC
Source organism: uncultured Gammaproteobacteria bacterium (assembly GCA_964470705.1). Lineage (GTDB taxonomy): Bacteria > Patescibacteriota > Microgenomatia > UBA12405 > JAHJSD01 > CAYSLZ01. The sequence goes on along the minus strand of CAYYDT010000021.1, from coordinate 8,509 downwards.
TTCCAGCCAATCTAACAAACTACCCTCCAAGGAGTCACTCCGTAACACCTCGGATGTGGAAATACCAGCGGCAAGTGAAGAAAGTTCAGCTAAGTGTTTTTGGATTTCAGTTAAAATTTCACTAACATTATCATCAGCCATTAATTTGGCTGACCCAATTCGGGCACTGCACTGGTCCAGGCACCCCAAAACCTCGAAAATTAAATTGTCTTTTTCGATGTTTTCTCCGTTAATTTTAGTGTAGGTGGACATACAAACATTTTATCATATTTTTATAATGATAATTGTTACCGCTCGCCCAAAAAAAACGGGCTCGCTCATGGCTATATGGTTATATTGTTAAGAAAACAATGTAGCAATATAACAATATGACAATACCCCGAAGGGGTCGTCTTTTAGACGATGACAATTTAATTATTCAACACTTCGAGTATCCGCAGGAGACACACTTGGCACAGCCTTCTTCCAAAACCAGGGTGGCATTACCACATTCCGGACAAATATCTTTTCTTTTTCCGCTCTTGGCGCTTAGTAGCTGTTGTTCTGATATTATTTCCACTTTTCCGCCTTTACCGTTTTCCCGAATATGTTTTTTAAGGACTTTAGCAATTCCATCTGCTAAAGATCGAACTTTTTCTTTGCCAAAACCAACCGAAACTCCACCGCCAATTCCTTCCAGTTGATCAATAATTAATTCCGTTACCTGTTTGGAAGTTAAACCCGGCGATGAAATCCGCAAACATAAAGATATTAATCTACCCATTGCCTCAGCATCAGCGGCAACATCCGAACCAGCCTTACCGACAGTAATAAAAACTTCCAAGGGATGGTCAGCTTGACCATTATGATTTACCGTTACAAAAGCGGTTCCCACCGGAGTGTTCACCCGATAAGTAGACCCTTTTACTGCCGCCGGCCTAGGTTTGACGTCAAACTCAGCACCAATTGATTCTTCTTCTTCATCAACACCTGATGTCAATACCTGCTCGCCCTTACAGCCGTCGCGGAAAACAGTAATTCCGTTGCATCCCTCTTTGTATGCCAAAAGAACCGCTTCTTTTACATCTTCCTTAGTTGCCTCATTAGGCAAATTGATAGTTTTAGAAACGGCATTGTCAACATATTGCTGAAAAGCAGCTTGGGTTTTAATATGCCATTTCCAACTGATTTCATGAGCAGTTTTGAAAATCTTTTTCATCCGCGCATCAGCTGATTTAAGCTTGCCTAAATGACCGCTTTTTTTAACTTCTTTTAAAACCTGGCTGCCATTCTTATACTTCTCCATCGCCCGTTCGAAAAAAGGATTAACAAAATGCAGTTTCCGATCCTCAACAGTGTGGGTAAAAGCCAAAGCAAATATCGGTTCGATGCCGGAAGAACAACCAGCGATAATTGAAATTGAACCAGTCGGAGCAATAGTGGTTATGGTAGCGTTCCGTTTGGACCGACCATTTTTGTAAATTGATTTGTTAAAATTCGGAAACGGTTCTTTTTCTTCGGCTAAGTTTTCCGACTCATCCCAACCCTTATCATTTATAAACTTCATTACTTTTCGGCCAAGACTTACTCCATCTTTGCAGTCATAAGGTATTCGAAGCTGGAAAAGCAGATCCGCCCATCCCATAACTCCCAGACCAATACGCCGGTTGACCATAACTGATTTTTTAATTTCCGGCAAAGGGAAAGGGTTGACGTCAATAACATTGTCCAAAAAACGTACTGATAAACGAACCACTTTTTCTAATTTGTCCCAATCAATTTTGTAGCCGCGACCTTGACGTTTAACCATTTTCCCAAGGTTAATACTTCCCAAGTTACACGATTCATTCGGATAAAGCGGCTGTTCGCCGCAAGGGTTAGTTGCTTCCACCGGACCCATTTCAGGGACAGGATTAGCCGAACCGTTATTGATCCGATCAAGCCAAACAACACCCGGATCACCAGAAGCCCAGGCAGCATCGATTATCTGGTCAAAAACTTTTTTGGCAGAACTCTTATTGATTTTCTGATCTTTTTTATACCGACCATTGTTCCCTTTTGGCCAACCTTCCCGGCTGATAAAATAATAACTGCCGTCTTTTTTTAAGGCAGTCATAAAATCATTAGTCAAACCAACAGAAATATTAAAGTTGGTTATCCCGCCGTCCAATTTACAGCGGATAAAAGTTTCCACGTCCGGATGGTCAACCCGCAAAACACCCATATTGGCTCCCCTTCTCCGACCACCCTGTTTAACCTGTTCAGTTGCTGAATCAAAAACACGCATAAAGGATACCGGCCCGGAGGCAACACCGCCACTTTTTTTAACCCGGCTGCCACTTGGTCTTAGCCGGCTAAAAGAAAAACCGGTTCCCCCGCCTGACTGATGAACAACAGCAGCATTTTTAACAGCAGTAAAAATACCTTCTATTGAATCTTCTACTGGTAAAACATAACAACCAGAATATTGTAAATCGGAGTCTCTGCCAGCATTCATCAAAGTCGGTGAATTAGGCAAGAAATACTTATCAGCCATCACCTGGTAAAACTTTTCTCGCCAACTGTCTACTTGTTTATCATCTGCGCCATAATCTTTTTCAACAGATGCCATTTCGTCGGCTACACGCCAGAGCATTTCCTCTGGAGTTTCAATTATTTTACCAGCGGCATCCTTTCTTAAATATCTTTCTTCAAGGATTCTTATTGCCTGCCCGGTCCAATCGGTTTTTTTTATTTTTATTTTTTTTTGTGCCATACAATATAATTACAACTAATCCAAACCTGGTTAAAACAAAATCGGGGGCAGACGATTAACGATATTCTAATTGTTATGGTCAACAACCAATACTGTCAAGTGGCAATTAATATATCAAAGTCCGTCACTTAAACATCATTGCCAAAAAACAGGCAAAATTGAATTTTGACCAATTTTCAACTGATTTTAAAAAATAAATTGAACAAGATGTTTGTTCAGTCTACCCCTGCAAAATAATTATGTTAAAATATCTCCATGTTTAAAAAATTATCAAAATTCATTGACGAAGTTAAAAAAGTTATTGGCGAAGTTACCTGGCCAACAAAAAAAACTTTAATTCAACTAACAATTGTGGTAATATTGGTAACTGCAATCGTCGGCTCGCTCCTTGGCGGAGCAGATTTCCTGTTTACAAAACTAATCAGTTTGTTAACATTGTAATAGGAAGGTTCGAGAAGTTCGAGAGGTTCGAAAAGCTCGAAAGGATTGACCGCGCGCTTCAGCGTGCGTAAATTAATGACATGAGTAAAAAAAAGGAAGAAACAAAAAGGCAAGGGATAAAGAAAAAAACTCACTATAAAATTAGTGACCAAAAGGCACCGGAAGGCGCTAGATGGTATGTGGTCCATACCTACTCCGGTCATGAATATAAAGTGACTAATGCCTTAAGACAAAGAGTTAAAACCATGGGACTAAGCAATAAAATTTTTGAAGTAATTATCCCTTTAAGAGATAAATTTGCGATTCGAAAAGGCGAAAAAGTTAAAAAACAAGAAAAGGTTTTTCCGGGATATATCCTTCTAAAAATGATCATGTCTGATAACGCCTGGCTAATTGTCAGGACCACACCTGGAGTTACCGGATTCGTCGGAGCAAGTAAAAAACCTCAGCCGATTTCGGAAAAAGAGGTTGAAAAGATTTTATCAACGATTTCAGAAGGAAAAGCAGAGTACAAGGCCAAATACTCCATCGGTGAACCGGTTAAAATCACCGACGGCCCCTTCTCTGAATTTTTGGGAACTGTTGAGGAAATTGATAAAGAAAAAGGGAAGTTAAAAGTTTTAGTGTCAATCTTCGGCCGGGAAACTCCTGTCGAAGTTGACTTTTTACAGGTTAGTAAAGTATAAAGAGACGCAGACTAAAGTCTGCTAATACGAGCGTAGTAGCGAACTTCAGTTCGCGTTTAACGCAAAAATCGCAGGCATTAGCCTCGGTTTCGTAATAGCGGGCTTCAGCCCGCGCAAAAAGCATTATGGCGAAAAAAGTAAAAACAATTGTTAAACTAAATCTGCCCGGCGGGGCGGCAAATCCAGGGCCACCGGCCGGACCAGCCCTTGGCCAACACGGCGTAGCAATTATGGAGTTTATCAATCAATTCAATGAAAGAACAAAAGATAAAAAAGGTGATACTATTCCGGTTGAGATTACAATCTATGAGGATCGGTCATTTACTTTTATCACTAAAAAACCGCCGGTCCCCTCTTTAATCAAAAAAGCGGCAGGAATAGAAAAAGGAGCTGAAAAAACCGGCCGAGAGAAAGTCGGTAAACTAACCGAAGAACAGATAGAAGAAATTGCTAAAGAAAAAATGCCTGATTTAAATACAAAAGATATTAGTGCGGCAAAGAAAATCGTTAAAGGAACGGCCAAAAGCATGGGAGTTGAAATTGAATAACTAGGTGTTAGGTGTTAGTGGTTTGTAAACTAAAAAACATGCCAAAATCAACAAAAAATGATAACGAACCAATCCAAGAAGATATAAAAGAAGAAAAAAAAGTAACCGTTGAAAAAAGAAAAGTTGGTCAGGAGGAACCGGGTCAAAAATATAAACAGGCGGTAAAGAAAGTAGATCCGGAAAAAAAATATCCACCGGCCGAAGCTGTTAAACTGGTTAAAAAGGTTTCGATCACCAGTTTTACTGGAAATCTAGAAGCGCACCTGGTGATTAATAAGATAGGAAAATTCGGGGAAGTTGATCTCCCCTATTTTAAAGGTAAAGAAAAAAAAATTGCCATTGCCGGCAATGAGATAATTAAAAAAATTGAAAAAGGAGATATTGGTTTTGATGTCCTTCTCGCCTCTGCAAAGTGGATGCCAAAACTGGCTAAGTATGGGAAAATTCTCGGCCCACAAGGACTAATGCCCAACCCTAAGGACGGAACACTTACCGACAACCCAAAAGCCTTAAAAAAGAAAATGGAAGAAAAAGAAACAATTAAATTGGAAACAGAAAGAAAACAACCGGTAATGCATTTGGTTTTAGGTAAACTTGATCAACCAGCCAAAGAACTAACGGCCAATGTTGAAAAACTTATTACCTACCTTGGTCCGAAAAAAATAAGAAAACTTGTCCTCTCACCAACAATGGGGCCGGGAGTAAAAGTAAAAATTTAGAATTATAAATTATCAATTACAATTTGAGACTTAATAACTTAAAAAATCTCTATCATTTTTTAAAGGCCTCAAAAACGGTTCTCTTAAACGGCTATCCGGGTAAAAAACTGATAACTATCGGGGTTACGGGAACAGACGGAAAAACAACTACATGCCATCTTATTTACCATATTATAAAACAGGCCGGTTATAAGTGCGGCTTAATCTCAACGACAAAAACTTGTTTAAATGACAAAAATATTAACACCGGCCTACACGTAACCACTCCAAGCCCGGCTGTTATCCAATCAACACTTAAACAGGCAGTAAATCAAAAAATTAAGTATATAGTTATTGAGTCAACTTCCCACGGCTTGGCTCAACACCGGTTAATGGGTTGTGATTTTAAAGTCGGTGTTTTTACTAATATTACCCCTGAACATTTGGATTACCACCAAACGATGGATGACTACAAAAAAGCAAAAGCAAAACTTTTTAAAAAAGTAGATATTGCTATTTTAAATAAAGACGACAAAAATTATCAATATTTTAAAGAGAAAACCAACCCAAAAGCGGATATTGTTTCTTACAGCCAAACCGAGCCAGCACGGTTTAAAATTATTAAAAAAAATGCTTCTTTAACTAAGACCAATTTTGTTTTACAATCAGGCAGAAAAATCCTTAACCTTGAAACAAACTTAATTGGTAATTATAACCTATCAAACATTCTAGCGGCAACTGCCACAACCAGAAAACTCAACATTCCCTGGAAAACAATTAAAAAGGGTATTGTTTCTTTTCCGGGCGTAATCGGCCGGATGGAGTTTATTAAACATAAACAAAACTTTGACATCATTGTTGATTTTGCTCATACTCCCAATGCCTTAAAAAACTCATTACAGACTCTCAACAGTGTCAAAAGAGAAGGAAAAATAATTGCCATGCTTGGCACTGCCGGCGAAAGGGATTTTAAAAAACGGCCAGAGATGGGGAAAATGGCCACCCAATATGCTGATTTAGCTATCTTTACTGCTGATGATCCGCGCCACGAAGACGTCAATGAAATTATCAACCAAATGCTCAACGGCGCTGTTGATGAAAATTACCTAATTGAACCAGACAGACAAAAGGCAATCAGCCTAGCTGTAGCCATGGCTAAACCAAAAGATACGGTTATCCTTTTTGGAAAAGCCCACGAAAGATCAATGGCATATGGTGACGAGGAACGCCCCTGGTCTGAACACGCCGCCGTCAAAAAAGCATTGAAAAAAATCTAATCGCCGGCGTCTCGCATAACTGAAATACTATATTTCTTCCCAGACTTTATTTCCTGTAACTTATCAATTAGTAAAATTCTGGCCAAAGTAGACAAGTTAACTCCATAACTCGTTGCTAATTTTTCAAGTCTCTTTTTTAAACCTGGCTGAACCCTTATCGTTAAAACCTCTTTTTTAGGAACTCCCAAATCAACTTCCAAATCAACCGGTTCTAATTCATCCAGGTAATCTGTCACATCGTGAGTGTCCCAAAACCTTGCTTCCTCTTGAATAGTTTTAAATTTAGGTATTTTTTTCGTCATAATAGTACCTCCTTTCCTTTTTGCTCATATCACGAGCAGTAACAACAAAATAACTTTTTCCCTTTTTGAGTGCCAAAACAACAGTCAATAATCTACCTTTCTTTGTTACACCCAAAATTAGATAATGCTCTCTATATCCCTTTAATGTTTTTATCTTTGACCCAACTGCTTCCTCAACCTCTTTAAGACTAACCCCGTGCTTTTCTATATGCTTAATGTTCCATACATCCCAAATTAATTCTTTTATCTTAAACCTCATTAGAAGTAGTGTAATACATTATAATACGCGTGTCAAAAACCTACATAAAATCCGGTACCGAAGCCATCGACGGTCCGCTGGTTTTTTGGTACAATTATTTCATGGCTAAACTTCGCATCGCCGTAATCATGGGCGGTGATTGAAATTTTTCCGGAAAATGAATTCTTTGATTATGAGTCAAAATATACTCCGGGAAAATGTAAGGAAATTGTTCCCGCCGGAATTAATAAATTGCTGACTAAAAAAGTACAAGATTTAGCAATCAAGGTTTATCAGGCAATTAACTGCCGGGGCTTTGGCCGAGTCGATATGATCATCAAAAAAGACTATCCGGTTGTTTTAGAAATCAATACTATTCCAGGTCTAACCCCGACTTCTTTACTCCCCCAAGAAGCGGAAGCGGCAGGAATTTCTTTTTCCCAATTACTTGATTTGATTATAAAATTTGGTTTAGAAAAATAATATTACCCAAGAGCCAGCCAGAGACCAAAAATTCCTAAAATTAAAGCAGTCAGCCAGGCGCGGAAGACAATTTTCGGCTCCTCCCAGCCAATTTTTTCAAAGGTGTGATGCAACGGGGCTAAAGGTAAAACTTTTTTGTTAAAAAATTTCAGCGACACCATTTGAACAAAACTGGAAATAAGTTCTATCAAATAAATTGCCCCGATAAACATCAAGGCAAAAATTTTGCCGGTCATTAGCCCCATTAATCCCAAGGTCGCCCCAAAAGCCAAAGCACCGGCATCGCCAAGCCAGATTCTAGCCGGATAAACATTAAAATAGAGGAAAGCAATTAACCCGCCAATCCAAATAGCAATAAAGTTAGCCAGGGCAATATCTAAAACCGAAGAAGCAATAATCATAAAAGTTATTAAAGCAATCATCAGTAACCCGGAAGACAAACCATCAAGGCCATCAGTAATGTTAAAAGCGTTTGAAAAAGTAACAATAATAAAAGCGGCAAGCGGAATGTAAAAATAGCCAAGATTTAAGACTAAATTAGTCAACGGCAAATGAATAAAGTCAATTTTTAGATTAAAATACAAAAAACTACCTATTAACAATCCCAGTATCCACTGAAGAATAAATTTAGTTGTTTGAGAAACACCAAACTTTCTTCCAAACCTTCCTTTTCTCGGCTTGCCAAATATCTTAATCCAGTCATCATAAAATCCCAATAACCCAAACCCCAAAAAAGTGAGCAGTAAGATATGAACTTCATCTTTGAAATTGTAGATACAAACCTGCTGCCACTGAGATTCAAATAAAAAGACAGTTAAACTATATATCAAGGTGGTTAAACCAATGATTAACAAACCACCGCCAATCGGCGTACCTGCTTTCCAGTCGTGCAATTTTTCAAATTCAGAATTGGTCTTCCCGTTTTTGGGAATATGCGCCCTGCGGGTAAACTTTATTCGGTATAAAAGGTTAATAAAAGGAATTATCGCCGCCGCGTGCAAAAAAAAGGAAATTAAAACCAAACTCAAGTATTCACCAGCCATCTTGTATTTAAAATATACTATTTACTTAGTCCAAATGCAATGTAAAATATAAAATATGG
>CAYYDT010000020.1:8043-9385 GCA_964470705.1 uncultured Gammaproteobacteria bacterium | reverse complement strand
CCGACGCCGACGCGGACGCCGACGCCGACAAATACACCGACGCCGACACCGACGTCAACCCCAACACCGTCTCCGACCCCGACGCCTTATATCCGCGGCACGGTTTATGACGTCACTGCCGGTTATCCCAATCCGCTTTGTGCTGACTTTGATGATAATGCGGTTTTAGACGGCGCTTACGTTTATTTTGACGGCACGGTGAACAGGACTGGTGAGACTGAAAGCGACGGTAGTTATCAGGTAGCGGTTGATTATGATACTTATACTTTTTACGCATCTTACCCCGATTACACCACTGAAATTTACGAAATGAACGGTTCGTGTACTATTGCTGAAGGCGGTACTTTTACTGTAACTGACTCTGTCACCGAATTAAACTTTGGCATGACCATGCTGGTTGATCCCTGGTACCAAATAGTCGGCGGCGATTTGACGGCTTACAGCGGCTCAGTAAATGATTCGGTTCCCAGTACATGTGTTAATGACTACAATGCCGGCGGCGATTGTCTGCCTTTTGTTTCAGTTAACCGGTATCAGGCAGGTGATAGTCCCCTATTCTCTGAAGAAGGCGTTGCTGCCGCCAACAGCGGTATTTCTATTGGGGATGCACTTGGTGTTGGTGAAGTTGAAAATTGGAGGGTTGTCGACGGTCAGTTGAGTTGTCCCGGGGACGTAGATTATGATTATTATTATAAGCTTTGGTACGGTGATCCGAATACTGAACATCTTTCCGGGGATGTTGATATTACCAGTTTAAGCGGTTTAAGTACTTGCCAAGTGGCCAGCGGCGAAGTTTTAGTAAAGTTAATTGATGGCAACTTAAACATCGACTGTCAACAGTTGACTGTTGATGAGGGCGGGCTTTTGGTTGTTGCTGCTTCCGGCAATATTGAAATCAGCGGAGAAACAACATTAGTAGAAGGTGTTTACTTGGCAAATGGTAATATTATTATTGAAAACCACTCCAGTGGGGAAGGTGATCAAATCAGATTATCCGGCAGTTTTGCCGCTGGTATTGACGGGAATGGCCAGGTAATCAGCCGTCGGGACCTGGGCGGGAGTACCGGAGACCCGAGTGATTTGACCAATAACCTAAGCCCGGCAGTAGTTTTTAGATACCGGCCTGATTTCCCGATCAGCGCTATTTTAAGCGGTATTGATTTAGGTGAAGAAATTAAATGGGAGGAGATGCAACCGTGAAATTACCAGATTCCCAAAACGGCCAAGTTGCTTTAATTGTTTTAGCAGTAATGGCGATTGCTTTGACTCTGGGATTGACTTTATCTCAGCGGGTGATTGTTGATTTGGAGATGACCGAGGAGGAAGAGAAATCAGCTCAGGC
>CAYYDT010000020.1:0-7943 GCA_964470705.1 uncultured Gammaproteobacteria bacterium | reverse complement strand
GTCAGTATCCAATCAACTGCGCTTGGCGGTGAAACAACTTTTGTTTACCCATTAACTATTAGCCCGGGGGATTTTGGCCTTATTTGGCTGCGTGAACATCAAAGTGACGGTAGTTTAGACGTGTCTTCAGGTTATAATGAGAACACCATTGATGTCTGCTGGGAAGGATCCGGAGCTTTACAGGTAATATATTTTTATCAAGATTCGCTGGGTAATTACAATATTTCCCGCCACGCTTTTGATCAGGATTCATCCCGATCATCAAATAATTTCTCTGATGTTAATGCCGGCGGCTGCGCTGGTTTACCGGTTAGTGCCAGTATTAGCGAATTAACTTCCGGCGGGAAAATACCTTTATTTTTAGTATTTAAGCCTTTTTATGACAGTGCTGTTTTTGGGGTAGAGGGTACTGCTGGTTTACCGGTTCAGGGGCATGAGATAACTTCAACTGGAGAAGTTGACAGAAGCGAAGATGAAGTGATCAGCCGCCGGGTTAAAGTTTTCCGGGGGTGGGATATGCCTTCAAATCACTTCTTCCACGCTGTGTTTTCATCCACTGGGGTGACAACACAGTAAAATTTATGCTATTATGAATTGAATATGGATTTTTTTGGATTAGACATTGGTTCAGCTTCAGCAAAACTGGTTCAGTTAAAAAAAGGCAAAGCCGGTTTAAGCCTGGATCGGATTGGCTCTATTCCATTAAAATACCCCGGGATGCGGGCTGATACCAACAGCCAGTTAAAAGAGACCCGCCAGATGTTAAAAAAATTGATTGACGACTTGGAGCTGACAACTAAAAACGTGGTTATTGCCGTACCAGAAGACAAAGTGACCACTAGAATAAAATGGTTTCCGCCGATGAAAGAGAAAGAAGTTGAATCGGCTTTACGTTATGAAGCAGAGACTTTTATCCCCCACCCTCTTGACAAAGTGGAAATGGATTATCAGATCATTGATAAAGGCGATGATAATCGTTTGTTAGTTTTTATTGTCGGCATATTAAAAGCGGAAGTTGAAAAATACTCCCGGATGGCGGAATCACTGGAATTAAATCTTCTTGCTTTAGAGCCGGAATCAGTTTCCATTAACCGGATATTGGCTGTTGAAAACTTGCCAGTGGTTTTTGCCGACATTAATTATGACCATACCACTCTAGCCGCCGGTAAAAGTGAGAACATTTATCTTACCCGGTCAGTCCCGATTGGTTTGACCACTTTTTCCCGGGCAGTTAAAATTAATTTGGGGTTGAAAGATAATGAGGCAGATTCGTATCTTCAGGCCTATGGTTTAAAAGAGGAAGAACTTGAGGGCCGGGTAAGACAGGCGGTTTTGCCGATTGTTGATAAATTAATTATTGACATAAAACAAACAGTGCTCTCTTTTCAAAAAGATTGGCAGGAAGAAGTTGGTTTAGTAATTCTCTCCGGTAAAGGCGCCCGTACGCCTAGTTTAGCTGAAGCGATTGCTAAAAGGCTGGGAATTGAGGTTCAGGCCGCCGAACCTTTTTCAAAAATAGCCGTTCCCGACCATTTATCTTTGGACCTGTCAAAAAAAGGAATGGATTATGCAGTTAGCTGCGGTGCGGCAGCGAGAGGCCTGAAATAATAATGAATAAAGTTGACAAGATTAACCTTTTGCCGACGGCTGACCGGTTGAGCTTAAAGCGGGAAAGGCTGGTTAAAAAATTAAGGATTTCAGCCGGTATAGTTATTGGCATTGTTTTGATTTTTTCTAGTGGTGTTTTAGGATACAAGTTTTGGCTGTCAGCTAAAAAGGGTAGGTTATTATCCGAAAAACAGGAATTAAGCCGGAGTATTTCCCAATTCAGCCCCCAGCTTGAACTTCAGCAGACACTTCGTTTTCGGCTGAAATTAGTCAGCGAACTAATTTCTTCACGCAATGACAACAAAACCAAGTTATCTCAATTACCAGATGTTTTGCCTGCGGATGCTTTAATTAAAGATGTTAATATTAAAGGTAATACGGTTGAAATAAGGGGGGAAATGAACTCTTTGGCTGAAATCAGAGATTTTGAGGAAAAAGTAGACTGGATACGCAAATTAGATATATATCAGACGGTTAATCTCAACTCTTTGCAAAAAACAATTGACGGTTGGCCGTTTTCAATTAAATTAGTAGAAAAATGAAATTAAAAGAATATAAACGGATTATTATTCCAATAGCAATTATCGCTCTCGGCCTGGTTTTAGCTTTGTTCATAAGTTTAACCCAGATTAAAGCCGTTAAAAATTTAACAGTTTCGGTTGACCAATTAGAAGCGGATAAAGAAGAGTTAAGGGCTAAATATTTAATGCTCTCTTCTCTAGACGAAGGAGACATTCAAAGACAATCAGCCCTTGCTGAATTAGCTGTTCCCAGTGAAAAAAATATTCCTTTTATTTTGCAGTCATTCCGGAATGCGGTGGAAAGTGCTAATTTTGTTATCAGTGATTTTAAATTCATGCCTGGTGAATTAACCAGAGAAGAAATTTCTGAGTTGGAGGAAAAAAACGGTGTTGAAAAATTACCGTTATCCGCCAGCATAATTGGGCCGGCGGATAATTTGGAAAATCTGATTGATGCCTTTGAAACAACTTTTCCTTTATTTGATTTAAGGGCGGTTGAATTTAAAAGGAACGTGGACCAGGAAAATAAGGCAAGAATCAAACTTGAGCTGTTTACTTTTTACTGCCCGCCGTTGGCCAAACGCCAATTTACTGAGATCAGTTTGGACGAGTTGGTATTGACTGACAAGGAAAGTTCATTGCTTGAGGAAATAAGCGCCTTTTCTCGGCCGGAGTTAAAAAGAAGAGAAAGCCGCGGCCTGGAAAGAAAAAGCGACAACCCGTTTGTTTTTTAAGCCTCTTTGATTTCCAAACTAAAATTTTCCCCTTTGCTTTTTAAAGAAAGAAGGGTTTTTATTGCTCTGATTGTTTTTCCGCCGGAGCCGATTACTGTTCCAATATCTTCTTTTGACACCTGGACAACAAATTCAGTTGATTCACCTTCCTTATCCACGCTTATTTTCACCTGATTACTATCAGTGACTATGTTTTTAATAATAAATTCCAGTAAATCTTTCATAATTTAATTTTTTGATCTTCTAAAACTTTTTTTGTTCCTTCAGTCAGCTGCGCCCCTTTGCTTAGCCAGTCTTTAAGTTTTTTCTTATCAACCTTGAACTCGGACGTATGCGGATTCCAGTACCCAAGGTAATCAATGTATTTGCCGTCCCTTTTTGACCGGGCTTCAGCAACAATGATTCTAAACGTTCTCTGATTTCTTTTTCCACGCATGGAAAGTTTTATTTTCAACATCGGTTTAAATTTTACCTGTTTTTGTTAATTTCGTCAATGCTGATTGAGCGGCTGATTCTTCAGCTAACCGTTTTGATTTCCCTTTTCCGTTGGTTATTTGCCGGCCATTTAAAAATACTCCGGCGGTGAACAGTTTATTATGGTCTGGTCCGGTTTCATTAAGAACTTCATATCTGGGTGTTATTTTTAATTTTTCCTGGACCATTTCTTGAAAAAGTGTTTTGGCGTCTTTGATATCCCCTTCTCTTCCCAATTGCATTAATTTATCGCCTAATATTTGGTTTAAAAATTCGCTTGCTCCCTGCCATCCCTGGTCAAGATAAACAGCGCCGATTACTGCTTCCAGCGTATCTGCCAGCAAAGAAGGATTATTTCGGCCGCCGGTTTTTTCTTCTCCTTTTGACAAAAGCAGGTAACTTCCCAACCCGATTTTTTCGGCTTCTTCAGCCAAACTGGTGGTGCAGACAACCGCCGCCCGGACATTAGTCAATACTCCTTCGGAGAGATTAGGAAAATTGTTAAACAATTCTTTGGTCGTCCAGAGTTCCAAAACAGCATCGCCGAGAAACTCCAGCCGCTCATTGGATTTCAAATCAGCAGTTTTAATTTCATTCAAATACGACCGATGAATCAATGCCTGTTTCAATAAGCTTTGATCAGCGAAATTTATTTCTAAAATTTTCTCTAATTTGTTTAAATTTTTTTGACTATTCACTGTTCACTATTAACTATTATCTATTCTCTAGTATTTAATAAATTTTAAATTTTAAATTTATCATACACATCTCCCAAAACGCCGTTAACAAAACCCGGCGAGTTTTCACTGCCAAACTCCTTTGCCAGTTCAACAGCTTCATTGATTGCCACTTTTGCCGGCACCTCTTGGTCGTACTTTAACTCATAAACAGCCAGCCGGAGAATTGCCAGATCAATTTTATTTATCTTTTTAATTGGCCATTTAGGGGCGGATTGGCTTATTTCTTTATCGATACTCTCAGCTTCGGTCAAGATTTTTTTTGTTTTGGAAGACAACTCCTGGTGAGGATGAAAACTCCAGCCAAACAATTCCTTAATTATTTGCTGTCTCTTTTTATGTCTTGGATCCTTTTTCCTTTTTACTTTTTTTTGTTTTATCATCTTTTTTCTTAGTCTTATTTTTACTTAATTTCCCGCAGCTTGGACAGGCAAAATGTGGTCGTTTCAGCGCACCGCAATGAGGGCATTCACTTGTTTCTGGTAATTTAACTTGGTGCTGGCTTCTTCTTCTTCCCTGCCGATGGCTGGAAGGACGATATTTAGGTACTGCCATAATTTGTTTATTTTACTGCCTCTCCCCGTCTTTTGCAAATTATGTACACCTCCGAGGTGTATTACTATTGACACCTCGGTTATAATTATTATTAGTAATGGCTTTAAGAAAAATTATTTTTGTCAACGGAGAAATATATCACCTTTTAAACAGGAGTTTATACCGCCAGCCAATTTTTTCTAAAAAACGTGAAGCCGTAAGAGCACTAGACTTGATAAACTATTATTCATTTTTAAACCGCCCAACCCGGTTCTCCAAATACCTGCTATTATCCAACCACCAGCGGCAGCAAATAATGGAAGAACTAATTGAGGAAAATAAAAGGAGAGTTAGACTGATCTCTTTTTGTTTGATGCCAAACCACTTTCATTTACTAATAAAGCAGAAAAGTGAGAATGGAATAAGCCGATTTATGAGTGATTTTCAAAATAGTTTTGTCAGATATTACAATACGAAGAACGAAAAAAAAGGCCCACTTTTTGAAAGCCAGTTTAAAGCCGTAAGAATTCTAAGCGAAGGCCAGTTGCTTCATGTCAGCCGATACATTCACCTTAATCCATATTCTGGTTATCTAGTAAAAAATATTAACGATTTGGAAAGTTATCAGTGGTCGTCATTCAGAGAATACTTAGGTTTGGCATCTAAAAATATATGCTATAAAGATTTAATTTTGTCTGCTTTTTCTTGCCCGGATGATTATAAGAAATTTGTCTTCGACCGAGCAGATTACCAACGGGAGCTAGAACAAATAAAGCATTTAATTTTGGAGTAATTACTTAGGTGTCTATAGAGATACACCTCGGAGGTGTACTTGTTTAGCTGCTTGGCGGGTTTTTTTGATTAATTCTAAATCATTATAATTAGCAACTTTCAATTCCGGGTAACCGTGCTGTTTTGTGCCGTAAATTTCACCCGGGCCTCTGATTTTTAGATCTATTTTGGCTAATTTTAATCCATCATTAATCGTTTCCATCGCCCGCAGTCTTTTCCTTGCCCTTTGACTGATTTTTTCTGCAAACAAAAAGCAAAATGCTTGTTCCTCTCCCCTGCCCACTCGGCCGCGTAACTGATGAAGTTGCGCCAAGCCAAACCGGTTAGCCCCTTCAATAATCATAAATTTAGCCTTAGGTACATCAATTCCGACCTCTACCACCGGCGTAGCAACCAGGATATCAATTTTACCCTGATGCATTTTTTCTAAAACCGACTCTTTTTCATTGCTTTTCATCCGGCCGTGTACCAGGCCAAGCCTTAATTTCGGAAAAATTTGTTTACTAAGTTTGTCAAACTCCTCGCTGGCGGCTTTAACTGATTGTAAATTTTCTGATTCTTCAACCAAAGGGCAGATAATAAACCCCTGACTGCCTTTCTCTGCCTGGGATTTAATCCATTGGTAGCAATCCTCACGTTTAGCTTTTGGAACCAGCCAGGTCTTTACTGGTTTTCTTCCTGGTGGCATTTCATCCAGCGTTGACACATCCAGGTTACCGTAAAGAGTGAGGGCGATTGTTCTAGGTATCGGGGTGGCGGTCATTGTTAAAAGGTGTGGAAAAAGCTTATCTTTTCCTGTTGTCTGAGCTTTTTCTACCAGTTTGGCTCGTTGTTCAACCCCAAAACGATGTTGTTCGTCAATAATTACCAGGCCGACCTGATCAAATTGAGCGTGTTTGTGGATCAAGGCGTGAGTACCGATTAATAATTGGGTGTTAGGTGCTAGGGGTTGGTGGTTAGTTTGTTTAGTTGTACTGCTGGTCAGCAGCTGGCAGTTAATTTTAAACGGCTTAAGCATTTCACTTAATGTTTTAAAATGCTGTTGGGCCAAAATTTCAGTCGGCGCCATAAGTACTGACTGATAATTGTTTTCAACAGTTTGCAGAACACCCGTTGCGGCAACAACGGTTTTGCCCGAACCAACATCGCCTTGCAGCAGACGGTTCATTGAGTTTGGTTGGTGAAGGTCGGTAAGTATTTCCTTTATCACCCTTTTTTGAGCGGAAGTCAACTGAAAAGCCAGCGATTCAACAAATTTTTTAATCACCTTCGGGTGGTTTTTAATTTCCAATGCCGGCCTGGCCTGTTTCCACTCCTCTTTTTTCTGAAGATTTTTCAAGTGGATTAAGGTTAGTTCATCAAAGGCTATTCTTTGCCTGGCCAGTTTTAACTGCCGTCGGTTTTCAGGAAAATGAATGCTGACTACCGCCTCTTTTCTTGGTAATAGACCAAACTCTTTGCGGATATCGTCCGGAAGATATTCCTCTATTTGATTTTTCACCTTAAAAATTACCTGGTAGATGATTTTTCTTAAATACTTATCACTGATTCCGTAAGTGGCCGGGTAAATCGGAACCAGACGGCCGGTGTCTTTGGTCGGTTTATCATCGTCAATAATTTCATGTCTGGGAAAGATCATCTGCATTCGCCCCCTCCGCTTTTCTATTTCGCCGGATAGGGAAACAAGAACATTATCGGTGAAAATTTTTTTTAAATACGGCTGGTTAAACCAAAGAAGTTCGATTTCACCGGTGCTGTCAGAAAAAACCGCTTTTTGTACCGACTTTTGCTTTGCCGATCTGGTCTGAGATGATGAAAAATTGCTTATTTTACCAATTAAAGTGACTTTTTCACCTGGCTGGCAGTTTTTAATTAGACTAATCTGGGAGTAATCTTCATGTCGAAAAGGATAATGGTGAATAAGGTCTCCGACGGTTTTTATTTCCAGTTTTTTCAGCCGGTCGGCCATTTTGGGACCGACGCCTTTTACGTATCTAACAGGGGTATCAAGTTTGAGCTGAGGCTTTTTAGGCATTAAAGTATATACGACAGAAACGGCAGAATTCCACTGAGCAGTAAAGCGATTGTCGCCAGAATAATAAAAAACCTGCCGACCTGTTTTCTTTTTATCTTAAACTTCATATTTGTCTCCGACTTGATTATTATACTATAATATAAAGCGATGTCTAAAAACAAGTGGTCAGCAATATTCAATCTGAAGAAAGTAAAGCGCCGGTCCCGCCGGCGGAAATTACCATTGAAAAAAAAGCTACTTTATTTTTTGCCGGTTGGTGCTTTTCTCGGCCTGGTTTTGTTTTTTTTGGTTTCACTAGCTGCTTTTGGCTGGGTTGCCAAAGATTTACCCTCGCCGGAGCAGGTAGTCCGTCGAGATGGGTTTGCCACCAAAATTTATGACCGGAATGGAAAATTATTATACGATGTTTACCGGGAGGCCAAGCGGTCGCCGATTGCCATTGATGAAATTCCCAACGAATTAAAGTGGGCAACTTTGGCGATTGAAGACAAAAATTTTTATTCCCATC
>CAYYDT010000019.1:0-9457 GCA_964470705.1 uncultured Gammaproteobacteria bacterium | reverse complement strand
AAAAAACAAACGTTTATTTTGTTCAGTCAGAATCGAGTATCACTTCCGAAGATGAGTTTTACTATGATTTGACTTTCAAGGGCGCTAATTATGCTATTGTAGATCAGGCTGATTGGCCGGTTATGGCTTTTAAAATTAAATTTGCTGGAACAGAATATTTTGCAAATCAGCGGTCGATAGTAGTCGGGAGCATTGGGACTCAACCGGTAGACATTATTGTTAGGGGCAACGGTTATAGCGCTAAGTTTTCTGATGTACCGGTAGTTTTTGATAATCAGGCCGTGGGGAGTGGAACAGTGGAGTTAGTTGGTATTCCTGTTGGCGGCAGTTATGGGGTTTTATTAAAAGGCCCGGTTCATTTGGCTCGTCGTTACTGCCATGATGGGCAAAAGGAACACTGTTGGTTGGGTGAAGAGAATGTAACATTTTCCACCGGCAGAAACAGTTTTGACTGGACGGGACTCAGGTTGGAGCCGGGAGATATTAACCAGGATGGAGTGGTCAACAGTATTGATTTTAGTTTACTGAAAAAAGGATTAGGAAAACAAGGCGATGTCCCTGAAGATATCAATTTTAACGGAGTTGTTAATTCCCAGGATATAGTCTTTTTCCTAGAAACATTAAGCACTAAATATGAAGATGAAATTTAATGTTTGTCAAGCAGGCTAATTTATGTTATTAATAAATTATAAGGAGGTGAGAAATGAAGTTTGATATAGAAAAAACAAAATGGTTGGTTCCGGCTTTGGCTCTATTAATTATTTTGGAATCGGTTATTATTGTTAATCGTCTTGAAAAAGACCGGTTGGTGCAACAAGAAGCAGTTTCTAGACCAGAAACCATTGTTGCAGAAACACAGCCGGCAATAATTAGTATTCAAGGACAAGAGCAATTATTGCTCGGGGAAGAGGGCAGTTTAAGTGTTGTTTTGACTGCCTTAGAAAACCTTAATCTAGATGGTGTTGACCTTTATTTAAAGTATGATCCTAGCAAGGTAGAAGTGATTAGTGTTGAACCGACAGACCGGTTTTCGTTTATCGGCCGCAACTGGGTTGAACCGGAAAAAGAAAGAATACTGATATCACTGATTGAGTCAGACTTATCAACAACTGTCGATTTTGATTCCGGCAGTCAAACAGTTTTGGCCGAAGTAAAATTTAAGCCGATTACTTCAGGTCAGGCCAAATTTGAGATTTATAACCCGTTAGAAGCACCGGGAACAGTTCTTGCCGGTCAGGGAAGCGAAATTGGTTTTACCAAGAATGATTTTACTTTAAACATTGACTAAGAGAGTTTTAGATGAATAGAATTTTAAGAAAGTTTATTTTTCCTTTAACCGTTTTTATTTTTTTATGGTACGGAAGTACTGTGTCAGCTCGGGCCAATCCTCGTCTTTATTTCGAACCGGCTACCGGCAGTTATAATACCGGGGATGCTTTTAACATCGTTGTTAAAATAGATACCTCAGATGAAGAAGCAATGGCCACTGATGCTCTAATCAGTTTTGACCAAAATAAATTAAAAGTAAATCAGGTTACATCCGGCCAGTTTTTTTCAGGGTTTAATTATAATATTGAAAACTCCAACGGAAGATTAACAATCTATTCTTATTCAGAACAAGCCTTAGTTACCCGAAGCGGGGTTGGCGATATTGCTACGGTGAGTTTTGAAGCAACAGCTGAAGGTACTGCGGCAATGTCTTTTTTATGTGAAGCGGGCAATGATACAGATACTGGTATTTGGGATCAGGGTGGTAACGATATAGTCAACTGTGGTGCTTGCGGCAGCGGTAGTTACACAATTGGGGGTCAGGCACCTACTGCTACGCCTGAGCCGGAAGCCCCAACTGCTACGCCAGAACCGGAAGCGCCGCCGGAAGCGCCGACACCTGCGCCGGAAGCACTTCCGGATACTGGAATAGAAACGCCGTTAATTATGGTTGCTTTAGGCGGAGGAATTATGTTATTATTCAGTTGGTTGTTAGCTTTATGAAAAAGAATATCAAGACAGTAATAATTATTGTTATTTTGCTTCTCAGTGGAGTTTTGGCCGCTGTCGGTGTACGTACTGCCAGAACTTATTTAAGTGGTGCTTCCGGGGGCAAAGAGCCTCAAAATGTCCGTGCCGAAGCGGATGTTAAGTCAGCTACAGTTACCTGGCAGACAGATACTGAGGTTCAAGGGACAGTTGAATATGGAACCACTCCGGCCAGTTTGCTTTTAAGAGCCTTGGAAAATCAGCCGAGTACCAGCCATCGGGTAGTTTTATCTCCGTTAAAAGAAGGGACGACTTATTACTTTAGGATAAGAGTTGGTGACGAAATATTTGATAATAACGGTATCCCTTATTCTTTCAAGACGCAAGAAGGAGAAGCCGGTCAAAAGCCGGATGATCCTCCTGTTGAGAGGCCTACCCAACTACCAACGGAACCGCCGGTTAACACACAACCCGAATCCTCACCACAAGCTTCGCCGAGTGAAACCGGCCAAAAAGTAACTAGTTGTGTTAAAGAGCAGTTTAATGAAAAGTTTGGAACCAGCGACGCGAAATATGATTTTGATGACAATGGTATCGTCAATACCCGCGACTGGATTTTGTGTCTTCAAGAAAATAATTAGTCTTTTTTAGTTATTGTCCTTCATTAAAATCTTTGTTAGACTATTAGAGAGGTTCGAGGAGCTAGAGAGGCTCGAGATGTTTAAAATTTTCGAGGTTTTAGAACCTTTCGAACTTCTCGAACTTATACATGGAAGGAGGTGCATTTATGCAATGCCGATCGTTGTCAAAAGAAAAAAAGGAGAATCTATTCATGATATGCTTAACCGGTTTTATCAGTTGATGAAACAGACTAATATTATTGAGGATATTCGCGAAAAACAAGAGTTTGTTAAACCTTCACAAAAAAGATACGAGAAAAAAAAAGCCTTGGAAAAAAGCAATTAAAATGAACGTAATCAATAAAATCAAAGACGATATTCATCAGGCAATGGTTGCCAAAGATAAATCATTGACAGGGAGTTTAAAGTATCTTTATTCTTTACTACAAGCAGAAGAAGCTAGGGGTGGAGATTTTCAGCCGGTAAAAGTTTTGCAAAAAGAAATGAAGTCCAAAAAAGAGGCTTTAAGACTTTTTCAACAAGCCGGCCGTCTGGATTTAGTAGAAAAAGAAAAAAATGAAATCAAAATACTGCAGAAGTATCTGCCGAAAATGATGACCAGGGAAGAGATTGAAGCGGTGGTTGAAGAAGTAATTTCCACTTTGGACAAACCTGAATTTGGACAGATTATGGGAACGGTTATGAAAAAAATTGGTGATAAGGCCGATGGGGCTTTAGTCACTGAGGTTGTTAAAAAGAAACTAATGATTAGTCATTAATCATTAGCCATTAGCCATTAACACACATGAAAATACTGATTAAAAAAGATCCGCGGTATCCGCTGGAAATAAAAAAAATACGTCAAATAGCCAGGAAAATTCTTGCCGGTTATCAGATGGGTGACGAAATGGAATTAAGCATAAATTTTGTTGGCAAAAGAAAAGCAAAAAGTTTAAATAAAGATTATCGTGATAAAACATATATTCCTAAAGTATTGGCTTTTCCAATGAATGAACAATTGCCTGACGGCAGGACGCTTATTGGCGATGTGGTAATATGTTTTCCTTTAGCCCGCCAAGAAGCCCGCCAGCGCCAGCGGTTGGTAAACGAAATTATTGAAGAGTTACTAGAACATGGAATTAGCAATTTAGTAAACTAAATTGCCATTGTTAAATTGCTAAATTGTTATTAATATTAAAACAATATAACAATATGGCCATATAGCCATTTTATATTTAAAGTATGTTTTTTTTAAAATATAGACCGCAGACACTAGAAGAACTAGATTTAAAAAGCGTACGACAGGAACTTAAGAAGATTTTAGGCAGGAAAGCAGTGCCGCACGCTTTTCTTTTTGCTGGTCCCAAAGGGACTGGTAAAACTTCAGCGGCCAGGATTTTGGCAAAGGCTGTTAACTGCCAATCGCAAATTGACGCCAATATTGAGCCGTGTAATCAGTGTGAAATTTGTCGGGAAATAACTCTGGGAACAAGTCTGGATGTGATTGAGATTGACGCTGCCTCTAATCGGGGAATTGATGATATTCGTCAATTAAAAGAAAAAATTGGTTTAGCGCCAATAAAAGCAAACTACAAAGTTTATATTATTGATGAAGTTCACATGTTGACCAACCAAGCTTTTAATGCCTTATTAAAAACATTGGAAGAGCCACCCAGCCATGTAATCTTTGTTTTGTGTACTACTGATCCAGATAAAATAATCCCGACAGTGATGTCCCGTCTGCTGCGGATTGATTTTCACCGTGGCAGCCCGTCTGAAGTAAAAAGAAGTTTAAAAAAGGTAATTACCGGTGAAAACATAAAGGTTGATCAAAAAGTTATTTCGGAAATTATCCAACTTTCAGAAGGAGGTTTTAGAGATGCGCAGAAAATTTTGGAAAGTTTATACCTTAATCTTGGTGATAAAATAGGCTGGAAAAAAGCTCAGAATTTGCTTGGCCACTGGCAAAAAAGAAAACCGGAAATCGTTTTTAGGTTGATTGCTGAGGGCAAAATTGATCAACTGATTAAGATTGGCGAGGACTTGGCTGAAGAAGGCGCTTCTTTTGACGATTACTTAAAAAGAATGATTAATTTTATTCAAAAACTGATTTTAGTAAATACCGGAGTAAAAAAAGACAGTCAGCTTAATGATTTGGCCGGAGAATTTAAACTTAGGCAGTTAGCAGAATTATCAGATATTTTCTCAACTGCCGCCTATCGTCAAAAAAACACGGTTTTACCCCAGCTTCCTTTTCAGCTAGCAGTGATAGAGTTATTGGAGGGCTCAAAAACTCAAAAACTCAAAAACTCAAAAAAAGTTAAAAATAAAAATTTTAATAAAAAAAAGAATAAAGATGGAGGGGGGTTAGGTTTAGAAGAGATTAAAAAGGACTGGGGGAGACTGCTGGAGGCGGTTAAACCAATGAACCATTCGGTTGCGGCTTTTTTAAAAGCGGCCCACCCCGAGGAGATTAATGAAGATCACTTGGTTTTGAGCGTTTCTTACCAATTTCATAAGGACAAACTAGAAGAAAATCGTAACCGCCAAATTGTTGAACAAGGTATGGAAAAGGTTTTTAATTGTTGTGTTAAAATTAAGTGTATACTTGGAAATAAAAAAGATGACCTGTATAATTCAGCTAAAGATATATTTGGTAATTAGAGGAGGTGAATAATGGCAATTGATAAATTTAAAAAACTAGGCAAGTTAAAACAACTCCGCGATCAAGCGGTAAAAATGAAAAAGGTGCTTAGCCGGGAAGAAGTTAAAATTGATGAAAAAGGTGTCAAGATAGTTATTGATGGAACACAGAAAGTAAAACGGGTTTTGATCAATGGTGAGGAAAATAAAAATTTGGTTAGTGCGCTTAATAAAGCAATAAAAAAGTCTCAAAAAATGGCCGCTAAAAAAATGCAGGAAATAGGTGGCGGGCCACTAGAGGGGCTGGGTCTTTAAATGAAAAACAAACCAAAAATTTTATCAGATACAGTTAAGGGGGTAGGTGGCGTCGCTGAAAAAACTGTTGAGGCGGCTAAAGATCAGGCAAAAGAAGCGATTGATGATGCTGTAAGCGAATTAACCGGTTCAGGTGGAGGTTCTGGAAAATCTTCTGCAACAGATCTTGACCAATTTCATCAGCAGAATCAAGAAAAGACGGATAAAGAAATTGCTAGTTTAAAAAGCAAGATTGGCGGCAGCCGTGACGTTGACGCTGAAATTCAAGAAGTCAGAGAAAAAAGAGCCAAAGATGAGGAGGAAGAACAGTTGCTGGAAGAAGTGCAAAGACAACGTCAGGAAGAAGAGGCTGAGGCTAAAAAAGAAGCTCAAATGGCGGGAGCCGGGTTTGGGCAGGGCCCACTTGCTCAGACAGGAACTAAACACCAGCGAGGAACAGCGCTTATTCAACAACGTGGAAAAGGAAAAGAAATCAAAGGTGGCAGAAATTAAGTTATTTAATTCCCTAACCCAAAGAAAAGAAGTCTTCAGGCCGATTGAACAAAGTATGGTTGGAATGTATACTTGTGGTCCGACGGTTTATTCTTCAGCAACAATCGGAAATTGGCGGACTAATATATTGGCAGATCTCGTCAACCGGACATTGAAGTACTTCGGCTATCAGGTTACCCATGTAATGAATATTACTGACGTTGGCCACTTGACTGATGATGCTGACGCTGGAGAAGATAAATTGGCGAAGGCGGCGAAAAAAGAACGAAAAACCGCTTGGGAAATTGCTGAAAATTATACCAGAGTTTTTTTGGCCGGCTTGGAAGAATTAAATATAAAAAAACCGGATGTTCTGCCGAAAGCAACAGACCACATCAACGAACAGATTGAGTTGGCCAAAAAAATTGAGCAAGCGGGGTTTACTTACAAAACTTCCGACGGCGTATATTTTGATATTCAGGCCTATGAAAACGCCGGTAATGATTACGGTCAGCTTTCGAGTTTAGATGAAATAAAGGCTGGCGCCAGAGTTGAGGAAAATCCAGAGAAGAAAGACCCGCGGGATTTTGCTCTTTGGAAATTCAGCCCTGAGGGTAGTCAAAGGGCGATGGAATGGCCCAGTCCTTGGGGGAAAGGTTTTCCTGGCTGGCACATCGAGTGTTCGGCAATGAGTATGACTTACCTGGGCGAGCAGTTTGATATTCATCTTGGTGGTGAAGATTTAAAAACAACCCACCACCCAAACGAGATTGCCCAGGCAGAGGCAGCAACTGGCAAAAAACCGTTTGTCAAATATTGGATTCACGGTGCGTTTCTTTTGATTGACGGCGGCAAAATGAGTAAAAGTCTGGGAAATGACTATACTTTAGCCGATATCGTTAAAAAGGGATTTCATCCATTGGATTTAAGGTATTTTTATTTAACCGGTCACTACCGAAAGCAGTTAAACTTTACTTGGGAAGCTTTAGAAAATGCCCGCAAATCCCGATTAAGTTTGATTAATTTTGTTCCGGTTGATGTAAAAACTAAAAAAACACCTCAAGTTGAAGAAATAGTTAAGAAGTTCAATAAAAGTCTTGCTGATGACTTGAATATCCCCCAGGCATTAGCTGTTTTTTGGCAGGGGATGAAAACGGATCTCACCTCGGCAGAAAAAACTTTTTTAGCCAAAATTTTAGACCAAGTTTTAGGTCTTGATTTAACCCAACAGCCCTCAGCCACCGAAATCCCGGATAAAATAAAAGAACTTGCTGAAAAAAGAGAACACCTCCGCCGGCAGAAAAAATGGGGCCAGGCCGATAAGCTCCGCCGGCAGATAGAAAAGTTGGGTTTTTCGGTTGAAGACCTTGACAACGGTTACAAAATAGCCGGTGCTTGACGAAAGAGGCGTTGACTGAGTATAATTGGAAATAATGGCAGTTAAATATGAGTTTGTTTTTTTGACTCCGCCGGGAACGGATAAGAAAAAACTAGAAACAGTTTTTTCTGATCTGGAAAGCCAAATAAAGTCGATTGACGGTAAAGTTAAAGACAAAAAAAAAGAAGGCAAAAAAGACTTGGCTTATGAGATTAAGTCCAACAGCCAAGCGGATTTTTGGGTTTGGGAGATAGATTTCCCTCAAGGCCCAAACTTTGACGCTCTTAACACCTACTTAAACAGAAGCGATACAGTAATTCGTTATTTATTATTAAAAAAAGATTAAAAAGGAGGAGAAATGTCAACACGATGTCTTAATCGGGTAATGTTATTAGGTAATTTAACTAGAGATCCAGAGCTTCGTTATACTCCTAATGGGACGGCAGTTTGCAATTTTGGTTTGGCAACCAACCGCCGATGGACAACTAACGAAGGCGATGAAAAAGAAGCGGCTCAGTTTCACCGGGTGGTTGCCTGGGCGCAGTTGGCTGAACTTTGTGCCCAACTTTTGTATAAAGGAGCAAAAGTATATGTCGGCGGCCGGATACAGTATCGGGAATGGACAGGCGATGACAACGTTAAACGCCAGACAACCGAAATTGTCATCAATGATATGATCCTCTTATCGAGCCGAGACAATACTGAAACCGGAAGCGGGTCTAGTGAGCCGGAGCCGGCTGATAAATCAGTTGAGGAAGAAGAGCCAGGAGAGGAAGAAAAAACAATAGAAGAAGATTTTGAGGATCACCAAGATGAAGATGGTGAAGGGGAGGATATTCCGTTTTAAAACTAAATTATTATGCCGAGAAGAAAAAGAAACCAACCAATTAAGCGAGATTGTCAATTTTGTCAAACGAAGACAAACCCGTATTGGCGCAATTATCAAGACTTGATGAGCTTTTTATCGCCTCGGATGAGAATTTTATCTAGAGAAAAAACTGGTGTCTGCGCCAAACATCAGCGCCAACTAGCAAAATCAGTTAAACACGCGCGACATTTAGGTTTGCTTCCGTTTGTTACCCGCGTAAGTTAAGATAATGAAAAAAGCCTTTTGGGTAGTTAATTTGCCCGATGATGCCAAACTTTTAGTAAAAAGTGGCCAGGTTGTTTCTGCGGAAGGAGTCTTGGCCGAAAAAAAAGAAAAAAAAATAAAAACGCCCGTTCAGGGTAAGGTTGTTGATGTTGACAGCCAAAAAATCAAACTGGAATTTAAAACAAAAAAAATTTCTGGTCAAGGATTAAATCAACTCCGTGGATGGGGTGAATTATCTTTTCAGGTTGATATTACCTACAGCCAACTTAACAGTGACTATAATAAGCGAGTATTGGTTGTTAAATCAGAGAATTTGACCGGAGCATTGGTTTCCAAAGCAAGGGCCCTAGGGGTTAGCGGATTGGTTGTTATTGGTGAAAAAATTGATGAAAAAGAATGGCCGATTCCGGTAATTGCGGTTGACGAAGAGACCCTGCAGTTGATAAAAAAGGTAAAAGGAGTAAAATGTTTATTGGACGCCGGCAATGATTGTTTATTAATACCAGAAGGGGCTAAAGGCTGAATGCTGAAGGCTAAATGCAGTAATGAGTAGAAAAAAATTGTTTAAAAAAATAAGACAAATAGTTTTGGTTTTGTCTTTGATTAGTTTAGCTGGTTATATTGGCTACTATTACGGAACGAAAAGATCAGGGTTTACTTACAAGGCTTACAATTCAGAAAACCAACCGGTAGATCTTTCTAATTTTTGGCTGGCGTGGGGGAAACTAGAAGAAAAGTATTTTGATAAAAGTCTTTTAGAGCCCGAAAAAATGGTCCAGGGTGCAATATCCGGCATGGTTGACGCCCTTGGTGACCCTTATACTGTTTACTTGCCCCCTGAAGATAATGAGATCAGTCAAGAGAACCTCAGCGGCAGTTTTGGCGGCATTGGTATTCGTTTGGGTTTTAAAGACAAGCGTTTGGCGGTTATTTCGCCGCTTAAAAATACACCAGCGGAAA
>CAYYDT010000018.1:1199-9538 GCA_964470705.1 uncultured Gammaproteobacteria bacterium | reverse complement strand
CCTACATTTTTTAATTTTCACTCCCGAGACGGGTTCTACTGGCCGAGGAGGTTTTTGAATTCCTCTTCACTGAGGGTGGGGATATTTTTTTCTTTTGCTGCCTTTAATTTCGACCCGGGTTTGGCGCCGGCGACAACATAGTCGGTGTCGTTGGTGACACTGGCCGCAATTTCACCGCCGAGTTTTTGAACCAACTCTTTAACTTCCGACCGGGTTCGGTTTTCTAATGATCCGGTAAAGGCAAAAGTTTTCCCGGATAGGGGAATGTTTTTACTGGCGTAAGGATTTGATAGTTTAACCCCGGCTTGTTCCATCCGGTCGATCATTTTTTGATTTTCTTCACTGGTAAAAAATTGTTTGACTTCTTTGGCAGTAACCGGCCCGACATCACCAATATTTTCCAAATCTTCCAAGGATGCGCTTTTTAAGTCTTCTAGAGAATTAAAATTTTTCGATAGCACCCTGGCCATTTTTTCACCGACCTGAGGGATGCCAAGCCCAAACAAAAAATTAGCCAGCTGTTGTTTTTTGCTTTTCTCAATCTCCGCCATCAGGTTGTCAACTGACTTTTCACCAAATTTTTGAAGAGGAAGAATGTCTTCTTTGTTTAAATAGTAAAGGTCGGCCAGATTTTCAATTAATCCTTGGTCAACCAGTTTTTTAGCTATTTTATCGCCGATGCCTTCAATGTTCATTGCCGACCGGCTGGTGAAATGGGCAAGACTTTCTTTGAGTTGAGCCGGACAGTTAATATTTGGGCAGTGCACCTGTTTTAAATCCTCGCTGACGGTAACTTTTGTCTGGCAAACCGGACATAATTCGGGAATGTCAATTTTTTTCTCCGAGCCGTCCCGCTGGTCTTTGATTGGTTTGACAACATAAGGAATAACGTCGCCGGCCCTTTCTACCAAAACCATATCGCCGATTTGAATATCCTTTTCTTTTATTTCATTGAAATTGTGTAGAGAAGCGCGTGAAACAGTAACCCCGCCGATATTAGTCTCTTTTAAATGAGCTACCGGAGTAATTTTACCAGTCCGGCCGACCTGAAAATGAGCCCCGGTTATTTTTGTGGTTTTCCTCAAGGGTTTAAATTTATAGGCAAAAGCATAACGTGGGCTGTTTGCCCGGTATCCGAGTTTTTTCTGCTGTTTTAGATCATTGACTTTATAAACAGCGCCGTCAATATCGTAATTCAATTGCCGGCGTTGATTTTCCATTTTTTGATGATAACTGACAACCTGATTAAAATTCCCGCAGACCACTGTTTTTTCCAGATTAATTTTCAACCCCCACTCGGGCAGTGCCCGGATTGCTTCCAAGTGAGTTTCAAAACCCAAATCTAGACTGTTATTGATTTCATAGAAAAAAATCTTTAGCGGTCTTTGAGCGGTAATTTGGGGATCTAACTGACGAAGAGAACCGGCGGCGGCGTTTCTAGGGTTGGCAAAAGGCTCTTCTCCTTTTTTTTGGCGCTGACGGTTAAGTTTTTCAAAATCATCTAAGGGGATGTAAACTTCGCCGCGGACAACAAGCTGTTCCGGTATTTCTTTTTCCTGATTTGTAAAAAGTTTCAGAGGAATTTCTCTGATTGTCTTAATATTTTCTGTAATTTTTTCGCCTTTTTGGCCGTCTCCTCTTGTTGACGCTTGGGCCAGCTTACCGTTTTTATAGATCAGTTCCACTGCCAATCCGTCGTATTTGGGTTCAGCGGTCACCTCAAATTCTCCTTCAATATTTTTTTCCAGCCTTTCCCAGGCATCCCTAGCTTCTTTCTCTTTTCTGACCGCCTGCAAACTGAGCATCGGAGACGGGTGTTCCACCGTCTCTAATTGATCAACCGGTTCACCGCCGACTTTCTTCGTCGGCGAATCCTTGGTTTTTAGGTCGGGAAACTTTTCTTCTAATTTTAGGAGTTTGTCGAACAACTGGTCATATTCGGCATCAGAGATTACCGGATCGTTTTCAATATAATACTTATAATTATGGTGCCGAATTTCCTGCCGCAGTTTTTTTATTCGGCTTTTTGCTTCTTCTTTGTTCATTAACTTTATTTTACCAAACCCGGTTTATAACACCTTAAAGAGTTGTGGTGGGTGCAGTCGTATCCATGATATTAAGTATATACTTTAGTTTAGCGGTTTTTGTTTTGTGGTAGAATTGAATCTAAATGAACACCAAAAAGTTTACTATCCTCCACTCCAACGATATCCATGGCGATTTTCTTGAAGAAGTTCGTGAGGGAAAAGGCGAGCTTATTGGAGGTTTATCCTTATTATCTGGTTATATTAACCAAGTTCGTAAAGAAGAAAAAAATGTTTTCTACTTGGTATCCGGCGACATGGTTCAGGGATCAATAATTGATTCTGAGTATAAAGGGATTTCAACGATTGAGGTAATGAATTACTTGGCCCCGGACGTCGTAACTCTAGGCAACCATGAGTTTGATTACGGTTTGCCGCACTTGCTTTTTTTGGAAAAAATGGCCAATTTTCCGATTGTCAACGCTAATTTATATATTAAAAAATACAACAAGCGGCTGATGAATCCCTACAAAATCATTCCCAAAGACGGGTTTGACATTTTATTTACCGGAATAATTACTGAGAAAGTAATGGACTCAATTAACATGGATCAGTTAATTGGAACGTTTATTTCTCTTGAAGAAGCCAAGGATGAAGTCGGCAAAATTTGCAATGCTTATAAAGACGACGACATTGATCTAACAATATTATTGACTCATATTGGTTTTGAATCAGACGTTGAATTGGCAAAAATGCTTGATCCGGAATGGGGAGTTGACATTATTATCGGCGGTCATTCGCATACGGTTTTAAAACAACCCAAAATGGTCAATAATATTTTGATTGCCCAGGCGGCAGTTGGTTCAGACCAGGTTGGCCGATTTGATATTGTTGTTGATGACGATACCAACAGCGTAGTTGATTACAAATGGCAATTAATCCCGATTAATGACAAATTGGCTAAACCAGACGAGCAGTTAAGGGAGTTTATTAACTCGTTTAAACAAGAAACCGACCGGAAATACAACACTTTATTATCTAAATTTGCCGAGGAACTGACGCATCCCAAACGTGAAATAGAAACCGCTTTGGGAAACTTTATTGCTGATGCCTTTGCCGACCATGCTCAAACCGATGTTATGCTCGTCGGCAGTGGTTCGATTCGAGTGAAAAGCCTCGGGCCCTTGGTTCGGCTGAGAGATTTTACCGCCTGTTTCCCGTATGACGATACATTAACCCGCTATTCAGTTACCGGTATGCACCTGAAACAGATTTTTAACCACATAATGCGATTAGAAAACCGCGATGGTGAAGGTGAGTGCTACCAAGTAAACAAGGGAGTTAAGGCGGTTTATAATGATCAAAAAGGCGAGTTGGAAGAGTTGGAAATCAACGGCCACCCGGTTGAAAATACCCAGTTCTATACCCTTTGTCTACAAGGATATCACTTTAACAACTCAGCTGATTATTTGGGTGTTCCTCAGAAAGAATTAATCGAGTCTGGGGAATATAAAACAGTAGCTACTTCTGCCCAGCAGGTTTTAGAAGAGTATTTGCGAACCCATCAAAATGCCGATAGCAAAGTTGAAGGGCGTTTAGTCTATAAAAGTTAATTTTTTTAAATGAGTGATTTACTAATACTTTTTTTCCTTGTTTTTCTGGCAGGTGTTTTTTCGCTCATCGGTGGAGCGGCCTTTTTGGTTAAAAAAGAATGGTCAAATTTTTTAGCCAGGTACTCTATTCCTTTTGCCGCCGGTGTTTTGCTTACAGTTTCTTTGATTGGCCTTTTGCCGGAGGCCGACCATCTTATCGGCCGCCTCGCTTACCAAATTGTCCTTTTTACCCTAATTAGTGTTTACTTGTTTGAAACATGGGCCTGCCGTCTTCACCACCATCAGCCTCAAGAAAACCATTATTTGTTTTCTGGTTCTGCCCTTTGGGTAGTCATCGGCGACACAATACACAATTTTGTTGACGGCGTTGCTATTGCCGCTGCTTATTTAACCAACCCGGGTTTAGGATTAATTACCGCCGTTTCAACTTTTCTCCACGAAGTTCCTCATGAAATCGGGGATTTCGGTATTTTATTAGGTTTGGGCTGGAGAAAGAAAAGAGTTTTTACCGTTAATTTATTATCCTCTTTGGCGACGATTATTGGCGCCTTTTTAGTTTTTTATTTTGATCCTGGTGAAAAAATTTTTGGTTATTTAATTGCTCTTTCGGCGGGAATGTTTTTGTATTTAGGGGCAAGTGACTTTTTGCCGCATGCGGACGAAAATCTTTCCCCAAAAAAGGCAATTATTGCCCTTTTGCTCGGCGTCGGCTTAATGTATTTGACTTTTCAAATAGTCCCTCATCGTCATTGAGCCGGGCGGTATTTTTTGGCGCCCCTGTTTTGGCTTAATTTTCTTGGTATACTGCAAATAGTGGGGTTTATCATTTTAAACAATGAAACAAACATTATTTATCTTATTATCAATTTTAATTTTGATTGCCGGCCTGTCTTATCTTTTGGTGAATTTTGTTTTCGTCGATCAACTGCCGACACCAAGTAGTGAGACAGCCACGCCGATTATCAGTCCACAGCCAATTGATACACCCACCCCGTCAACCAAAGTTGAGATCCCTGAAGATTGGACCCGTTTTTATGACGCCAGTTTAAATATTGAATTTGCCCACCCTTTTAACTGGACACCGCAGCCGGCAGCCAATCTTCAAGGAGAAGCCGCTGTTTACAGTTTTGATCCCGCTGTGGAATTAGGGACAGACACAGTACCGACCGATCACCTGAAAGTCGGGATAGTATATTTTGGCCCTGATGACCAAAGAGAAGTCGGTTATCACCAAGCGGAAATTATTTCAGAAGAAGAAATTATTGTTGACGGCTATCCGGCTGTCCGCCGGATTGTTGAGGGACTTTTAGGCCGGAGTATTGATACCGAAGTGAATACTGACAATGGCACTTATCTTATTTCTGCTTATCCGGCGGAAAGTGATTTAATTGGCGTTTACGACCAGATTTTAGAATACATCCGTTTAGAGTCAGAGCCAGAGATAATTGTTAATCAACCCGGGCTGGGAGCGGTAATTAGTTCACCAGTGGTTGTTAACGGCCAGGCGCCGGGGACATGGTTTTTTGAAGCGGTTTTGCCGATGTCAATTGAAACCGCTGCCGGAGAAGTTTTAGCTGAGGAAATTTTCGTCACTGACCAGGATTGGATGACCGAAGAATTGATAGACTTTTCTTTAGACATTGAATTCGATACCGCTGATACCAACCTTGGTTCTCTTAAAATTATTAAAAACGATGTCTCCGATATTCCGAGAAACAAAAACTTTTTCTATTTGCCGGTCAGGTTTCAACCTTTATAAATTCATATTTGAATATCAACAATTTCGCCCTTTTTAACTTCCCCGGCAAGAATTTTTTGAGCAATTTTGTCCTCTATTTTTTCACCGATGACCCGTTTCATCGGCCGGGCGCCGAAAACCGGGTCAAAGCCAAGTTCAGCAACTCTTTCTACCAATTGGTCAGTTATATTAAGTTTTAGTTTTTTTTCGGCCAGGCGCTGGTTCAACCGGTCTAACATTAATCGGGATATTTTAATTAACTCCTCCCGGCCAAGCGGTTTATAACAGACAACCGCGTCAAAACGGTTTATTAATTCCGGGGTAAATATGCCTTGCTTGAGGACATGATCAATCAATTGTTCAGCCAAATTACTTATTTCCGTTCCACTATTTAATTTTTGCCTGATAAATTCTGCGCCGGCATTAGAAGTTCCAATAATCATTAAATTCCGAAAACTAACCTTTTCGTTGAAAGCATCGGTAATGTATCCCTCATCGATTGCGGTTAAAAAAAGGTTTAAAATTTCCAGCGGCGCTTTTTCAATTTCATCAAGTAAAAGCACTGAATGTGGTTTTTCCCGAACAGCGCTGGTCAAGATGCCTGGTTCTTCACGTTGAAATGAGCCGATTATCTTTTTTATTCCCTCACTGCCCTGAAAAGTGGACATATCCAGCCGGATAAGATTTTTTTCACTGTTAAAAAGAAATTCGGCCAAGGCTTTAGCAGTTTCAGTTTTGCCGACTCCAGTTGGGCCAAGAAAAAGAAACGAGCCGATCGGCCGTTGATCTTCAGCAATCCCTGCCTTTCTTCTTCTTAAAGCAATGGCAATTTGGTTGATCGCCTGATTTTGGTTGACTATCCGTTGATGGAGGATTGATTCGATATTGGAAAGCCTTTCTTTTTCAAATGTTGATAAGCTTTCCAGCGGGATCTTGGTTTTATCGGTCAGTACCCGCTGAACATGTTCAGGTAGTAAAAAATTAGTATCAAGATTGGTTTTGGCGTAGGTCAAACTACTGTCTAAAAGGTCAATTGCCTTTTCCGGAAACGGAATTTCAGTCACCCACTTATCAGAAAGATTAATTATTTCTTTAAGTGCTGGGAAGGTGGCAATTACCCCGGATTGAATTTCAAATCTGGGCAGGATTTTTTGAAGAATAATTAATGCCTCTTCTTTCGTCGGCTGGGTGACGTCTATTTTTTCCATGTGTTTTAACAACTTAGAATTTGGGCGGATATATTTTTGAAAGTTTTTATTAGTTGTCATGCCAATGATAAGTAATTTCTTTTGTTCAATTGCCCGAATAAATTCAGTTGTTAAATCAATTCGGCTATCTCTTGAAGAAACATATTCATCAAAATTATCAAATACCAGGATGACATTTTTTGCCCAGGCGGCCTCGTTTAAAATTTGAGTCATTTTTTCTTTTGCCTTTTCCTGTGAAGTCGACTCCGCCAATATTGGCGTTGGGTTAAGAAGTAAAATCCGTTTTCGCTCCAGGGATGGCAGAGTTTTTCCTTCATAACTTTTTTTGGCAAAATTTTCAACAATAGTTTGTTTGCCGATGCCCGGTTCGCCGACTAACAAACAGCCGCCGCCTCGCAGGTTCGACAGGGAGTGCTCCAGGCGTTGGGCTTCTTTTTTTCTTCCGACTAGGTGTGAAGAATAGGGTTTTGGTGCAGAAAGGTCAATTGTATATTTATCCAAATTAGGCGTGTAACCGGCAGTCCAGTCTTTGCCGATACCCGGTGTTGAAAGTAAATTCTCTAATTCCCAAAATTTTCTTTTTTCTTGCCGTTTTTTGGCAGATCTTTGATACCAATCAGTCACCGCTTCTTTATCCTCTAAAGGAACGCTTGCCAACGGTATGCCGAAGAACCTTTTTTTAAAAAACTTCTCCAGTTCCTTTTTGTTTTTTGTCTCTCTTTTTGACTGCCTGGTTGATAAATAAATTGGGATGGTTAAAAATATTGCCGCGGTCCAAACAATCAAAACAATTCCGCCGATTAGAACTACCAAGATTATTTCCAGTATGCCGATAAAAATAACCATGGAACGGATTATCGATCCGATTATCCTAGAGATAAGGTTATAACTTGCCCGGTCAAGCCACTCGCTGAAACTAAAATATTTAGATCTTGGTTTATATATTTGTTTCCAGGGAGCAAAAAGGGTTCTAGAAAGTAGGCCGATGGAAAAGTAATGGTAAAGAAAAATAACCAGATTTTTGATCAGCCGGACTATCTCCGTCGGCCCGGTAATGAAATGGAATTTAAGGTATTTTGTTAAAAGCATTTAATGATATAACTTTAGCATAAATTATTAGTTGATATTAATTGACTTGAAAGAATCCATACTCGGTTAATTATGACAATCGCGGTATTTAGTACAGTGTGGGATTAGGCTGGGGGAACGGCTTGCTATTAAAAGATTAATGACGGCGTTTGGGTCGGCGGTCTTCCGCCGTCTGGAGAGAATTATGTTTTTTGGTTTGGACGATTATCTTGATCTCGCCGTTAATATAATTTCAGGGTGTTTTAGGTGAATAACCGGCGAAATGTTTGCATGGCAATCACAGGTTTTAAAAATAAAGTAGTTTTATGGCGGAAACTATTGTTATTCCGTAGAGAGCAATTCGGAGATATTTAACCCCGATTTTATCAGCGATTTCTACGCCGGCGAAACTGCCGGCTACACTGCTTGTTGTTAGAGGTATTAAAAGTTCTAACCTTAGTAAATTTTTAAATTTAAAGAAAACAAAAAGAAAAACAAGTGATATTAACGTATCGGCTGGTTTTGTATTGGCAACCGTTGTTTTAAAATCAGCTTCACCAATTATATAAAAAATTAGAATTATCAATAATCCTCGTCCGGCACCATAAAATCCACCGTAAATTCCTAGGGCAAAAATAATACCAGCCAGGATAATTTTTGTTTTTATATTATGTGTTATAACTGGGCG
>CAYYDT010000018.1:0-1099 GCA_964470705.1 uncultured Gammaproteobacteria bacterium | reverse complement strand
CCAAAAATTTCAATAGATCTTTGTCAATTTTAAGAAGTAAATTAGTACCAATAAAACTTCCAATTCCCCCAAAAACTGCAAAAAGAGATGACTGTTTCCAGTTGATTAATTTCTTTTTGGCATAAAGAGTTGTTGAACTTAAATTCTGAAACAAAGTTATAATTTGCATCGTCGCAATTGCTGCCAATGGGGATAAGCCGATTAAAGTTAATAAGGCAATAGTGATTAAATTACCTCCGCCGATAACAGCATCAATCCCGCCTGAGGCAAAGCCAACTAGTGATAAACAAATTACTTTTATAACAAACATTGTTTTAGGGTAGCACAAAATTGATTCTCAGTTTATTTTCAGTTTTCTAGTATAATTTAATATTAATCGTTATTTCGGGCAAGTGGAACGTAACAATGCGAATACTAATCGTTGAGGATAATCACAAAATCGCCAACTCAATTAAAACCGGCTTGGAACAAGAATCTTATGCCGTTGATACTGCTTATGACGGCGAAGACGGTTATGGTTTGGCAATAACCGAGGATTATGACTTGATTATCCTTGATTTAATGCTGCCAAGTATAGACGGGATGGAAATTTGCCGGCGGCTGCGCCAGGAAGAAAATATTCATACACCAATTTTGATTTTAACTGCTAAAACCGAGGTCGACGACCGGGTAAACGGCTTGAACTGCGGAGCTGATGATTATTTGGTTAAACCGTTTGCCTTCTTGGAGCTTTTAGCAAGGATTCGCGCTTTATTACGCCGGCCGAAACATAATCTCACCCCGATTTTAAAAGCAGGAAATTTAAGTTTAGATACAGTCAACTTTGAAGTTAAGCGGGGAGGGGAAAAAATAAATTTGTCCAAGACAGAATTTGGTCTCCTGGAATATTTAATGAGAAACAGCGGGAAAATTTTATCAAAAAAACAAATAATTAATCATGTTTGGGATTATGACGCTGATATTCTGCCGAACACAGTTGAGGTTTACATCGGCTATCTGAGAAAAAAACTCGGCAAACCATTCTTGATAAAAACAATTCGCGGCTTTGGGTATAAATTAGAGTAGAATTAGCTGTTAGCTTTTAGGGATTAGAGAAAAA
>CAYYDT010000017.1:3995-9692 GCA_964470705.1 uncultured Gammaproteobacteria bacterium | reverse complement strand
AAAAGGCCCAATGGTTTTCAAGACCATCCCGTTTAACCACTCCGGCATTCCTCCCTGAGTATCCCCGGAAGGATTCGAACCCTCGACCTCCTGCTTAGAAGGCAGGCGCTCTATCCAACTGAGCTACAGGGACAAGAAACAAACTGAATTTTCAACTGAACTATTTTACCAGATCCGTGTATACAACTGTCCGCCTAAAATGGCGGATGGGCCGTTGTAGACCCAAGCTACAGGAACAGTAGACATATTTTAACACTTTTCTCTAACAGCTAAAAGTTAGAAGCTAACTTTATCTTACTTTTATTTCATACAGGTTTCCCGGGGAGTCAGGCCGCAATGAGGTTAAAGTAATCAGACTTTTCCCTGTCGGCGAAGGAAAAACGTAATCGTTGACAAAGGGACCGGAATAAATTGTTTGCTGGTTGGTGGCATCTGCTTCAACAATTTTCACTTCTTGGTTTTCTTCGTCGATGAATATAAGATGGTTTGACGTCAGCCAATTTAACTGAACAAGGTTTTCTTTTTTACCGATATTAAAATTAGTGTCTTCTTTTAAGTCATAAACGTAAATGTTACCCGGCGTAATTTCCCTCTGCTCGACCTGTGTTGATCTCGCTGGTGGGTGGGGCAATAGATTTTCTGTGATTTTTGCAGAATCTGTGGCTAAATAATAAAATTTCTCATCATTTGGTGAAAAATTGATCCTTTCGGCTGACGAGGTAGCAATTTTCACTAATTCCTGAGGAAGTTTTTGGAGGTAAATTTCTAAATCTGATTGTTTTTCTTGCTGCCATTCTTCTAAAATAATTTCCAATCTAAAACTTACATCAGTTAGTTGGTCAGAAGATGTGAACTTAGTTGCGTCAATTAAAAAAGAACGATTTATGCTGGTTTGATCATCAAAGTTGTCAGTAGCCAAGTTGTCTGAATCCGGGGCGTATTCTATCAAAAGAATGTTTTTATTGTCCGGACTCCAAATAAACTCAGAATTTTCCCAATCAATGTTTATTATTGGTTCGGTTAACTGCCGGGTGTTGGCGCGGTTAAGCGGAACATTGGTGGTTAAGTCTAAAACCCAAATGCCGTTTGTTTTTTCTCTAGAAGCTTCATCTACTCCATAAACTATTTTTGTTTTATCTAAAGAAGCGGTGGCGTTTATTGCCCCGGTGTTGGTTAGCGGAGAAAGATCAGGCGTTGATTTAAAAAGTGTTGCGTTGGCTTGGGTAACAACCTCTTTTTTAATAGTTAATTTTTTTTCCCAATTTAAATAGCCGTCTTTTTCAATTTTGACTTGATATTCATCCGGCGCCAAACTTAGAGTATCGTCAGTAGCGGTAACCAACCGGTCGTTGATAAATACAGTTGCTCCTTTAGGGTCGGAGTTGGCAACCAGCAACCCCGTCGGCATAAATCCCAAACCAGGTTTTTGCAGGTCTGGACGGTAGCCGCGAATGAAAAAACTAACTAAGTAGGTTAAGGCGCTGACCACTATTAAGACGGTGGCAATAATTAAAATGGTTTTTCTGGCACTTTTTTTATCCATTACTTATTTATAATATCAATAGTTGAGCGAATAGTAAACAAAATAGTGAATAGTAAATAGCAAACAGCGAATAGCGAGAATGTTAATTAAATTTATCTGGTTTCTAACATTTCCAACCTCTATGGCTTTTCGAACTTCTCGGACCTTTAATTGTGGTATAATTTTTTAATATCACTCATATTGTGCAGTAAGTGGTACAAAATACAGCTAATAATATCATTATTGGATTAAAGTAAAATTTAAAACTTAGCTATGTAGCAGTTTAATTACATGTCAATTTATAAAAAACTAGGTATCGATTTAGGGACCGCTAATTCTTTGGTTTGGGAAGTCGGGAAAGGCATTATTTTAAACGAACCAACGGTGGTGGCTGTTTCTGTTGAGGATCAAAAAGTCCTTGCAGTTGGCCATCAGGCAAAAAAGATGCTCGGTAAAACGCCCGAATTTATAATTGCCTGTCGGCCGATGCAGGACGGGGTTATTGCCGATTACGAAATAACTCAGTCATTGCTTCGCTATTTTATCCAAAAATCATGCGGTAAATTATTTTTTATCAAGCCCGAGGTAATGATTTGTGTGCCGGCGGGGGTGACTCAGGTTGAACAGCGGGCGGTTGTTGATGCTACAAAATCTGCCGGAGCCAGGGTAGTACATTTGATTGATGAACCTTTAGCAGCTGCCATAGGAGCAAAAATTCCCGTTGCAGACGCTTCCGGTAATATGATTGTTGATATGGGTGGAGGATCAACAGAGGCGGCCGTAATTTCTTTGGGGGGTGTAGTAGCCCACAACAGTATTCGAGTTGCCGGAAACAAAATTGATGACGAAATTGCTAATTTTTTGCGCAAGAAACACAATTTATTAGTAGGAGAACAAACAGCTGAAGAAATAAAGATTGAATTGGCAACGGTAATTGATACCAAAAAAGAAAAGTATAAAAAAGTCAAAGGGCGGGATTCTGTTTATGGTCTGCCCAAAACGGTTAATGTTGGTAGCAAAGAAATAAGCCAAGCGATTAAACAGCCGGTAGACCAAATTCTTTCAGTTATCCGAGGCGTTTTGGAAAAAACGCCGCCAGAGTTAGTTTCTGATATTGTAGACAAGGGGATAGTCATTTCCGGTGGAACATCATTTTTAACCGGTCTGGACAAATATTTGTCACAAGAGTTAAATGTAGCTGTTCACCAGGTAGATGAACCCTTGTTGTCGGTGGTAAAGGGCACTGCTTTAGCCCTTGAAAACCTGGACCTATATAAGCGAATAATTAGGAGTAAAAAGAACTGATAGTAATTATAATTATCGTTATATAAAATAATATTATTTATAAAATAATGTAAAATAAAAATAATATAATAGTAATTAAAAGTGATTAATGAATGACGTATGTTAAGGTTATCAGAGGCCTAAATTAAACTTAAAAAAAAGTACAAAATATTGTTACTAAAATACATTTTAGCAGTTAATGGTTTATTTTGATAATAACTCATATAATGAATTTAATTAATCATTATAAACTTAGATAGTTTTTGAGTATATTATCTTAATATTTTATTGAATAAGTGGAACTTTTGTTTTGGTTATAAGATGTTTTAACAATAAAGTGAGAATATTAAGAGTCGGAAAAAAATTTAATGCAAAAATTAAGAAGGAAAATTGTTTAATGGCTATTCTTATTTTCTTGATTAATGAATTTCTTGGTCTTTTTTTGTTGTCAAAAACTGTCTTTTTTAACAAGAAACATGGGACAAAAAGTAAATTACTATATTTGTCATTTAATAGTGTTAACTGCTAGAAAATGGATTATTCAGTTATAGTAACGTCAAGGGATGAACCGGTAACGGTTGGGCGGCTGATTAGGCAAATAGAGACTCAATTGTCACAAATTGACCGGAAAACAGAAGTTTTATTGGTTTGTCCTGACAAAAAGACCAAAGAATCTGCTATAAGTCAAGACAAGCTTCGAATAGTTAAATGGTTGAAGGATAAAAGCCAAGGTAAGCCGGCGGCCTTAAATATCGCCTTTAAAAAGGCCAAAGGCCGGGTTTTGATTTTGACCGACGGCGATGTTGGGTTGGAAGACGGCGCATTGGAGGAATTAACTAACAGCTTTTATTTGTCATCTCGGCCGAAGCGGAGAGATCCCCCTTTCCCCAAAAGGGATTCCTCGACTGTTGCTCGGAATGACAGGGAATTGGGGTTGGTCACCGGACGGCCAGTGCCAGTTAACAATCGAGATGATCTATTTGGTTTTTGGGCTCACTTTTTGACAGAGGCGGCTCACCACAAGCGGAATTCCCGACACAAGGCAGGCAGTTACCTTGACGGTTCCGGGTACTTGATGGCTGTTAAAAAAGAATTGATTAACCAAATGCCGGAGAATATCTTGGTTGATGACGCTTGGATTTCCCGTCAGGTTTGGAATCAGGGTTACAAAACTGGTTATGCTTCAAAAGCGAAAGTAAAGGTTAAATTTCCAACAAATCTATCTGATTGGGTAACCCAAAAAAAGAGAACTATTTCAGGATATGTGCAGTTAGCCGATATAGTGGACGAGGCGATTGCAGGGAATGCAGACTCGCCCTTCTGCGAAGCAGGTCTGCGTTCCCTGCCTGGCATGCGCAGTTTTTGGCAGGAGTCATTTGGTTTACGTTTTGCCTTAACCTATCCGCGAAATTTTAAAGAATATATTTGGATGCTTTTGCTAATTTTCGCCCGCCTTTACGTCTGGCTGGCCGTTTTCTGGGACCGGAAAATTCTAAAAAAGCCCTATTCGGGAAATTGGAAGAGAATAGAGAGTACAAAATAAATATCATTGCTGCATTGTTACATTGCTATCGTCCTAACGGACGACCCCTCCGGGGCATTGTTGTTTTTAACAATTGGACAATTGAACAATAAGCGAGTACTCGAGCGAGCAATCTCTTTTTGCTTTTTATGAATAAGTTTGTTATAGTATAAGTAGATATGAATAAAAAAGTAAAGAGTAAAAAACCAATTGAACAAGTAGATTTGGAAAATTTGCCAGCTTTGCTGACGCCGAAAGAGGTTGCGAAGATTTTGCGGGTGTCGGTAATCACTCTCAAACGCTGGGGGAAAAAAGGCAAACTGCCGGCGATACGAATAAATGAGCGCGGCGATAGACGCTACCGCCGAGAAGTAATCCTTCGGTTTCTCGGTATTGACCCGGAAGCTTCTTAAGGTTTGTATTAGCGCACTTTAGTGCGCGTTGTGACGCAGACTAAAGTCTGCTATTACGATTGAGTAAAGTTTTCTATATTCTCCACCGTTGTTTTAACGATTCTTTCTAATGCTTCTTTGGTGTTAAAAGCATTATGGGGGGTAATAATCACGTTCGTTTTTTCACGAAGCAAATGAGCGGCAACCAGTTTCTTTAAACCGTCATTTGATTGGTAAGATTCAAATAATTTTCTTGAGTTATCAAGATACTCTTCTTCTTCAAGCACATCCAGACCAGCCCCGGCCAGTTTGCCCTGTTCAATTGCCCAAAGTATTGCTTCCGATTCAACAATCGGCCCCCGGCTGGTATTAATGACGATACTCTTGTCTTTCATTAACTTGATTTTTTCCCGATCGAGCATATGGTAAGTTGATTTGGTCAGCGGAAGATGAAAGGTAACGATATCGGATTGTTTAAGCACTTCTTCATAGGCAAGATATTTAAACCCGAGTGTTTTGGCTAGTTTTTTGTCCGGCGTCCGAGCAACGCCGAGGACATTCATCCCAAAGCCATTGGAAATCTTTACCACGTATTGGCCGATATTTCCAACACCAATCACCCCGATAGTTTTACCTTTTAAGTCAAAACCAGTTAATCCCAGAGATGAAAAACTTCCCTGGCGGACTCGGTCAAGGCATTCCGGGATTCGCCGGGATAAAGCAAGGATAAGAGCGAAAGTGTGTTCGGCTACTGTATTTTTGCCGTAACAATCTACATTTTTTACTTCAATTCCTTTTTCTTGGCAGTAATTTAGGTCAATGTGGTCCATGCCGGTTGACCGGCTGGCAATCATTTTTAATTTAGACAGATGCTTAAGTGTTTTTTTTGAAAGGTCAGAGTAGACAAAAGTAGAAATGATCTCATACTGCTTAGCTTCTTCTAAAATTTCCTCGACTTCTTCTTTATAAATATCGGC
>CAYYDT010000017.1:0-3895 GCA_964470705.1 uncultured Gammaproteobacteria bacterium | reverse complement strand
GACCAGTTAACTCGGGATTTGAAAAAACCAGCCGGTGAAATTGGCCAGACAATTTCTATATTGTCTCTGAAAAATTTAGTTGGGCAGAATAGTCAAGGTAAATACTACTTAATTTAGGAATTAAGAATTATAAATTATGAATTATAAGTTTGCTTACTGAAATCCAGTCAATTGCTAGTTTTGGGTTAGATACAGTCGGTGTAAACGTTGAGGTTAATATTGACACCCGCAGTTTCCCGGCTTTTAGTATTGTTGGTCTGCCCAATAAAGCTGTTAAAGAGTCGAGAGAACGGGTGAAAACCGCATTAGCCAACTCAGGTATTAAATTTCCTCAAAAAAGAGTGACCATTAATCTGGCGCCGGCAGATATCCCCAAAGAAGGTTCTTGTTACGACTTGCCGATTGCAGTTGGCATAATGTCTTTGGTTTCCAAAATTCAAGTGCCGGAAAAGTCATTGTTTTACGGCGAGGTTTCGCTAAACGGTGACTTGCGCCACACTAAAGGTGCTTTTTTAGCCGCTCTTTGGGCGGAAACCAATGGGTTTAAGCAATTATTTGTTCCAACGGATTCGGCTAATGAAGCGGCTGTGGTAGAAGGAATAGATGTTTACCCGGTTGAAAATTTAAGCGATTTATATATCCATCTTTGTGGGCAAACACGAATTTTGCCAAAAGAACGTATTATTGCTAATGAAGAGGCCAAAGCAACTGACGATAATCAATTTGACTTTGCTGATATATTGGGTCAAGAACAAGCAAAAAGAGCTATGGAGATTGCTGCCGCTGGCGGACATAACATATTCTTAGTTGGCCCACCGGGAGCAGGAAAAACAATGCTTGCTCAGGCCTTACCTGGTATTTTACCGGAGTTGACTAAAG
Source organism: uncultured Gammaproteobacteria bacterium (assembly GCA_964470705.1). Lineage (GTDB taxonomy): Bacteria > Patescibacteriota > Microgenomatia > UBA12405 > JAHJSD01 > CAYSLZ01. The sequence continues at coordinate 3,016 of CAYYDT010000017.1, read as the reverse complement.
AGGAATCTCTTGAAGTGACTAAAATTTGCTCTGTTGCCGGTTTAATACCGCCTGGCGGGTCATTAGTGAAAACCCGGCCGTTTCGGTCGCCGCACCATAATGTTTCCAAAGCTGGTCTTATCGGCGGTGGAACCACGCCGATGCCAGGAGAGATTTCTTTAGCCCACCGCGGGGTTTTATTTTTAGATGAAGTGCCGGAATTTGGACGGTCGACATTAGAGGCATTACGCCAGCCATTAGAAGACGGCAGAATTACTATCTCACGGGCAGCTGGTTATGCCGATTATCCCAGTCAATTTATTTTGGTTGCCGCCGCTAATCCCTGTCCGTGTGGGTATTCTACGCACCCGGAGCGGGAATGCACCTGTAGTCCTGGGTCAATTTTCCGCTACCGTAGAAAACTATCCGGTCCGCTGATGGACCGGATTGATCTCCACGTACAAGTGCCGCCGGTTCAAGTTAAAAAACTGACTGTTGATAAAAAAGCCCAGACTTATTTGGAAAAATCAATTAAAGTTAGAAAAAGGGTTGCCGCCGCCCGGAAGATACAGTCAAATCGATTTAAAGATTTACCGATTCACACTAATTCTGAAATGCGCAACAAGCAGTTGCGCAAATTTTGCCGGTTAGATACTGAAAGTGACCGATTACTTAAACAGGCGATTGACCAATTTCAGCTTTCCGCCCGTGCTTATTTCCGGCTGGTCAAGATTGCCCGGACCATCGCCGACCTCGCCGGTGAAGAAGATATTACCTCTCAACATATTGCAGAGGCGCTTCAATATAGAGTGAAAGGGTAAAACGGATTGCACGGATGGGGGGACAACCTTAGTACCACCTTGGGTAAACGGGGTGGGCCTACCGCTACAAAAATTTGATATCATTTAGTTATGAAAACCAAACAGGTTGGCGAGATTGGTGAGGATTTGGCTGAGAAATATTTTCGAAGGCAAGGATACCGGATTATCGAGCGTAATTTTTATACCCGGTTTGGCGAGATTGATATAATTGTCAAGAAAAAAAATGTTTTAGTTTTTGTTGAGGTTAAAGTTAGATTGGGAAGAGGCAGGCCGGAATGGGGGATTGACCGAAAAAAAATCAGCCGGGTAGTTAAAATGGCAGAGGTTTATATTAGTCAGGAAAATCCACAATACAAAAACTTAAGAATCGATGCTCTTTGTATTGACCTAAATTCAGGTTTAGAAGCCGATGAGATAAGGCATTATGAAAATATGACAATGAATATAGATTGTTAAATGGTTAAATGGCTAAATTGTTGAAAATTAATGGATATTTGCCCCGCATTGAGGACTGATATTTTGACAATACGGCAATATGACAATATAGCAATTCAACTTCATTGTATAATTACTCATGAGCAACAACTGGATTAAAACGGTTTACCTAATTATCGGCATTGGCCTAGTTGCTTTTCAGAGTATTTTTTTGACTATTGGGTTAACAGTTATTTGGGCGGCTGCCGCCGCTTGGCGGATTGAAGATCCGTGGTGGATGCTTTTTCTTATCGGTTTGATTACCGATATTTTTCATTTATCTCCTTTGGGCCGAACAAGTTTGATTTTAATCGCCGTCGGACTTTTGGTTAAATATTTTAAAAACATTCTTGGTTTTAGTGAAAGTTATAAAATGAAACTGAAAAATTTCTGATGAAAAGATTTTTATGTCCAATAGATGTTAACTTAATCAGATCAATTACTGTTTTTCTTTTTTGCTTATTACTTCCGGCTGGTTGGGCAAAACACTGGATAGTTCCCAATAGTTTAGTTAACGGAGTTTTGGTTGATTATTTAATGCCGGATGTTTGGATTCAAGATTTACTCGCATTAGCGATTATTGTTTTATCGGTTCCCTGGTTGCGTGTTGACGAGTTACGGGTTAAATATTTTTCTAAGACGCAACCAGTAACCCGTAACCCAATAACACTTAAACTCTTTTCAATAATACTAGTCTTAATATCACTAGTACTGTCCCCAATCTCTTTAATTTCCACGATCAATTTCGCCCGCTTTCTCTTAGCGATGTCTGTTGGCTGGCTGGTTTACAAAAATAAAAATTTACGCCGTCCCGCATCTGCAGGGTTAGCCGGGGCGGTAATTTGGACAGGCTTTTTGACGATTGGTCAGTTTATTAACCAGGCGACGTTTATTGGCTGGCAGTTTTTTGGCGAGCCGATATTTACTTCCGGCACTGGTGGAATAAAAAAAATATTCATCTTCGGACAGGAATTAATTGCTCCGATGGCGACTTTTCCTCATGCTAATGTTATGGGAGCTTTTGGATTGTTAACTTTTTTAGTTTTAATTCGTCATTTTGAGGAGGGAAACGACAAAGAATTCCTTGATGGGGGCCTTCATCTTATCGCTAAATACCTTAGCCTGATTCTGATTGTTTTATCTTTTTCCCTTCCAGTTTGGTTAATCACTTCCTTTTTGCTCATCCGTAAATTTAAGTCAGTATATGTTTCAATACCTTTGAGTGTGTTTTTAGGGGTTATCGTGTTACGGGTTATGGGTTACGTGCTTGCCCCGCATCGGATGGTGCTGGGGTTACCAATTACTAGTTTTTATAGAAGATTAAACTTAACAAAACACGCTTTAACAATAATCAAAGACCATCCCTTTTCCGGAGTGGGCTGGGGTGGGTTTGTTCGATACCTGCCGCCATCAACTTTTTTACAGCCGGTTCATAATGTTTATCTTCTTGTTTTAGCCGAACTCGGAATAATAGGTGCTAGTGGATTGGTGCTCGTGGTTGGTGGGTATTTAAAGAATCTTGACTTAAAAAAGTACTTATTAATATTTACTGTTTACTTATTACTATTTTTGGTTGACCACTACTTTTGGACCACCACCCAAGGCATATATATGCTTTGGGTGATAATCAGTTTACTTTAAATCTACTGAAGCACCCGCTTCTTCTAATTTTTTCTTTGCTTCTTCTGCTTGTTCTTTTTTCGCTCCTTTGAGAATATCTGCTGGTGTGTTTTCAGTCAAAT
>CAYYDT010000016.1:2403-10922 GCA_964470705.1 uncultured Gammaproteobacteria bacterium | reverse complement strand
CACTCTATTTTTTGAAGTAGAGAATTGCCTGGTCAAAAAGCGGCTGATTTAGAGAAACTATTTGGCCGGGATGCTTGGCTTTTTCACCCCACATTAATACCTGATCGGTTTGATCATAAAGTTCTTGGGAAACTTTTTTTAAAGCGTCTTTAACCAGGTCGCCCCGGCGCATAATTAACGGCTGATTGAAATTCGGTTTGGCCCGTTTGTCATCTTTTAAATACACCCGGATAAGGTTAAGTTTGTCCCAGACAGCCTTTTTTAAAACTTCCAGACCGGTTCCTTTTTCTGCACTGACGGCAATTAAATCCGGATGGTCAACTTTTTTTAAATCAATTTTATTAACTACTGACAAACTCGGCAGAAAAACCCGGTCAGCGGACAGACCGTCAATAAGCGATTCAATTGATTCCAGCCGGTCTTTGATTGTTATCAGAGCATTTTTCAAACCGAATTCCCGGCCAACTTTAATAATTGTTGACTTTTTTATGTTCTTAAAAGGATAAATAACCACTAAACCGCCACCGGGCTGTTTTTCCACTTCGATCTCCGGTCTGTCGGCGTCCAATCTTACACCAGCGTTGTAAAGTTCTATCTTGGCTTTTTCTATCCAGCCAAGCCGGTCAACATCCGTGATTAAAATGATTAAATCGGCATTTCTGGCGACTGAAATAATTTGCCTGCCGCCGCCTTTATCTTCAGCGGCGCCGACAATTAAACCAGGCACATCAAGGAGTTGTATTTGCGCTCCCCGGTAATTAAGCATTCCCGGAACAACTTCTAAGGTGGTAAAAGCATAGTTGCCTGTTTTTGATTTTGCTCCAGTCAGGATGTTAAGCAAAGTAGATTTACCGGCTGAGGGCGGGCCGATTAAAACCGCTGTTGCCTGACCTTGTTTTTTTACCCCGTAGCCCTTGCCACCGGTTGACGACTTTTTTTCCTCTTCGGACCGAAGTTCCTCTTTTAACCGGGCAATCCTCGCTCTTAATTTACCGATATGGTGTTCAGTCCCTTTGTGATAAGGGGTTTTCTGGATCTCTTCTTCCAGGGATTGAATATGTTCAATTATCCGTTTATTCATCTAACTCAAGTTCAAGGTCAATGTGAGGCGGCTGAAGCAGTTCGTCGTCGTAATTATTCGCTTTTAGGTCTTCCCTGGCTTGAAACCACATTCTCCTGATTAGCTCAAGTTCAGCCCTGTCTTCTGGAACAACCGGCACTGTTGGGGTAACCTCCAAAATCGGTGTCGGCTGTGGGCGAACATCTATATCAGTTTCTGCCGGGGAAAGGAAATAGTAAGCCAAAAAAATTAATATAAATAATAAAAAAACGGAAACTAAAACTATCTTCAACCATTTGGGTAAAGGTTGTTTATCTTTTTCTACTGATAGTTGTGATAAGTCAACGTTTTGGACGTTCATTCTAGTGTTTTTAATACCTCGTCAATATATTTTAAACTGGTGTCTAACTCATCCTGGGCTTGATTTAATAATTTCATTGTCGACCGCCAGCTTCTTTTTATGTCTCCCGGATGGCGAACCCTGGTTTCCTCTAAGTTGGTGTACCCTTGTTTCTGCAGTTCTTTAACCCGATCTGTTTTAAGCCTCACTTCTTCAACCCAGTTATAGCGGTCAGTCAGCGGCTGAAGTTTCAAGATTATATTTTCTATTTGATTGATTACTGACAACTGGTTGTTAATAGCATATTTTGCCAGCTGGAAGTAGATGTCTGTTTCCATTTCCGGATAAATTTCTTTTAGTTCGGCACTGATCAAGTAGGCCTCGCCTAAATCCTGGACTTGAATGATTTCTGTTTCGTCTTTATTTAACCAAACCTGCCAACTTTCCAGTTTATCAATCTCTGCTTTATCTAACTTCGTCTCAAGTTTATCAATATAAAATTCTAAATAGTTATATAAATATTTGTTCCTGGAATAGAGCAGGTTTTTTAAACTTTTAAAAAGAATGTTTTTTCTTTCTAGTGTCGGTTGGTTTGAGTATGATTTTTTTGATGCAAGATAAGTCCGGTAATTTTCATGGTATAGATCCCGGCTGAGAATATAGCTCGACTCAATGTTCAGACTTTGGGATTTTATTAGGCGAACACCGGCTATAATAAAAAAACCGGTAAATGTTAGTAAAAATAATATTTTCTTTTTCATGGTGCCGCAGGGAAGATTTGAACTTCCACGTCTAAAAGACACACGGTTCTAAGCCGTGCCTGTCTGCCAATTCCAGCACTGCGGCTAAACAACGCACTGCGGCGATATATTCAATATAACACAATATAAAAAAAAATCCCAGAGTGCGCTTCTTACGAAGACACCCCAGGATGTAAACTAAATATAACAAAAATACACCTCATTGTCAAGCGAGTGGTGAGAGTGCTAAAAATTTTAATTGTTTTCAATATCTTTCATAAATTGGTTAACACCGTTTGCCCACGACCCGGACGACAAGGGACAATATTTTCCCATTATCGCTTCTACCGTAGTAAGTCCTAAGTCGTAATACTCTTCTTTTAAATATCTGCCCATCCACTCAATTGCTTCAGGATAAGATTTAAAGCACATTGTCCCCCGGGAATGGATCCCGACCCCAAAACAGTTAAAACAGTTTTCCGGCTGTTTCTTGCACAAATTTGATTCCTGCTGGGCAATTGCCGTCATCAATCGATAATCAAGACCGTTTTTTTGGGAAACATCAAAGATTAACTCTGCGTATGGCTCAAGTTCGGAATTAAATTTTTGTAAATATTTTTTAATCATCATCGGCCTGGCGTCGCCAGAAATTGCTGTGTAATCTAAACAGCCGGCGTCAGCTGTTTCACCCGGGGAAAAAATTGATCCAGCAATCTGTTTATCAATTTTCGGTTTTTGGACAATTTCAGTAGGTAAGGGAGTTTGGATAATTGTTTGACTGCCTAAAACCCGGGTGAGTAAAAAAGCCTGGGATAAAATAAGCAAGTATCCAAAAACAAAAAATAAACCAACAATGAGTATGTTTTCTTTCATCTAGTTATTTAAATACTCCCATAATCAATTGGGGCTTGTCAAGACGGACTTGTTCAACTAAAATATAGCAATGGATTTTAAAACAAAGTTGGATAAAAAAGAAGATAAGGCCTTCAGTCTTACCGTAACCGTCCCTGCTCAAGAAGTAAAAAAAGAATATGACGACTGTCTTAAAAAACAAGCTAAAACTGCCGACGTTAAGGGTTTTAGAAAAGGCAAGGCACCGTCAAAACTAGTTGAAGAAAAAATAGACAAAGAAGAATTGGATAAATTAGTTTTAGAAGAGGTAATTAGAAAGGCCTACCCAGAAGCTGTCAAAGAACTTGATTTAAAGCCGGTTATACCGCCGGAGGTAAAACTGGTATCAACTAAAAAGGGAAAGGATTGGGTGATTGAGTTTGTTTCAGCAGAAATGCCTGAAATTGATTTAACCGGGATTAAAGAAAAAATAAAAGCAGTTAATGCTGGATCAAAGATTTGGACGCCGGAAAAAGGGAGTGAGAAAAAAGAAAACGACGAGAATAAGGATAAACAAGTGCAGAAAATTATTGAGACAATAATTAAAGAAGTTGAAATCAGCCTGCCGGATATTATTTTAGATTATGAGTTGAACCGAAAACTGGTCAATTTAGTTGACCAGGTCAACCAAGCCGGTCTCCAACTTGAACAATATTTATCAACCAAAGGAACATCAATTGAAGAACTTAAAAAAACCTACCGACAGGAAATAGCCAATAACTGGAAAATAGACCTGGCACTAGAAAATCTTGCTGATTCTGAAAACATAGAAGTAACTGAAAAAGACACTAAAAAAATTGACCAGTCGAAAATGAATCCCTACCTGGCGGCAAAAATAATCCGAAGGCAGAAAACACTTGAATATCTGCTCAACCTCTAGTATAATTTATATATGAGTAAAATCGGCGATATTTTTACTAATCAGTCTAAGCCTAAAAACAAAAAAGGCAACGATATCCCTCCTGGGTTTATTGAAATGCTCAAGCAGTCTGGTGAAATCTACTCAACAGAGGAAAAGCAAAAACCACTTGAATCTAAACCAGACAGAAGGCAGGAAATTGAGACAGAGAAAAACGCCTATTTTCAGCAAGTTAAGAAACTGGAAACCGAGATTTACAACCGGAAAAACAGAGAAACTAAACAGGAAATCGAGATGCTTAGAAAAATGCTCGTCAAGGAGGTCGGGAAACTGAAAAAGCAAGGCCAGCAATTGCAAAGAGAAGTTGAAGCGGCGGTTCAGTCACCAATAGTTAACCCGGATGAGTCAGATATTACTTTTTTTGAAGGCATCTTTAAATTACTGAAAAATATTACTGAAAACGTTGAAAACGCCTCTTTATGGGTAAGCGCCTGGAATTCTAAGCAAGCCAAGCGCGGCGCTTTTTGGTCAAATTTTGCCAGCAAAAAAGGCGGCGCTCAATACTTGCTGTCGTCGGAACATTCGGCTGCCAGATCCGCCGGATAAAGGTTTATTGTCAAACTTCCTTAGGTATGTTAAACTTATAGCCAGGTTAGTGAATAGAAGAACAAAGACAAACAAGTTTAGACTGAACGACCAAATATACGCCAAGAAAGTGAGGCTTATCGATAAAAAAGGAGACCAAGTAGGGGTTGTTGATCTTTCGGAGGCAAAAAAAATTGCTAAAGAAAAGAAACTAGACCTGGTGGAAATCGCCCCGGGAGCAAAACCTCCGGTGGTTAAAATTATAAATTATAATAAGTTTATTTATAAGAAGGAAAAAGAAAAATCCAAAGCAAAGAAAAAGGATAAAAGCGGCGAATTAAAAGAAATACAGCTTAGTCCGTTTATCGGCGAAGCGGATTTAAATTACCGCTTAAAAAAGGCTAAAGAGTTCAGTAAAGAAAATAATATTTTAAGAGTAGTAGTCAGGTTCAAAGGCAGACAGGTAACCCAGCAGAAATTTGGTTACCAGCTTTTGGAAAAGGTAAAAGAAGAGTTGAGTGAATTTTACCAGCAAAGCGGCGAAATAAAAAAACAACAGAGAAGATTAATCATGCGTATGGACCCAATACAAAAATGAAAAAGAAAAAATTAAAAATAAAAAAATCAGTCAGCAGAAGGTTTAAGATAAAAAACGGCAAAGTTTACCGCTGGGATAAGGTTAAAAAAAAGCCGGTCCTGGTTACCGGCGGTTTAGCCAGAAAAGTTAAAAAGTTATTAGGAGAAGCTTAAAATGAGAGTTAAAACAGGGAAAACCCGCCGACGGCGGCACAATAAGGTCATCAATCAAACCAAGGGATACCGGATGACCAAAAGCAGGTTATTTAAAGTTGCCAACCAGGCCTTACTTAGAGCCGGCCAATACGCCTATATCGGCAGGAAACTAAGGAAAAGGGATTTTCGCAAACTTTGGATTCAAAGAATTAATGCCGCTGCCCGCCAGAATGATTTAACCTATTCGCAATTTATCCATTTGATGAAAAAGAACAACATTTCAATCAACCGGAAAATGCTGGCTGAAATTGCTGTTAATGACCCGGGGACTTTTAAAGAAATAATTAACCAAGCTGAAGATGGTCAAGCCTGAAGAAATATGGGAAAAATATCGGCCAAAGATTGAAAAGGCTGAAACACTCCAAGCAATTGAAAAAATAAGAATAGAACTTCTCGGCCGGCAGGGAATTGTTAACGACTTGCTAAAAATAATTCCCAATTTGCCTGAAGAGGAAAGAAAAAAATACGGTGAAGAAGTTAATAGAGTTAAGAAGAAACTAGAAAATTTATTTGATAAACAAAATAAAAAGGTTAAGATAGTTAAGATAAAAGGCGAAAAAAAAGAGGTTTTTCAACTAACAAAGTTTGGTCACTTACATCCGATTACAACCACTTCCCGGGAGTTAAACCAGCTTTTTAAGAATTTGGGATTTTCAATTTACGATGGACCAGAAATTGAAACTGATGAATACTGTTTTCAAAGATTAAACGTCCCTGAAAACCACCCTTCGCGTGATATGCAGGATACAATTTATATTGAAGAACCTGATTATTTGATGAGAACACAGGCTTCGTCAATTGAAGCCAGACTGTTGGAAAATGAAACTCCTCCCTTTAAAGCTGCTTTTCCCGGACGTGTTTACCGCAACGAAAAAGTTAACCCGAGCAACCATTTTATTTTTCACCATTACCAAGGAGTCGCTGTTAACAAAAATATTTCACTTAAAGACTTAATTGGCACTTTAGATATTTTATTTAAAAACATTTACGGCAAAGATGTTGTCATCCGCTACCGGTGCAAATATTATCCGGAAGTAGAGCCGGGTTTAGGGATGGACCTGGAGTGTTTTAACTGCCAGGGAAAAGGCTGCCGGGTGTGCAAAGGAGCCGGTTGGATAGAAATGGGAGGCGCCGGAATTATCCATCCGCTGGTTATGAAAAAAGCTGGTATTGACCATCATAAATGGCGCGGCTATGCTTTTGGACTCGGTCTTGACCGCTGGGCAATGGCCAAATACAAAATTAAAGATATTAGAACATTATTAGGCGGCAATCTTGCCTATAAACCAAATTAAAATGAAGTTAATTTATTCTCAACTTAAAAAACTATTACCAAATTTGGATAAACAGGCCAAAAAAGTCGCTGCCGATTTAACTTTGATCGGCCACTTCAGCCAGGGTATTAATCAGGTAGGCGGCGGCCAGGTTATTGACCTGGAAATTGCCAAGAACAGAGGTGATGCCTTAAGTTATTACGGCCTTGCCAGAGACCTTGCCGTCCTTTATGACATCGAGTTAAAATTATCTGAAATAAACCTGCCCGAACCAACTAAAAATAAAAAACCGGAAATTAAAATTTCCGCAGAAAAAGACGTATACCGTCTGATGGCCTTAAAAATTGAAAATCTCTCCAACAAACCCTCGCCGGAATGGCTGAAAGATTTTTTGAACTGTCATGAAATAAATTCCATCAATACGCTGGTTGACTTGACTAACTATGTCATGCTTATTTACGGTATTCCCTGTCATGCTTTTGACGCTGAAAAAGTTTCCAATCAATTAGAGTGGAGAGTTGGTAGCCAGAAGGATAAGATTACCACTCTTGATGGAACTAGAATTGATATTCCGGCAGGAGCACTGGTTATCGCTGATCCAGCCGGTGCGGCCAGTTTGTCAATAATCGGCGGCCAGCGGACGGCAATTGATTTAAATACAAGGGAAACGATAGTTGAGATGGCAATTTATGACCCGGCAAGAGTCCGGCTTGACGCCAAAAATATGAACATAGTTACCGACGCCAGCGTCCGGCTGGAAAAGGATCTTGACACAGAATTAATTCCCCCGGCCTTTAATTATTTAATCTCGCTGATTTTGTCTAACTGCGGCGGAGAAATTGCCACCGAAACGATGGATTATTACTTCAAAAAGCCGGCGCCGGCAATGATAAAATACGACCCGGAAAAGCCATCGGCCTTTGCCGGCATTAAGGTACCGGAAAAATTTGGCCTGGAAACTCTAAAAAAACTCAACTGTGAAGTTAAAAAAACAAACGACAATTATCAAGTTGTGCCGCCAACACTAAGAAAAGACCTTAATTTGGAAGAAGATTTAATTGAAGAAATTATCCGCTTTTACGGGTACGATAAAATCCCGACCGACCAGCCGATTTCAGATAAAAAACTGCCGGATATTACCCCGAAAATCTTGTATTTAATAAAGTCTGTTAAAAATATACTTGTCAACCTTGGTTATGACGAAATCAGATCCTGGCCGATTGTCCGGGAAAAACACTACCACCAGCCCAACTACCTGCCTGAAAATGCCGAACCGATTTACACTGAAAACAACGTTAACAGCGAATATCCCCTGCTGAGAATGTCACTGGCCTCATCTCTTTACCTTCAGATAGTTCAGGCGAAAAAACTCAAACTGCCGGACCAGCAATTTTTTGAAGCCGGCAAAGTTTATTATCAAAAAGAGAATAATTACTTAGAGAACTATGCGGTCGGTTTTTATCAGCCGGATTTTGACCGCCTGGAATCTGATGCTAAAAAACTAGTGGCAAAACTTGGAGCAGAGAACTATCAATATTCAATAGAAAAAATAAAAAATAAAAAATTTATTGAAATAAATCTTGATAAATTAGTTGAAATTATTTCTCAAGTTCCAGAGACTTCTCTTAAATCCCCGAATGCCCAAACCGGCAAGGCAATAGAACTTACCGGCCAGATAATCGACCTCGATGCCAATGTAATTCTCGATAAAAAAGTTTCTCCGGAAAAATTAATTAAAAAATACCAGCAAAAAATTAGTCCTGAACATCTCTGGAAACTGGAAATTATTGATATTTATCAGACTAAAAATAATCAATATAAATACACTTTCCGGGCTTACTATTACAACTTGTCTGCCGCCAAAGCAAAAGATATCCACCTGAAAACGTTTAACTTAAATCACGCACGCTGAAGCGTGCTATTACAAAAGCAAGCCCGCACCCCAAACCCCGTACCAGCAACCTTTAGGTTGCGTCAA
>CAYYDT010000016.1:0-2303 GCA_964470705.1 uncultured Gammaproteobacteria bacterium | reverse complement strand
GGAACTTCCGTTGGTTCGGGTGTTGCCGTCGGCTCAGGCGTGTCCGTCGGTTCCGGAGCCGGCTGGTAATCCCAAGGAACGTTGACACCGAACTCGCTTTCCCGACTGTATTTGTTGCCGTCGACATCTTCGGCTTCCGCTTTTAAAGTATAGGCACCGTCTTCAAGATTGAGGTCAACCTGATAAGGCTTTTTGGTCAAGGTCTTTTTTAAATCCCCGTCAATATAAATTCTAACTTTCTTAATATCATTTATTGACTTTACTTTTAAATCAACAGTAAATTCACCGCCGACTGTTGAATGGTGAGCAGGAGAATCTATACCGACTTCAATCGAGCCACCGCCGGCATCGCTGTATTCTGTCGGCGGGTTATACTTTGGGTTGTCCTGGTTAGCTATCCAGTTCAAAATCCCTTCCTGCCAACGATTTTTATTATCCCAGGAAACCGGGTCTTCTTCTTTAAATATAAAAAATTCTTTCTCTTCATATTCGCCTCTGGCCACCTGCGGCGGTGTGGCTAATTTACCGGTTTTTGGGCAGAGCTTTAACATAACATGGACCGGGTCATTTTCCCTTGGCTCGGTTCCTTTTATAAAGTATTCTGTTCTTGATGGAAAACCATCATGAGCACGGTATCCGGAAACAGCGTCAACTTCAGCAGTTACAATTTCTTCAGGCGTCTGAAACGACTGGAAACCGTATTCATCTATTGCCTCGGTCATTATCCGCCGCCAAACAGGCGTTGCACCAGATACACCGGAAGCAACCCGGCTCATCGACGAATTATCATTATTTCCTACCCAAGCCAATGTTAAAATGTTTGGCGTCCAGCCGACCGCCCAGTTGTCTCTCATGTCATTGGTTGTTCCGGTTTTAACCGCCACTTTCCGGCCGGGAATAACTAACCCAGAGGATGCGCCAAAAGTTAATGTCCTTGCTTGATTATCAGACAAAATATCACTTATTAAAAAGGCCTCACCCGGAGATAAAACTTTTTCCCCAGCTATATCTTTGTGATCGTAAATTACTTCGCCATCTCTGTCTTCCACTTTTAAAATTGCCACCGGTTCTTTTTTAATACCACCATTGGCAAAGGCAGCATAAGCAGCGCCCATTTCCAAAGGAAGGACTTCGCCGCCGCCTAAGGTAGTTGACAAACCCAAACGACTTAAGTTTTCTTTTGTCGGCGCTAAGGTTGACATGCCCATATCAAAAGCTATTTTCAGCATTGACTTCAAACCAACATTGGCAAGCATTTTAACCGCCGGAATATTAATTGAATTGCCTAATGCGTAACGGACCTGCATCGGCCCGTTGAAAACACCGGTGTAGTTAACTGGAACATAATCTTTTTGACCTTTAATCGGAAAAACGGTCTTAACGTCCATCAGCAGCGTTGACGCTGTATAACCGCGCTTAAAACCTGTGACATAAGTCACCGGCTTGATTGCCGATCCGGGCTGGCGCAAACCCTGAGAGATTACGTTAAACTTACCGTCGATTTCTTCACTGTCGTAATCTTTTGATCCGACCATACTTAAAATTTGGCCATTTTGGGGATTAATCACCAAGGCGGCGCCGTTAGTAATATTTAAACTACCCACTTTTTCTAACTCTTCACTGACAACTTGTTCAGCTTTCTTATGAAAATCAAGGTCTAAGGTGGTAGTTACTTTTAAACCGCCTCCTTCTACCAATTCATCGCCGTATTTGTCGGCTAAAAGAGTGCGGACGTGCATAACAAAATGCGGCGCTTCTAAAATACCTTCCGGCGAGGCAAAACTAATTTCATCAAAAGAGTCAATTGCCGATTGTTCTTCTTCAGCCGAAATATAGCCGTCCTCACGCATCCGTCTTAAAACATCTTTTGTTCTTGACTGCCAAACATCGCCTTTATAAGGCGAGTAGGCTGTCGGCCGCTGAGGCAAACCGGCTAAAAGGGCTGATTCCACCAGGTTTAAATCAGTGGCGGATTTGTTAAAATATCTTTCCGCCGCCACCTGTACGCCCCAGGCCGGTCCGCCGTACGGCGCTTCGTTCAGATACATCTGCAAAATTTCGTCTTTAGAATACTTTCGTTCAATTTGAAGGGTCAAAATTAATTCTTTATACTTGCGAAGCAGCGTTCTTTCCGAACTTAAAAGAACATTTTTAACTAATTGCTGGGTTAATGTTGACCCGCCTTGAATCCGCCGTTCAAAAATAATTTTGTAGAGTGCCCGGAGGTAGCCTTTTAAACTAAAACCCGGATGGGAATAAAAATTTTTGTCTTCAATCGCCAAAGTTGCCCACTTTAATTCGTT
>CAYYDT010000015.1:0-11921 GCA_964470705.1 uncultured Gammaproteobacteria bacterium | reverse complement strand
TAAAAATCACTGGATGGCTGGCTCCGAGTTTTTATATATATCGTTATTTAGACCTTAAAAAAACAATAAATTACAAAAAGAAGAGAATATCAAAAGATGAGTGGCTGATATTGGGACATATTCATTTGGCTTTTCTGGATAAAAAAATAAAGTATATTAATACCGGGTTTATTAATTTGGGTTTAGCTTCATATTTAACAGTAGAAAACGGAGAAGTAAAACTTCATAAAGAAAGATATTGACTCGGTGGACCCAGCTGTTCGCGAACGGCTGGGTGGACCTGGAGGGACTTGAACCCTCGATCTTCCCGATGCCATCGGGACGCGATAGCCAACTTCGCCACAGGCCCTATTTATTTTAACTTCGCTTTTTCCTTATGCTCCGTGTGTTTTCGGCAGTGGCGGCAATACTTTTTGGGTTTAAGTTTGCCTTCAATATTCTGTTTATTTTTTTCAGTAATATAGTTAAACTCGCCGCAGACTGAACATTCTAAACCGATTTGAAATCTATTTGCTTTGGCCATTTTTTATAATTTAAATTCAAGAATTTATGAATTAACGAATTTAAGAATCTAAGAATGGTATTCTATCAATTTAGTTACAAATTCACAAATTCCTGAATTCGTAGATTCCCAGATTCCTATTCCTGAGCCTGGGGTGGGGGTCGAACCCACGGCCTATCGCTTACAAAGCGATTGCCCCGCCTGCCAAGCGCCTGGAGCCGATGAGAGGAATCGAACCCCCAACCTACCCCTTACAAAGGGGTTGCTCTACCATTGAGCTACATCGGCGCTAGGCGACTGGCGGGCAGGTCTACCACTGAGCTACCCAGGCAAAATTGCCTACCACTGTCAGCCAGAGGCTGATCCGCCTTTGGCGGAAGCTACCCAGGCAAAACATTTATATTATATCAAAATTTAACGAAATAATTGCTAAATGGTTATATGGATGAATGGTTACACTGTTAATTTAAAAAACAATATAGCAATATAACAATATAACAATTTATTTTTTACGAAGTAGTGAAATCCCGCTGAGGCATCAATAAGGCAATGATTTTCCTCGAAAATCAAAGTGGGTGGACTGTCCCTGATGACATTGTAAGTCAACCGGGAACTCCGTCCTCCCGTAAAGTGCTTGTGGAGGAAAAGCTCTTGCCAAATTGTTAAATATGCTCCCCAACGGGACACCTTATTCTAATCAAAATTAGGCAGGCTTGTCAAGATGGCCAAAAACAGACAAAATATATCAAAAAATATAAATAATCTACGATGTAGTAGCAGACTTTAGTCTGCGTTACCGCCTGCACTAAAGTGCGCTATTACAATCAGGTTATCAGTCGCATCGACATTTCGACCAGCGGCCAGAGGACGATGCTGATCAAACTTTTGCCGTTGAAAATCGGAATAAAAAGCATTAAAAGGAAAAAGATACCGTATTGCGAAAAGGCCTCTTCCACATCCCGAGCCTGGTCAAAAGGCAGTAGAGCAAGGAGTATTTTTGAACCGTCAAGCGGGGGAAATGGGAGGAGGTTAAAATAGGCTAGGCCGAAGTTAATCGATAGAAAGTTAACTAGTAGTTGGTAGCTGGTAGTTGGTAGTTGGTAGGGTGAGAATTTAAATATTAGTCCGAAAATAACGGCGATTATTATGTTGCTCAGGGGACCGGCAAAAGAAATCAGCGCTTCGTCGCGTCTTGGGTCTTGAAGATTATAACTGTCAACCGGGACTGGTTTTCCCCAGCCGAATCCAAACAAAAAAAGAGTTAAGGTTCCAATTGGATCAAGATGGGCAATTGGATTAAGTGTCATTCTGCCGTTTAGTTTTGCGGTTGGGTCGCCTAGCCGGTCAGCCGCCCAGGCATGGGCAAATTCGTGAATTGAAACTGCGATTAGAACAATAATAATCGTTGATAAAAACATACCTGTCTGGTATCATAACACATCTCTGTTAAAAAGTTAGAAAGGTTTTACGAGTGACGGGTTCACGGGTTAGTTTGATAAGTCGTAACTCGTAACTCATAACTCGTAACTCAAAAACCGAAGATATGAAATGTCAACGATGTTATAAAAAACCAAGAAAAGGACGTAATGTTTCTCACGCCGAGAACAAGTCTATTCGGAAATTTAAACCGAATATTCAAAGAAAAACCTACTACACCAAGCAGGGGAATAAAGTTACCCAATACTTGTGCACTCGGTGTATTAAGGATATGAAGCGCAAGGGCGAGATGTTTTACCAGCCGCCGGAAGAAAGAGAAAAATGATTGTCGAGTATCCGGATAAAATTTTACGCCAGAAATGTGAAAAAGTTAAAAAAGTAGATGACCGTCTTTTAGAAGTTGTTGGCCAGTTGGAATCAGTGCTTAATGAAGTTACAAATAGTTTAGGTTTAGCCGCTCCACAGGTTGGTGAAAACTTAGCCGTTTTTGGCATTGATCAAACTGAAAATCAGCACTCAGAAGAATCTGACTCGATAAATATCTATATCAATCCCCAGATAATCGACACTTTTGATAAAGAAAAAGTTTATCCTCAGGTTTACACACATAATGGCGACCGAGAGAATTTTTATGAAGGTTGTTTGTCTTTTCCTAATCTTTATGGAACAGTTAAACGGTGGATGGAAGTTAATGTTCGTTATCAGACGTTGACAAATGGCCGGCTGGAGGCAAAAGAAGAAATCCTTCAGGGTTTAACGGCGATTGTTTTTCAGCACGAATTAGACCATTTAAAAGGAGTCTTATTCATTGACTTTATTAAAGAAGACAACGGAAAAATTTTTAAGGATACCGAAAAGGGTCTTGAAGAAATAGATATTGAGAAAGTAATCAGTAATAAGTAATAAGTAATAGGTAATTTGAAATTCATAACTTATAACTCATAACTCTTCTATCGCTACCGCTGCTTTTTGGTAATTCGGTTTCAAATCTAAAGCTTTTTGATAATATTTTTTTGCCTCTTTTTTTTGGTCAAGAGTTTGATAAATTTGGCCGAGATTAAAAGGAATTTTTGGATCGGTCGGTGCCAATTCTGCTGCCTTTTTCAGTGTCATTATTGCCTCTTGAAGCAGATCAAGGTCATAGACAGCCAAATAATAATAGGCATGAACTCGGTTTTTATAAAAGTTAAGGTGATAGGGTGAAATTTTCAATGCCTTAGAGGAGTTGTTTATTGCCGGTTGAACGTGTTTATCAGCTTCAGTTTTCTGGTTTTGCTGAATAAAATAAGCGGCTAGTTTGGCGTGGGCAATACTTCTTTCGGAGTAAAAGTTAGGTTCAAGGGGGTTGAGTTTAACGGCTCTGTTTAACTGTTCAAATCCGGTTATCATCAAACCGACCTTAAGATGTTTTTTTGCTTTGGCGTAATTTATATCAGCCAGCCAATAGCGGGCAATGCAGGAAAATAAGAATAAAAAGATGGTAATGATGAGAAAAATGAAGATGCCAGTTAATCGGTCAAGGCGACGAGGTCCGTTTTGTCTTTCGTTTATCTCTTTCGTCTTAATGTAAGAAACAGCTGGTAAAAGAAAGAAAAAAAGGGAAGTGGTGACAACCGAAAAACCAAAAAAGTTGGTAATTACCAATGAACATAGAATATAGAACATAGAACCCAGGGAGTTTCTGATTGCAAATATGGATACAGTGAAAATTAATATTAGATAGGTTGCCAAACCCAGACTGCCGGTAGTCGCTGCCAGGTTAAGAAATTCGTTATGGGCTTTGTTGTAGAGAAAGTCCCACTCAGAGGTTAGGTTATGGCTTTTCGGTCGGACCCAGTAATATGAATAACCAAAAGTTTCAACGCCGGTGCCGCTAACCGGATTTTGCTTCCAGAGATCGATTGCTCCCTGCCAGACAATTTTTCGGATATCGGAGCTTGGAGTAATGTTCAAAGGGTTTGAAGAGTTATCGGTTACGGGTTGCGAGTTGGGAGAATCCGAAAGGAAAGAAATATTTAGTTTGTCTTTGAAAGAGAAAGGGATGCCGATGAGGAGTGAGAGAATAAGAGTGATTGCAGTGACACCGCCTAATTTTTTAAGTCGAAGGGACAAGCTGCGACTTGTCCCTAGAGTATGAATAATTAAAATACCAAAAGGGATGATAAAACCGAGGAATCCAGACCGTGATTTGGTGAAGAGGAGAGTAATATAGTAAATAGTAAATAGTAAATAGTAAATAGTAGATTTCTGACCTAGGGCCAGAAATATTAGAATGTTGAGGTAAGCGGCCAGCCAGTTTGGCTGGCCAAGGCTGGAAAACACCCGGTGCTGGACGTCCTGGACCCAGTATTTTTTATCAATGCCTAAATGCTGGGTAATTCCGTAAATTCCAACTAAAAAGCCGCTGGCAAAGGTAAATTTAATCAGCCGATTAATATCTTTTTTGCTTATATTGGAAACAAAACCCCAGTAAAGGATGGTGTAGCAAAGTGTTGACAAAAGCCCGCCGTTAAATCTTGAATAATAACCCAAAATGCTGGTCAGCTGGTCAATTGAAAAAATAGTCGAAATGGTCTGACTGGTTAAAAAAAGGAGGAGGGGAATGTCCCAGAAAGTTTTTCGAAAAATAAATTTTTTTGCTAAAACCATTTTTATCAGCCAGGCGCAAGTGATGACTGTGGTTAAAAAATAAACAAGAACAATTTTATTAAATTCAAATAACTCAGAGTTCCAGGGGGTAAAAACAATCGGAACAAAAAAGACTAAACCGGCGTACGCCCAGAAAATTATGTTGTTTAAATTTTTCATACTTATTGCCGTCACCCTAAGGGTGAGCCTGTCGAACTCGAAGCACCCCCTTGGAATGACAATTGCTTTATATATTATAATAGACTAATTATGATAAGTAATCTGCGGCTTAAACTGGCAATTGATTTAGGTACTTGTAATACCTTGGTTGGTGTTCAAGGGAAAGGGATTATTCTTGAGGAACCGACATTAATTGCCCGCCGGGTGAGGAAACTCGGTAAGCCAGGTGAAATTGTTGGGTATGGCATAAAAGCAAAAGAAATGGTTGGCAAGGAGCCGCAGCAGATAAAAGTGATCGATTTACTTAACCAAGGTGCAATTGCTGATTTTGACGCTACAGTTGAGTTTTTAGAATACCTAGTTAAATTAACAAACGAACTGCCGGGCAGAATTCCAAGGTTTTTAAAACCAAGCGCGGTTATTGGAGTACCTACCGGGATCACTGAAGTAGAAAAAAGGGCAGTCAGTTCTGCTGCTTCTCAGGCAGGAATTGGACAGATTGATCTGGTTGAAGAACCTATGGCAGTAGCTATCGGTTCAGGTTTGGTTGTTGACAAGCCGGCAGGTAATTTAATAATTGATATTGGCGGTGGGACAACTGAATTAGCGGTTGTTTCATTGGGGGGTATTGTTCTTAACCGTTGTTTGAAAATAGCCGGAAACCAAATGGATGAGGTGCTGGCTAATTTTTTAAGGGTAAAGTATGGAGTTTTAATTGGATTGCCGACGGCCGAAAAAATAAAAATAAAATTAGGCAGTGTTTTAATAGAAGATGGGGGCAAAAAAGAAGATAAAATGGAAGTAAAAGGCAGAAATTTGGAAAACGGCCTGCCTAAAATGATCGTTGTTGATAGAGAAGAGGTTCGTGAGGCATTATCGCCGGTAATTCAAGAGATAATGTTAGTTTTAAATGAACTGCTTGAAGAAACTCCGCCGGAGTTAACGGCTGATATTGCCCGCCACGGGATTGTTTTAAGCGGCGGCGGCGCCCAGTTGAGTGGTTTAGAAAAATTAATTGAGCAGGAAACGAAAATGCCGGTTTGGATGACCAAAAACCCAACCGCTGGAGTTGTCAACGGTTGTTTAAAATTAGTTGGCAACCCGAAATTGTTGAAAAAGATTAAAATTCACTCTTTAAAATGAAAAAAATTGTAATTTTTATTCTGTTTTCCTTTCTACTATTGGGGTTGAACTACTTAGGCTGGCTGGATTGGTTGAAAGATGAGATGAGTTTAATTATGGGTTGGAGAAGTGGGCTTTACTCATCGCTGACTGCTGGGGGTGAGAAGACAGATACGCTTGATAAACAACTGGCCGGTTGTTTAGCTGATCTGGCGGAATTAAAAGATGAAAACAGGCAGGCCAGGCGCTTATTGGGGGCAGAAACCAAACCGGAAACTAATTTTGATTTAGCTAAAATAATTAGTGTTGGCCGGGATCAAGCGATTGTTTCATTGGAATATCCGGATTTAATAGAAGTTTCTGCTTCTGTAGTTTCTGGTCCGTTTTATCTTGGCAAAATCGCTGAGATTTTTGGAAAAACAGCTAAAGTCAATTTATTAATTTCACCGCAGACAAAGCTGCCGGTAAAAATTTGGCCGGATCAGACGACTTCTGCCGGTGAGTCTGAAATAATTGGCGAAGGTATATTAGTTAGTGAAAATAAAAATCTTTACGTTGAAGAAATATTGGACAAACAGAAAGTGGCAGTTGGTAATTGGGTTGGAGTTATCGTAGAAAGCGGCGATATTTTTTGGATAGGAAAAATCAGCCAAGTTTTTCCTTCTGAAGATAAAATTTTTCAAAAAGTAAAAATAGATTGGGCGGTAGATTTGTCACCAATGGTTACGGTAGGAGTGATTAAAAATTCAAAATAATTTAATTATGAAAAATTTATTTTTTTTACGTTGGTTGCTTATTGTCATTTTTGGTGTTTTTTTAACCCGGGCAGTAGATTTAATGCTTGTCCGCGGTGCATATTATCGAAATTTAGCTGATAATAATCGTGTTCGGATTATTGATACTCCCTCTGCCCGGGGAAGAATTTTAACTTCTACTGGTGAGGAGTTAGCCCAAAACAGCGTTTCCTATTTTAATTTGGCCGGAGAAAAAATTACTCGTCAACAGGCGCTGGATCTTGAGGCTAGAGGTGGTGAAGTTATAAAAAACTGGGTTAGGGAATACCCATTTGGTGAAATGACTGCCCATTTAACTGGTTATATTGGTGAAGCAGACAAAGACGAAGTTGAACAAGCGTCATCAATGTTTGGTACTTACAAGGGGCGCGGCGGTTTAGAGGAGTTTTATGACCATTGGTTGCGGGGTGAAAACGGCAGAAGAATTATTGAGGTTGGGGTTAATGAAAAAGTAGTTAGAGAATTGGGTAAAAAGGACCCGGTTCCAGGCAGCGATTTGATAACTAGTCTGGATTTAGATTGGCAGAAATCAGTCTGGCAGGCAATGGAAGGAAAAAAAGGAACAGCGATTATTCTTAACCCTGACAATGGTGAAATTCTAGCAATGGCCTCTTACCCATCTTTTGACCCGAATTTATTTACAACTAACCGGAACGAAAAAAAAATCGTCGAGATTTTAAATGACGACCAGTTTCCCATCCTCAACCGGGCGATCGGCGGTGTTTACCCGCCGGGTTCAACTTTTAAAATAGTCACTGCCGCCGCTGGTTTGGAAGAAGGGGTTATAGATGCCGATAAAAAAGTAGAAGACACCGGAGTTCTGAGAGTCGGCCAATGGACCTATGCTAATTGGTATTGGACCAGCCACGGCCGGACCGACGGCATGGTTGATTTGGTTAAGGCAATTCAGCGGTCAAACGATATCTATTTTTACAAAGTCGGCGAGTGGCTGGGAATTAATTCTTTGGTCAAATGGGCGGAAAAATTTAATTTTAGCAAGAAAACCGGGGTTGATTTAGCCGGGGAGGTAAGCGGTTTATTTCCTGACCCAAAGTGGAAACAGCAGGCAAAAGGTGAATCTTGGTTTTTAGGAAACACTTACCATGCTGCTATCGGCCAAGGTGATTTAACAGCAACACCGTTACAGGTGGCCTTAGAAACAGCAGTAATTGCCAACGGAGGGAAGTTGTGTTCGCCGCATTTTGGCTTAAACTATACTGAAGGAAGTGATTTGGGTAAAAA
This sequence comes from uncultured Gammaproteobacteria bacterium, assembly GCA_964470705.1. Taxonomy (GTDB): domain Bacteria; phylum Patescibacteriota; class Microgenomatia; order UBA12405; family JAHJSD01; genus CAYSLZ01. The sequence continues at coordinate 4,016 of CAYYDT010000015.1, read as the reverse complement.
TTATTGTCGCAGCCTGGATATTTCCAAGGACCATATTCAGTTGATTAAACAAGGAATGATTGCCGCCTGTCGGCCAGGGGGGACGGCGAGTATTTTTTTTGATTTTGACGGCGGTGAACTTGGCTGCAAAACCGGCACTGCGGAAATCAGCAAGGCAACTAAGGATACTCACGCTTGGTTTACTTTGTTTTACCAGCCAAAAAGTAACACCACCGAGGTGTTGCCAAGTGATTCCTCGGACGGTGTTAATCCAGATCAAGTAGTAATTACTGTTTTGCTAGAGCGCGGCGGCGGTGGAGCAACTGACGCTGCCCCGGTTGCCAAAGAAATCATCGAACGATACGAAGGCCGGTATGAAGAGCCAGCCCCAACGCCCTAGAACTTTAGTTTACGTTTAGACGCACGCTAAAGCGCGCTACTGCAAATTCTTTCTTCACTCTTGTACTAGCAACCTTTAGGTTGCGTCTCCGGTCCCTTCGAGCCTTTCGAGTTTCTTGAGCGTTTCGAACTTCTGTTATAATATTCCATGCGTTACACTGACCTCTTTGCCAAGAGTCAAAAAACTATACCTGCTGACGCTCAAATCCCCAGCCACAAATATCTTTACCAAGCTGGGTTTATCCGCCGATTTACCACCGGCCGGTGGGCTTTTCTGCCTTTAGGTATGCGGGTATGGGAAAAAATATACCGGGTTATTGACCAGGAGATGAAATTGATTGGCTGTCAAAAATTAGAAGTGCCGACGCTTCATCCTCTGGAAATATGGAACAAAACCGACCGGGCAGAGATTTTCGGTGAAGAGATGCTTTTAGTTGACGACCATTACGGAACCACCTTTACTTTAGGAGCGACAGCAGAAGTAATGATGGTTGAATTAGTAAAGATGTTTCAGCCGTCTTACCGTGACCTGCCGATTGAAATTTATCAGTTTTCAAAAAAGTTCCGCGATGACAAACGGCCTAGAGGCGGTCTGCTTCGGGTGCGGGAATTTATGATGAAAGACGCTTACACATTTGCCGCTGACGAAAAACAATTTCAAAAAAGTTATCAGAATTACTACGATGCTTATTTACGGATTGCCGAAAAACTGGATTTAAAACCAACCCCGGTTTTGGCAGATTCCGGTGCAATCGGCGGAGCGGTTTCGCATGAATTCATGGTTGACTCCGACCACGGCGATAATGTTTATTTGGTTTGTGATAACTGCGGTTATTCTGCCAACCAGGAAAAAGCAGAGTTTGTCCGTGACGAAAAAAATCCAGACGAGAAATTAAAAGAATTTCAAATTATTGACCAGCCGGAATGGGTATTGACGATGGAAGATAATCTCAAGCACTACGCTGAGCCGGAATGGCGCTATTTGAAAAATGTTGTCTACAAAACCAGTGACGGCAAATTATATATCGCCTCTCTTCGAGGCGACCAGGATGTCAATGAATCAAAACTAGCCCGGTATTTAGGTGTCAGCCGGTTAGAACCGGCAGATGAAAAAGATTTAGAAAAATTAGGCACCAAACATGGTTATGTCCACTCCTGGGGCGAGAAGGGGGCGGTTTATGTCGGTGATATCGGACTAACTAAAGTAAAAAACTTTATCGGCGGTCAAAAAGAAGAAAAAACTGATTCTATTAATGTCAATTACGGTCGTGATTTTCAATATGACCATTTGGCCGACATTGTCGATGCTAAAGAAGGAGACACTTGCGCCGCCTGCAAAAAGGGCAAACTGCATGAAAAACAGGCATATGAGTGGGGGCATGTTTTTAATATCGGTCATGTTTATTCTCAGCCCCAAAACTGCACTTATACGGATAAAAACGGCGAGGATAAATTTCTTTGGATGGGGTCATACGGCATCGGCATCGGTCGGACAATGGCCTTGATTGTTGAAACCCACCATGACGACCAGGGGATTATCTGGCCGGAAACTGTCGCCCCGTTCAAATACCACTTAGTCGGCCTCGATCACCACCAAAATGACGTTCGTCAATTTAGTGAAAGTGTTTATCAAAAACTTACCGATTCTGGCGAGGAAGTTCTTTATGACGACCGGGTTGATACCGCCCCCGGCGAAAAATTTGCCGACGCCGACCTCATCGGCTGTCCTTACCGGCTGGTTGTCTCCGCCCGGACAACTGACAAACAATCAATCGAAATTAAATCACGCAATTCCAGCCAATCGAAACTAGTCAAGTTAGAGAAACTACTCTCATCCGCTTGACATTTATTATAAGATTTGATATTTTAGAAGGGAGGTGATAATTTGTGTCTGAAATAAATAGAAAAATTACATTAGTTGAATCAGGTAGAGAAGTAGAAGATATTTCGCTTAGAATAAATGGTCAACTAAGTGAAAGTTTACCAACAATAAGAGGAACAGCCGGAGTTGGCGGAAAAATAATTGAGCCGCCAGAATTTGTGGATTTTATGCATGAAGACTTAACCGAAGAAGATGTTCTAGAAATTTTTTAAGTTAATTATTTTAACTAGAAAAATATGGAAAATGAGATAAAATATAACACACCATGGGGAAATGTCCCAATGAATATTTGGAGGCAAGCCATTGATGACGATGGCTATTTAATTAATTCTGAAATTGTTGATGATTGGAGTAAGGAGAGGACAAGGTGTGAGGGGAGGGGTATTTTATGTCAGGGAAATAAAAGGCGGGAAATTAATCGAGCAACAGAACATCGATTTATGAAAAAAGAAAGTAGAAGCAGAAAAGGAGGTGTGTAATGACAAAAAGAGAATATTATGAAGGTTTCAGACGAGCAAAAGCAGATGAACATCGCATAGAAATGCTCAAGCAAAAAGAGCAGTTGTCAGAGGATGGTGTTCTTTCTAGGGAAGAAGCGGCTATTTTGAAAAGAACAAGACCGTTAGGTGCCGGGGGACAGATAAGCAATCAAGGGAAAATAGGTCTCGGTCATGTAGACAGGCTTCAGCAAGATGTAAGATTTTCAAAAAAGGGCAAATCTGATATAGGATAGACTATAATATTTAAAATCAAGTTATGAAATGTGAAGGAATCGGGAATCGTTGCCATATATGTGATAAGAGAAAAGGATGTTTAATTTTACGTGGAAATAAGTGGGAAACTGCTGATATAAGGGCGGAGAGACAGCAGGCAAGGTCTAAATCGCGAAGACAGAGTGTGGATAGACCTACGGAGAAAGCGATTACTGATTGGGAAGATAGACAAAGTACTGTTCGTTGGCGTAACTAGTTTTTTTAGTTTGCTAATTAATGACGTAATGATATAATATAGGACACTATATATTGAATTGGAAAAATGAGAGACCAAGAATTTGAAATTTTAAGGCGCCAGGTACTTGAATCAGATAAATTTGAAAAAGAAGAAGAGTGTATGGAAGCGATACGATGCCGGGGGTACACAATTGAACAAGTAGAAGCCGAGATCGAGGAGAGAAACAAGCGTTTACCCGGAACATTAGTTACCCGCGAACAAGCAGAAGAATTACCTGAGGGGGTAAAGCATACTTTTCATCAAACAGGCCTTCAAACATCAGACGGAAAAGATTTATTTAGAGCCGTTCCTGTTCGAAAACATAAGGAAGTAATAATTGCTATGCCAGTAAGTGAAGACCGTCCTTGGTGGGGAAGAAGAGCCGCCAGTCGATCTGTGGAAAAAGTCGCAACAAGAATGGGTAGAAACAGAGGGGAGAGCGAGAGGAATGAACACTTGAGCAAAGTAATTACAGACCTTGAGGCATTAGATGAATATAACAAAATATCAAATATGTCTCCTGGTGAGCTTCGAGATTATGTTCAACAAAGAAGAGCGGAAAATTAGTTCTTCGGTTTTTTCCAGGAAGACCAGGAGCATGACGGCCACCGGGAGCAGGAAAAAAACTTGGCTCCCTTTTTTGTTTTTTTAATCACCACATCCGCTTCGCATTTTGGACAGGCAAACCCTGCTTTTTCTTTAAAATCAGCAGTGTATTTACATTCCGGAAATTGGTCGCAGGCTAAAAACTTGCCGTACTTTCCAA
>CAYYDT010000014.1:0-12115 GCA_964470705.1 uncultured Gammaproteobacteria bacterium | reverse complement strand
ATTATTTCCAGCCAAAATGAGAATTATAAACTTCTGCCTCCACCCTGAAATTACCGTAGTCAGTAAATGTATAAGGCAGATAAAAACCCTTGTCATTTTTGTTGGTTGTTTCCATCCAAGTGCCGCCATTCACCCTAAATCTGGCTTTGGAAATTCCTGTCGGATGATCAGTTGACCCCCTGACCACCAGATACACTTCCTGGTTGTAGATTCTTGACGGGTCAACAAGTAAGCCGGATTGGCGGTTGACGATTAAATTCCAATTTTTATCATAAATTTCAGCCGTAGTACACTGACAGCCGTAAACCGGCGTCGGTGTGCCGGTGTCCTTTGGCGGCGTCGGTGTCGGTGTGCCGGTATCCTTTGGCGGCGTCGGTGTACCAGTGTCCTTGGGCGGTGTCGGCGTCGGCGTCGGCGTTTGGGTTCTTGTCGGCGTCGGTGTTTGAGTTCTCGTCGGCGTCGGTGTTTGAGTTCTCGTCGGCGTCGGTGTTTGGGTTATTGTTGGTCGGGTGCAACAATTCTCCCAAGTAGGATCTTCAGTACAGTCTGGTTCCGGATTGGGGATTGAACAAACATACACCGGGACCCCAGGGTAAGCAAAAGTACAAACATGATCACCTGAACAATCCTCATCGTCTTTACAGCCAGTTTCTCCGCAATCTAAAGTTTTTGGCGTCGGCGTCGGGGTCTTAGTCGGTATCTCGGTCGGAGTTGGCGTTGGTGTTGTTTGACTACAATCCCAATCCAAACTGTCTGGGTTACAACCAGTGCCTTCAACACAATATTCACCATTATCACCAATAAAGACAACGATTGCTTCTGAACCAGGAGCATTACTATCTGCCTGGACAGTGGTACACCAGGAAGAAATATAAATTTCCTTACCATCTTTTTTAACTTTCACATTCTGTCCATACCTTATTGACCCAGCAGGGACACCATAACCCAAAAAACTTCCATGAAGCTCATTGCATGCACTGTGGGACCTCCCGCTACAATAAAAAGATACTGGCCAAATACCCGGACAATCATTGCCACATCCGTCTTTATTACACCAACCTGAACAGTCGGCAACTTCTTTCCTGAATTCTTGTTGTTGTTTAACCAATAAAACTCCGCCAAAGATTGATGAGGCGATCAATACTCCGGCAATAAATAGAAAAATTGGTTTTTTAATCATCGGCAATTGCCCTCCACGCAAACCTGGGCATCAATGTCATAACAAGGTTCAGTTGTCTCGCTAAAGTCATAACACCATTGATAGTAATAAAAAACACCATTGCTGCCCGGATCTTTTTCTTTGCTGACATATTCTCCCCACTGCCAATCGCCGACATCGACAAGCTTAAACCTGGCCTGGTTAATACCTTGGTCGCAATCAGTCCAGCCTTCAACTTGAAAACAAATTTCCTGCGGACTTAATTTTTCCAATTTCGTACCAGATAACTTATTGCCGTCAGAGTTAAGTGCATATATGTCCAGACAGTTGTATGTGCAGTCAAGATCAGCCGACCGGTAGTCTTCGTCCTCACCGGCTTGATCACCTTCTTGGTCTTCTTGGTTTCCTTCTTGGTCTTTTTCGCTATCCTCGGTTACGTCGATATCAGCTGCTCTTCTTCTTGTTTCCTGTTCTCTTTGTACTAAAAAGATTGCTCCAACCAAACTAACAAGACCCAGAAAAATAAAGAGAAAAACAAAAATGGTTTTCTTTTTCATTAAATTATTTAATCTAAGAATACACTATAATAGGACTAAACTCAAAAAGACAATTAAACTACCTCCCAAAAAAATTAATGTCGGACCTAAAAACCCAGGCTCAGGCACCCCGGATTCAGTAGACGGCCGAGTTTTCCTTGGCGGAGCGGTCGGCTCCGGCGTATCTGTCGGCGTCGGCTGGGGCGTATTAGTCGGTTGAGGTGTATTAGTCGGTTGCGGCGTTGCCGTCGCCCCAGAGGGAGTAGCGCTAAAAGCCGGTTGAACATCATCTGTACTAGCAGACAAAACAAACGTTCTCATATAACTGCTCTCTTCATTGGTCTGTGGGTCAATATAATTTACTTTCAATGTGTGAGGCCCGGGAGACAAATCTTGAGGAGGCGTCCATTTCCACTCCCCGTCAGGCCCTATTTCTAAATCCGCCTCAAACTTAACCGGCGACTGAAGAATAATCTCAATTTTGCCACCGGCTGGGCCTTCTCCAAAAATTTGGGGCCTCAAAATGTTTATTGTCTCATTGTTATCGGGATTAATAATCCGAAACTCTTTGCTGTCCTTAATTTCTAAATCTTGGTCTCTTAACCTTGACTGCTGAGGCAGAGATGGGGACGAAAAATCCTCTTCTTTTGGCTGTTGGCCAGCATATTCTCCAACAGTAAAATCATGATTCTCACCGAGGATTATCAACGGAACCGGATCATCGTTTTTAGTAAAAACCAAAGCAGTAGCCCGACCCATTTGGCCAGCCTGTACTTCGATATCCTCAACGATATCACCTTCCCGGTAATCAGCCCGGGACATTAAAACGCTAGAATAAGCCTGGGCTAAAGGAACAACCCAATTGCCCTTAGAGGTAACTAAGGCAGATAAGGGACTAATATTCGGGATGTTAACATAAACTATTGCTCCTTGGGCTGGCTGGTCATCCCTGGTAACCACTTTACCGGAAGCCAAATTAGCCATTGGCACTTGGCCGGGATCAGCCTTTGCTGTTTTAGTTTTATATGAACTTTTCGCCTGCTCATAAAAAATTTGACCACCGGAATTAATTGTAAACTCATAATCTGTGTCCGAATTGAGATTGTCAACTACAATATAGTGGGTGTCATATTTGCCTAAATCACCTGGTTGATCACGCAAGTCAACAACTGTTCGCTGATCAGGACGATCTAATCTAAGAAAACCAGTTGTTTGTTCATTGGTATACCAAGAGACAACAAATGATTGTTCAGTGATATTGGTTATTCTCACTTCTTGGGGGGAAATATCTTCCTGCCCGCGGGTAAAAAAACTTGAACCACCCTGAACTAAAGTTAAAACAGATAATAAGCCTAAAACCGATAGAACACCTAAAAGAGTCGGGATTTTTTTTTCAATCATTTTCTTCTTCCAATTCCGGCGGGTTTAATTCCTCTAAAAGATCTTCCTCCTCTGTTTCTTCAACAACAGTTGGGGTTGGTTCTATTTCGGGTTTCAAAAAATCCTCGACATCCTCAACTTGATATTCACGCCGCTGTTTAATTTTATCCAAAACTTCGCTTTCTAAATCGGGATTTAAAGGCGTTAACAATTGAGTTACATCATCTGTCCGATCTCGCCTTACCAATTGGTGGTAACTATCAAGGGACACCCAAATTAAAACAGTGACTAGTGTCAGCACTGCCAACCAAACAATCCGCCTATTAATTATTTTTTTTCTGCTCATAAACTTCATCAAACCAATAATTTAGACCGCCTTGGAAATTAAACTTTAAAAATCCAGGCGGGGTGTCTTTGTCATCATTTACACTTATTTCAAAACGGTTTACGTCAATCCATCTCCTGACCGCATCTATGTCCATTAAAAATGACCTTAACTGCTGATAACTTCCACCGGTAGAAAAATCAAATTCCAAGCTGGCAAAATCTTTAGTCGGGTTTACCATATTTTCTATGCTGTCCATCCCAACATGTTTTAAGGGCAGGCCATTATCCATCGATATTCCGGCTACCTGAGCTATACCTTGACTTATCGAATACCTGGTTGGCAAATAACTTTCAAGTAAGTCCCTGTTTCCCTGAACCAAAGCAAATTCTTCTTGGGCAATAATAATAGTATCTATTTTTTGCTGCATTTTTTGGGTTAACTCCCTTTTTTCATTAATTTCCCCGATTAAGCCGGTAATTGTAACAACCGTCGGCCTAATTGCAAAAACAATAAAGAAGGTTACCGATGCCAAAGTAATGATAACTTCCAAATACCGCCAATTTTCTTTGTCTTGTACATACTGATCAAGTTTTTTATTGGCACTATCTTGATATTTTTTAAGCTGGTCTTTTAATTTAGGTTTCTCCATCGGCCTCTTCAGAAATAATAAAATTAACAGTAAAATGGATTGTCATACCGCCCTTTCCTTCTTCTTTTTCAATCGCTCCTATTTGAACTGAACTTATTTCGGACCGATCAAGTAGTTGATCAGTAAATTCAGCCAAGCCAACTTCCGAAAAAACTTGTGTTTTCAAATTAGCTTGAGGAGAACCATCTTTTTTAGTAAAACTAAATTCGGTTAAAAGAACATCCGGCGGCATACTTTCTGAAACAGCGATTAATGCCTCCAGCGGTTTACCCCCTTTATTAATACTGTTATCAATCTTTACCAACCGGGTCTGGAATAAACGGAACTGCTGCTCAAAAGTCTGCGAACTGGTCAAAATCGCCCGCTGCTGCCTTATTCTATCGGATAAATCCGTGTTTGTCCGGTCCAGCCAAAACCTAGAAAGAAAGGCGCTAATAACAATCAGCTGGGTGAAAATTACAATATATTTACCAACCGATAATACCCACTTGACAAACTTATCGCCTAAAGTCCTAACTGCATTTTTGTCGGGTAATAAACTTATTTCTTTTTTCGGCATTACTTCAGTATATTAAACTCTACACTGAGTGTCAAAACCAAATTTTAGTTTATTCCGGTCTCGGCGGCAGTTCCAATAAGGGCAGACTGGTCCGCGGCCAACCTAAAACTGGTTTGATCAACCTGATAATTGCTCTTGCTTCTTTTAATTGAAAGGAAAGGTTTAAGCCCAAGTAAACGATGAGACCAGCCAAACCGCTGATTGCCGTTAAGCCGATCAAGTCTAGGGTTCTGGTTGTATCAAAAACATAACTGTCTAATCCCCTTAATAATCCCCAGACAACAAGCGCTGTCCAAAAACTGGAAAAAATCATCTTCGATAAGGGAATGAGGATTCTCTTCCAAACCTTAACTTTTATCAGCCTGAAAAGTAAAACCATGAGCATCAGCGACTGAGCTAAACTACTAACACTGGCGGCAACCGCCAAACTGACCACACTGATTTGATAAAAGGTTCCAGCACCAACCGCAACAAGGATAAAAATTAACAAAGACGCCCAAGAAACAATTAACGGTGTTTTTGTATCTTGAAAGGCGTAAAAACCTCGGCCCAAAATATCATTCATCGTTTCTGAGATTATTAAAGGCACCAAAAATCCAATGATCTGACCAGTAATTAAGGTCGCCCGCCAAGGGAAATTCTCTGCCCCGTAAGCCAAACGCACCAAGGGAACCCTTAAAATTAGAAAAATAACCGCTGTCGGCAAAGCTAAAAAAAGTGCTTGCAGTAAAGAATTAAAAAGTGTTTTCTTGTATTCTGACAGCCGATTCTTACTGGCTTCCTGTGACAAAACCGGCAAAGAAGCCTGACCAATAGTTAAACCAAACACCCTGGAAAAAAAACTGGTTAACCTCTGACCAAGGTAAAACAGAGATAAATAACCGGTAGTTAAACCACTAGCAATTATTAAGATTATCGTTGCCTGAAATTCCCTTATCGCCAAAGTTAGTGTCCGGGGCGGCATTAAGGAAAGCATCTTTTTTACCCCGATAAGTTCAACATTGATTAAAGGAAAGTACTTGAAACCAATGTTAATTACTAAAGGCAGTTGAATTAAAAAATGAAAAACTGCACCAACCAAAACACCAAGCGCCGGCCCCCAAATTCCAACATGAGGTGATAAAAACTTAATACCGGCAATAATACTTAAGTTGTAAACCATTGGGGCCAAGGCTGGAACTAAAAATCGTTGATATGTTTGTAAAATTGAGGTTAAAAAGTTGCTAAGCAAGAAAAATAACTGCGAAATAACAATAATTTTCATTAATTGGCTCATTAAAATTACTTGGTAAGAATTAAAACCGGAAGCAACCAAATTTGATAACGGCCTAGAAAATAAAATAATAAAAACTGATAAGACTAAGAATACTATTAAAAGCAGGTTTAAAACCGAGGAAGCAATTTGGTAGGCTTTTTTTGAGTTTTTATCAAGCTCTTCGCTAAAAACCGGAATAAATGCTGCCGATAAAGCACCAAGTACCAGCAACTGAAAAACAATATCCGGTATCCTAAAAGCAGCGTTGTAAGCATCCAACTCTCCGGCACAGCACGAAAAAAACTCGGCGTAAAGAAGCCGATCGCGCAAAATGCCTAAAAATGCAGAGGCGCTGAAAGCTAATCCCAACGTCGCCGCCGCCGAAAATATACTTGATTGTTTTTTAGAAAAGATCCTTGACCCGTTTTTGAATATAGACTTAATCATCTTTGCCAGTATAACAAATTCCTTGCTACTCCAGCAACCAGATGATAAAATACCCCTATGCCTGTAACCAAATCAGCGGCAAAAGCCTTAAGAAACCAACAACGTAAGAAAAAATTTAACCTGCGGGTAAAAAGAATTGCCAAGCAAGCAATAAAAAAGTTTAAAAACAAACCCAGCCGGAAAAACCTCAAAGAGGCTTATTCGGCAATAGATAAAGCGGCCAAAAAAAATATTTTCCATAAAAATAAAGCCGCCAGGTTAAAAAGCAGTCTGGCTAAAAAATTACCAGCCGAAAAAACCCCTTCCCCAAAAAAGGCGCCGTCAACTAAAAAGTCCGGCGCTAAAAAAAAGCCGAAAAAATAAAATGCCCAAAAATTTCTACATTACGACACCGATATACTACGTTAATGACGTACCCCACATCGGCCACACCTGTACGACAATCGCCGCTGATATTATCGCCCGCTACCACCGACTAATAAACGACCGGGTTTTTTTCCTGACTGGAACTGACGAACACGGTGAAAAGGTTACCCAAGCAGCCGAAAAAAAGGCCTTGACGCCCCAACAATTCTGTGACCAGATTTCACCTAGATTTGAACAGGTTTGGAAAAATTTAAACATCAGCAACGACTATTTCATTCGGACAACTGATAAGCGCCACCAAAAAGTTGTCAGCCGAATAATTCAAAAAATTTATGACCAGGGGGATTTATATAAAGACACTTATCAAGGCCTTTATTGCATTGGCTGTGAAAAATTTTTAACTGAATCAGATCTGAAAAATAACCGCTGTCCGCTCCATCCACCTGAGCAGACAATCAAACAAAAAGAAGAAAATTGGTTTTTCCGGCTGACTAAATATGCACCAAAATTAATCAAACTTATTGAAAACGACCAAACCAATTATATCTACCCGCAGGCAAAAAGAAATGAAATTTTAACCAAACTAAAAGCTGGCGTCCATGACATTTCCTTTTCCCGGTCAAAAGTTGATTGGGGTATTCCCATTCCCTGGGATCAACACCAAACTATTTATGTTTGGGTGGACGCTTTAATTAATTATTACAGCGCCACTCAATTCCTTCCCGGCAAAAAAGATTTTTGGCCGGCTGACGTCCATATTCTGGGAAAAGAGATCCTTTGGTTCCACACCGTTATTTGGCAGGCAATACTTCTTTCCGCCGGCTTAGATCTGCCCAAGAAAACTTTTATTCACAGTTTCTATGTAATGAAAGAAAAAAAAATGTCGAAATCTTTAGGCAATTTAATTACCCCGGAGGAATTGACAGACAAATTCGGTGTTGACGGCGCCAGGTACCTAATTGCCTCTTCCTTTCCTGTACACAACGACACCAACATAAGTATTAAACGGTATATTCAAAAATACAACGCTGACTTGGCCAATGGCCTTGGCAATTTGGTGTCGCGGACAGCAAATTTGGCTGAGAAAATTAACCTCAAAGTTAACCTCCAGACCTCAGGTAAATTATTTGATGGTCTAGAAACCGCACTTGATAGTTTTGACCTGCCTACAGCCTTAGAAATAATTTGGAACAAATCATCTTATGGGATTTCAGCAACCAACCAACAATTTACCCAAAGAAAAATTTGGAAACTAAATAAAGATAGTCAAAAGGATCAACTCAGAAAAATCATTGCTAATTTGCACCAAATTTCCTACAACTTAAAACCCTTTATGCCGGAAACGGCCGAAAAAATCAGTCAAACATTTACCGGCAAAATAAATACCCCCCAGCCGTTTTTTCCCCGGGTGTAAAAGATGATAAAATAACTTACCGATTATTCTATGTTTGTTAAAAACGTGTAAAGATGAAAAAAAATAAAACTAAATTTTACCGATTTTTAGAAATGATCCCCGGCCTAATATCCTGGAATATTATTTTATTTTTAATATGGGGATCTTTTTTGATTCCCCGTGTAGTTGCCTATTTTGTTATTGCTTTTTTAATTTTCTGGCTTTACCAATCTTTTAAAGCGGCTTTTTTGGGCATCAGGGGATATATAAAAATAGATCAAAATCAAAAAATCAATTGGCATGAAAAATATACTGCTGAAAAAAAAGACGGTTGGCTCAATTGGCAGGAAATTAAACACATGGTAATTATTCCCAACTATGACGAAAGTGTTAGAACTCTTTCCAAAAATCTTAATTCTCTGGCTGATCAAAAAAATTTAAAACCGGAGGAAAAACTAATTGTTGTCCTGGCAATGGAAAAAAGAGCCAAGGGCCATAAACAGAGAGCAGAAGAGTTGATATCAAATTACAAAAACAGTTTTTTTGAGCTTTTTGCGACTTATCATCCAGCCGATATTGCCGGCGAGATCAAGGGTAAAGCTTCTAATGAAGCATGGGCAGCTAAAAAAGCTAAAGAAAAACTCACCGGCAACCCGGTAATAGATTTTGACAAATTAACCGTCACTAGTTGTGACGCTGACGCCCGATTTAACTCAAACTACTTTAGTGCCCTAACATATGAATTTGCCAAACCTAAAAACCGATACAGCCGATTTTGGCAGGCGCCGATATTTGGACACAACAATTTAAATCAAGTTCCGGCACCAATTAGAATTGTTAGTGTAATCAGCAATATAATTTATTTAGCTCACCTTCAGGAACCAGACGGTTTATTTTTTAATCATTCTGCCTATTCGCTTAGTTACCGCCTCCTTAATGACGTCGGTTATTGGGATACTGATATTATCCCCGAAGATTGGCATATATTTTTACAATCTTTTTTCCACACCAAAGGGAAAACAACCGTTAAGCCAATTTTTGCCCCGGTAAGCATTGATGCCCCAGAAGGAAAAACCTACTGGCAGGCATTAAAAAACCGCTACCTGCAATGTCAGCGCCATGCGTGGGGGGCAACCGATATACCTTACGCGATTCAAAAAACTCTTTATCACAAAGAAATTCCCCTTCTTGTTCGACTACTAAGGACTGCCAAACTTATTCAAACCCATATCCTCTGGGCAACTAACTGGTTTATACTTACTCTTGGTGCCGCCTTGCCCCCCCTGCTTAACCCAAAGTTTTTTCAAACCTCTCTTGGTTACAATCTGCCCAAACTTTCCCAAACTATACTTACTATTTGTTTAATATCATTGGCAATAACAATTATTCTTGACTGGAAACTCCAACCGGAAAAAGACAAAAACTTATCTTTTTGGCAAAAAATATTATATTTATTACAGTGGCTGTTAATGCCGGTGGCGACTTTATTTATGTCAGTTTTACCCGGCTTGGACGCCCAAACAAAATTGCTTTTTGGTAAACGGCTTGAATACTGGGTAACCAAAAAGTATTAAAGAGAATGAAAAATAAATTTGGTCTGCTGACAAAAATCGGCCATTTATGGCTTAAGAAAAACATAACCAGGGCTCTGTTAATATCAATTATTATTATTGCCGGCCAAATAATAATAATTTTATTATTCTTCTCCCGACTTCCCCCAAAAGTTCCTTTATTTTATTCGCGACCTTGGGGCAAAAACCAGTTAGCAGACCCGGTAACTTTATTTACTTTGCCTGGTTATTCTTTTGGGGTTTTAATAATAAACTCAATAATTGCCGCTCTTTTTGTTGACAAAGACGATTTTTACAGTTTTTGTTTAACGGCAATAACAGCAATTTTTTCATTTTTTTGTTTGATTACTTTAATTAAAATTATTCAAATAACAACTTAATGAACCTTTTGTTTACTTCATTGGTATTTTCTTTTATTATCAGTCTAATCTCCACCCCAATGGTTATTTGGTTTTTCAAAAAAAACAAATGGCTGGAAGACCCTAAAAAATTAGAAAGAAAAAATGTAACCCACCACAAACCAATACCCAGGGGCGGAGGCATCAGTTGTTTTTTATCAATTTTTATTGTCAGCTTATTTTTCCTTACTCCAGACACACATTTAAAAGCTATTTTTATGGCAACCCTTTTCACTCTTCTGGTTGGGGTTTTAGATGATCTTTTTGACCTTAACCCTTACCTTCGTTTATTGACCAACATGATTGCCGGAGTAATTATTATCAATTCCGGAATAAAAATAAATTTTATCACTAACCCTTTTGGCGGAATTATAAACTTAAATCAAAATTTCGGCCCATTAAACCTGGCTGATTTAATTAGTCTGGGATGGATTCTTTGGTGCATGAACATTATTGGCTGGTCAGCTGGTATTGCCGGCCAACTACCCGGATTTATCGCTGTCACCAGTTTTGTTATCGGGCTTTTAAGTTTAAGATTCATTCAAGATATTACTCAATGGCCGGTAACCGTACTTGCCGGGGCTGTTTCCGGCGCCTACCTTGGTTTTCTGCCTTACAATTTTCTTCCTCAAAAGATAATGCCCGGCTACAGCGGCAAAAGTCTTGCCGGCCTGCTAGTTGCCATTTTGTCTATTCTTTCCGGGGCAAAACTGGCCACGGTAATCCTTACCTTAAGCATTCCGATGATTGACGGCCTCTGGGCAATTATACGCCGCCTCTCACAGGGGAAAATACCGGTTTGGGGCGACGCTGAACATCTACACCACTTGTTCTTGAAAGCAGGTTTCCCCAAACCAATTATCGCTGTTATTTACTGGCTGTTTTCAGCCGGCTTAGGAGCAATAGTTTTACAACTTAACAGCCGCCAAAAAGTTTGGGCATTGTTAATGGCTGGAGTTGGATTTGTTTTTTTAATTCTTACCTTAAAAAAAATTATTAAAAAGAATCATTCAGACTTATCAGATTTAGTTGAGTAAACAGCGGAAACCCAACCTTGTTTGCCCTGGTCGTATTCAATTTTATACCAACCGGAATCCTCCTCAATAAAAGGAAACTCCTCACCGGAATCTACCTTGGTCAATTCCGGATAACTGGTTCCCGGCCCGTCCCTTACCCTCAGCCAGCCGTTTGGTGTTGTCCCAATAGTAACTACTGACTCTAAAACTGGTTCACTTGGGGTGGGGGTTAATTGAGTTAAGGTGGTTTCTTCCTGTCTTGCCAAATCTACTTTTAAAACCAGCCGGTAACCGTTTATTGTCCGCGCCATAACCTCAACTTCCTTGTAGCCAGGAGCGTTAACTAAAATTCGGCGTTCACCTTCACCAATGTTTTCCAGATTAAGCGGACTAAATCCTTGCATTTGACCGTCAACACTTACTGAACAATTGTCCGGGGTACAATTAACAATTAACCCGGCTTTATCATGAAAACTTGTCTTTTCTAAATAAATCAGCCGGCCGCCTGACAATTCCGGATTGGTATCAAATTCTCGACTGATAAATGTCTCTGTTCCTGGATCAAGAAAAACCGTCTGCTCCCAAAATTCTGATATATCTCCACCCTGGGGAACTAGTTTTATCTTCGTCTCTCCGGCCTTAATTTTATCATTTTCGTAGGGTGTGCTTCCTGCTTCTCTATCGTCAATGTATACTGTCGCCGGTGGATAAGAATCTAATGAAATACCTGCTTTTCTGTCACCAAAATCGCCGGTAAAAATAAATACAATTAGACCGATAACGCCGACAACCCCGATTAATACTAAAATACCTTTTTTGGTCATTTTGCTACCTAATTTAAATATACCAAATAGTTAACCCCCGGGCAAATAACCTGTAGGGGCGGACCCACGTGTCCGCCCTTTTTGCGAATAAACCACAATTGCATGAACATGATTTGGCATTATCTGATAACAGTCAATTTCTGTTCCATAAAACCGTTTTGGTATTTTTAACCACCATCTTTCAATCATCCTTCCCACTTCATTCAACGTCATTTCCCCATTTTCAATTTCACC